>DATCGG010000308.1:0-4157 GCA_036509075.1 Gemmatimonadaceae bacterium
TGGCGCTGATTGGCAAGGAATGCCTTCACCGCCTGGTGCATCACCGGCATGTTCACGATGCCGTCGAACACAGTCTCCGGCAGACGCACGCGCTCCCGCGCGGTCCCCTGCGACGTGTACGCCGCGGCCTCGAATGTCGTCGTCTCTGCCATGTCTCGAGCCTTTAAGACTGCTTGCGGACGAGCACGATCCCGTTGGTCGGGCCGGCGATCGAACCGCGGATGTAGATCAGATTGCGCTCGGCGTCGATCTTCTCGACACGGAGGTGCGTCTGCGTGTGCCGCCTGTTGCCGTGCTGCCCCGGCATCGCCTTGCCCTTGATGACTCGTGACGGATCGGTTCCCGGTCCGATCGAGCCCGGCCGCCGGTGCTTCGTGTTACCGTGCGTATTCGGGCCACCACCGGCCTTGTGCCGCTTCACGATGCCCTGAAATCCGCGCCCCTTCGACGTGCCAGTGACCTTCACCTGATCGCCGACGGCGAACACGCCGACGTTGATCGTGTCGCCGACGTTGAACGACGGGATCTCCGGGTTCTTGCCTGGCGCGTCATCGAGCCGGAACGAGCGCAGCACCCGGGGTGCGTAGTCGAGCCCCCCCTTCTTCGCGTGCCCGAGCTCGGCCTGCGTCGCGCGGCGACCGCGCGGCTTGCCCTCGCCCTTCTTCGACTCGCGCGCCGTGCGCTGCTTCCCGTAGCCAAGCTGCACGGACGCGAATCCCGCTTTCGCCTTCTCGGTGAAACCGAGCACCGGGTTGGGCGGTGCTTCAACGACCGTCACGGGGATCTGCTGCCCCTGGTCGTTGAACACCTGGGTCATCCCCAGCTTCTTACCGATGATTCCGATCATGATTCCTCTGAATAGTCGCAGCCTGGACGCCGCCGTTAGGCAGCAACATCCATCGTGGCCGTTGGACTCAAGGGATTGGGGACTAGGGACAGGGGACTCGGCCGGGAGCCTTCCGTCGCTGATCAAATCTCCGCGCCGGCAGAAGCATCCCGGCCGAGTCCCCAGTCCCCAGTCCCTATTCCCCGTTGTTACTCCACTTTGATCTCGACGTCGACGCCGGCTGGTAGATCCAGCTTCGTCAACGCGTCGACCGTCTGCGCGCGCGAGTCGAGAATGTCGATCACGCGCTTGTGCGTCTTGAGCTCGAACTGTTCGCGCGACTTCTTGTCGACGTGCGGCGAACGGAGCACCGTCCATCGCTGCGTCTTCGTCGGCAGCGGGATCGGCCCCGATACCTGCGCGCCCGTCTTCTCAGCGGTCCGCACGATGTCCGCGGATGCCTGGTCGATGACGGCGTGATCAAAAGCCTTTAGTCGAATCCGAATTCGTCCAGCCATTGCTGTTCCGGGGACTGGGGACTTGGGGACTGGGGACTGGAACGGCGACTGGGGACGAGGATCTCGAACTGCCGAGTCCCTAGTCCCCAGTCCCTAGTCCCTACTTCAAGATCTTCGTGACGACGCCCGCGCCGACCGTTCGGCCGCCCTCGCGGATCGCGAAACGGAGCTGCTCTTCCATGGCGATCGGCGTGATCAGCTCGATCGTCATCTGGATGTTGTCACCCGGCATGACCATCTCCGTGCCGGCCGGGAGCTCCACCGAGCCCGTCACGTCCGTCGTGCGGAAATAGAACTGCGGGCGATAGCCCTTGAAGAACGGCGTGTGACGGCCGCCCTCTTCCTTCGTGAGGACGTACACCTCGGCCTCGAACTTCGTGTGCGGAGGAATCGAGCCGGGCTTGGCGAGCACCATGCCGCGCTCGATCTCCTTCTTGTCCACGCCGCGGAGCAGAAGACCGACGTTGTCGCCCGCCTCACCGCTGTCGAGCAGCTTGCGGAACATCTCGACGCCCGTGACGACCGTCTTCTTGCTCGCTTCGAAGCCCACCAATTCGAGCTCCTCACCAACCTTGATGCGGCCACGCTCGATACGGCCTGTCGCCACCGTGCCGCGGCCCGTGATCGAGAACACGTCCTCGACCGGGAGCAGGAACGGCTTGTCGATCTCGCGCACCGGCTGCGGGATGAACGTGTCGAGCGCCTCGTAGAGCTCCTGGATCTTCGCGACCCACTGGGGGTCGCCCTCGATGGCCTTGATCGCCGCGCCGCGAATGACCGGCGCGTCGTCGCCCGCGTACTCGTACTTCGAGAGCAGCTCGCGGACCTCGAGCTCCACGAGATCGAGCAGCTCGGCGTCCTCGACGAGATCGCACTTGTTGAGGAAGACGACGATGCGCGGCACGTTCACCTGGCGGGCGAGCAGGATGTGCTCGCGCGTCTGCGGCATCGGGCCGTCCACCGCGCTCACCACGAGGATCGCGCCGTCCATCTGCGCGGCACCCGTGATCATGTTCTTCACGTAGTCGGCGTGCCCGGGGCAGTCGACGTGCGCGTAATGGCGGTTCGGCGTTTCGTATTCGACGTGGCTCGTCGCGATCGTGAGGATCTTCGTGGCATCACGACGTCCCTGCGACGCTGACGCTTTCGCGACTTCGTCGTACGAGACGTACTTCGTGCCATACCCCTTGTCCGACGAGATCTTCGTCAGGGCGGCCGTCAACGTCGTCTTGCCATGGTCGACGTGGCCGATCGTGCCGACGTTCACGTGCGGTTTCGTCCGCTCGAACTTTGCCTTAGCCATTGTAGTGCTTCCTCTGAGAGTTAACCCCAAGGCTCACGACTTCACCTTGTTGATAATTTCCTCCGCCTTGGACTTCGGCACTTCCTCGTAGTGCGCGAACTCCATCGAGTAGACGGCACGACCCTGCGTCATCGATCGCAGTCGCGTCGAGTACCCGAACATCTCCGACAGCGGCACGCTCGAGGCGATCACCTGCGCTTCGCCACGCTGCGTCATACCGCCGATCTTGCCGCGCCGAGCCGAGAGATCGCCCAGCACGTCGCCCATGTACGCCTCGGGAGTAACCACCTCGACGTTCATCATGGGCTCGAGCAAAACCGGGTTCGCTTTCTTCGCGGCCTCTTTGTAAGCCATGGAGCCCGCGATCTTGAACGCCATTTCGCTCGAGTCGACATCGTGGTACGACCCGTACACGAGCTGCACCGCGACGTCGACCATCGGATAGCCGGCCAGCACGCCGTTCTCCAGCGCTTCCTTGATCCCCTGCTCCACCGGAGCGATGTACTCACGGGGGATCACGCCGCCGACGATCTTGTCCTCGAACACGAAGCCCTGTCCCGGTTCGGCCGGATACATGTTGATGACGACGTGTCCGTACTGCCCCTTACCACCCGACTGACGAATGAACTTTCCTTCGACCTTGTCGACGCGCTTCTTGATCGTCTCGCGATAGGCGACCTGCGGCCGCCCTACGTTCGCGTCGACTTTGAACTCGCGCATCATGCGGTCGACGATGATCTCGAGGTGCAGCTCGCCCATCCCCGAAATGATCGTCTGAGACGTTTCCGCATCCGTGTGCACGCGGAACGTCGGATCCTCCTCCGCCAGTTTCGCCAGCGCGATACCGAGCTTGTCCTGGTCGGCCTTCGTCTTGGGCTCGATCGCCACGTCGATGACCGGCGCCGGAAACTTCATCGCCTCCAGGATGATCGGCTGATCGTCGTCGCAAAGCGTGTCGCCCGTGCGCGTGTCCTTGAGTCCGATCGCCGCGGCGATGTCGCCCGCGCGCACCTCTTCGATCTCCTCGCGCTTGTTGGCGTGCATCTGCAGGAGACGACCGATGCGCTCGCGTTTGTCCTTCGTCGAGTTGTAGACGTACGAGCCCGACTCGAGCACCCCCGAATACACGCGGAAGAACGTCAGCTTCCCGACGAACGGGTCCGTCGCGATCTTGAACGCGAGCGCCGCGAACGGTGCCTCATCGGAGGGCGGCCGCTCGTCGAACGTCTCGTCATGATGCGGCAGGTGTCCTTTGATCGCCTTCACATCGACCGGCGCCGGCAGGAAGTCGATCACCGAATCGAGCAACGCCTGGACACCCTTGTTCTTGAACGACGCGCCGCAGAGCACCGGCGTGATGAACCCACCGACGGTCGCCGCGCGAATCGCGTGACGAATCTCGTCGTCGGACAGCTCCTCGCCGCCCAGGTACTTCTCGATCAGCTGCTCGTCGTGCGTGACGGCCGCCTCGATCAGCTCGTGGCGGGCCAGCTCCACCGCGTCCTTCATG
>DATCGG010000309.1:0-18704 GCA_036509075.1 Gemmatimonadaceae bacterium
CGGGAATCGGGAATCGGGAATCGGGAATCGGGAATCGGGAATCGGGACTGGGGACTGGGGACTGGGGACTCGGCTCGTTGGGGTAATAGCAGCAGCTCGTAGCAAGCGGCAGTAGCCTGCAGCCCTCGGCTACCAGCCGGCAGCTGCCCGCTATCCGCGTCAGTCCCGCCTC
Organism: Gemmatimonadaceae bacterium; assembly: GCA_036509075.1. GTDB lineage: Bacteria > Gemmatimonadota > Gemmatimonadetes > Gemmatimonadales > Gemmatimonadaceae > JAJKIV01. The sequence goes on from DATCGG010000309.1 coordinate 173, forward strand.
AACGCCACGATCGGATCGACACCCATCGCGCGCCGCGCCGGGAGCCAGCTCGCCACCGCCGCCACCAGCGTCAGAAACACCGTGATGCCGGCGAAGCTCACGGGATCCGTCGGCGTGACGCCGAACAGCAGACTGCGCACGACGCGCGTGACGCCTAACGCGCCAACCAGTCCGACGCCCAGTCCGATCGCCGCGAGCCGCATCCCCTGCCCCACCACCAGCCTGAGGACATCCGCACGACGGGCGCCGAGCGCGACGCGGACGCCGATCTCCTGTGTGCGCTGTGACACGCTGTAGGAGATCACCCCGTACACCCCGACGGCGGCCAGCAACAACGCGATGACGCCGAACACCGAGAACATCTTGCCGAACAGACCGTACTGCCAGAACCCCAGCTGGCGCACCTTCTCCATCGTGTTCACGTCGTAGAGCGCCAGCGTCGCGTCCGAGTCGCGAATGGCGCGACGAAGCGCCGGCGTGATAGCGGACGGCTCCCCGGTCGTTCGCACGACGAGCCCGAGCCCGCGCCAGACCGCAAAGCGCAGCGGCAGATAGGCCGCGAGCTGCGGGCGCTTCTCGTCGAGATCATCGTTCGCGATGTCGGGCGTAAGGCCGACGACCGTGAACCATGGGCCCAGCGAGTCGTTCGCATACTTGAACCGGCGCCCGATCGGGTCGGCGTCCGGCCACAGGCGCTTCGCCATGGTCTGGTTGATGACCGCTACCGGGGTACTGTCGCGCGCCTCGGCCGCGGTGAACGTGCGGCCGCTCAGGAGCTTGACGCCTAACGTCGAAAAGAAGTGTTCGCTGACGCCGGCGTAGAGTCCCAGCGGCTGTCGGCCCGACTCGGCCGCGCGCCCGTCGACGAGGATCTCACCGCCACCCATGCCGCCGCTCGCTGGAATCAGCCCGGACACGAACGCGGACTGCACGCCCGGTAACGCCTCCACCCGCTCCAGAATGTCCTCGGCTCGTCGAGCGCGGTACGCGAGCGAATCGTAGCGCGGCCCCTGCAGGTAGAAGCGCGTCGTCATGAGCGACGTCGTCGAGAACCCGGCGCTCGTGTTCTGGAGCGTGAGGAAGCTCCGCACGAAGAGCGAAGCACCGACCAGGAGCACGAGCGACAGCGCGATCTCGGCGACGACGAGAGCGCTTCGCAGCCGATTCTTGCGCACGCCGGACCCACTGCCCCGCGCGCCGTCGCGCAACGCTTCCTGGAGGCTGCCCCGCGCCGCCTGCAATGCAGGTGCGAGCCCGAACAGCACGCCAGTCAACATCGAGATGATGATCGTGTAGACGAGCGTCGGCTGGTCGATCCGCCAGTCGATGTAGTAAGGGATGGCATCCGACGGCGGCATCGCGGCGTCCAGGAGCTTGAGTCCCCACGCAGCGAGTGGAATACCGAGCGCGCCACCGACGAAGGCAACGATGGCGCTCTCGGTGAGCAGCTGCCGCACGATCCGATGCTTGCCGGCGCCTAACGCCGATCGGATCGCGATCTCGCGCGATCGTGCGGTGGCGCGTGCCAGCGTCAGATTCGCGACGTTCGCGCAGGCAATGAGGAGCACGAATGTCACCGCACCCATCATCGTGAGCGTGATGAGCCGGATATCGGACGGAATGAAGGTGTCTCTGAGCGGCGTGAGCTTCGCGCTCCAGTCGGCGTTCTCGAGGTATTCCCGGGTCAGCCGCGCGGAGACCTGCGTGAGCGCCGTTCGTGCCTGGTCGATCGTCACTCCCGGCGCCAGCCGCGCGAACGTGAAGAGTCCCTTGTCGCGCCGTCGGCTCACGCCGTCGAGCTCGCGCAGCGGAACCCAGAGCTCACTCTGCTCGGGGAACTTGAACGCCGGTGGCATCACGCCGATCACCGTGTGCGCGATCTCGTTCAACATGAGCGTCTTGCCGACGATCGTCGGATCGCGGCCAAACCGGCGCTGCCAAAGGCCGTCGCTCAGGAGCACGACGCGATCGCCACCCGGCTTGTCCTCTTCGGCGCGAATCAGGCGGCCGAGGGCGGGCTTGACTCCGAGCATCGGGAAGAGGTTCCACGTGATCGCGCTTCCCTCGAGGCGTTCGGGCTCGGCCACGTTCGCCAGCGTGAGCGACCGCCCCTGCACCGCCCCAATGTCCGTGAACACCTTCGATTGGCTGCGCCAATCCACCAGATTCGGCCAGGCGACACCCGCCCGGTCGTCATTCTTCGTATCCAGCTCCTCGAGCACGACGAGGCGCTCGGGATCGGTGAACGCGAAGGGTCGGAGCAGGATGGCGTTGACCACGCTGAAGATCGTGGTGTTTACGCCAATGCCGATCGCGAGACACGCGACGGCAATGAGGGCGAACATCCGGCTGCGCGACAGCGTCCGGAAGGCGTACCGCACGTCCTGCAGGAACGTATCCATTAGGCAGAATCTCGAGGAGGTACAGCCTCTACGTGGCGCCCGGACAGGACGGTTTCAGCGGCGGGACAAGCCGCAAAGAAACCGCAGTACCAAGTGTGCCAGTCGTTAGTCGTGGGTCATCGGGCATCAGGTCCCGTTGCCTCTGATCTCTTCCGCAAGGCCCCACAACTGACCGGTTGGGATCTGATGCCTGATGGCTGACCACCGATCAACTGGCCCACTTGGTACTGGCAGTTGACTCGCGGCGAAACTACGACTCGGGGAGGAGTCGGACCTGCACGTAACGGGACTCGTCGAGATACTTGCGGGCCGCATCGCGCAGGAACGTCGGGCTGAGCAATGCCCGCAGCTCGTCACGCTTGAGCGTCATCCGCGGGTCCTGACCGTAGCGCGCCGCCGATGCGAGCGTGTTCACCCAGAACCCGTTCTGCTTGACTTCCGTCTCCTCACCGCGCCGCTGGATCTCGCGCACCTTCTCGACCTCCGCCGCCGTCGGACCATCGCGCTTGAATCTCTCGATCTCCCGGAAAACCGCCGCGCGCAACGTGTCCGCGCGCTCCGGTGACGATCCGAAATCGACGGTTACCTGATACTCCTGTCGGGGGTCGCGTTCGCTCGACTGGCTCGCGGACACGTCGTACGTGCCGCCGAGATCCTCGCGCAACACATCGCGGAAGCGCATGCGAAGCACCTCGACGAGCGACGCCAGCGCGTAACGATTCTGTCGAGTCCACTCGAACGGGCCGTTGAACACGATGACGGTGCGCGCCTTCGGCTCCGTGCCGCGCTTCACGTCGCGCGTGACGATTCCCGTCGGCACGTGGACGCCGATGTCCTTCCAGGTCTCCTTGCGTTGCGTCGATGGCAGACCGCCCAGCCACGTGAGCACGAGTGGCCTGATGGAATCGAGCGTGAAGTTCCCAACGATCACGAACGTGAAGTCGCTCGCGTCGGAAAACCGATCGCGATAGAACCGCATCGATGCGCCGAGGTCGAGTGAGTCGATCGTCGCGACCGTCACGGGGGCGGATCGCGGGTGATGGCTCGTGAGCGTGACGGACAGCGTGTCATCGAACACCTGCTCCGGCGCGGCGCCGCGATTGGCAATCGCGGCGCGGAACCGCTGCTTGAGTGCAACCACCGCGGTGCTGTCCGCTCTCGGCGCGGTGAAGTAGAGGTACATGAGCTGGAACACCGTCTCCAGATCCTTTGGCGACCCGCGGCCGTACATCTGCTCGGTCAGCTCGCCGATACTCGGGAATGCGCTCGCCGCCTTCCCCGCGAGCGTCTTCTGGAGGTCGATCTGGTTGAAGTCTCCGACGCCGCCTTCCGTGACGAGCGTCGTCGCCTCACGCGCACGTGGGAATTCAGTGGGCGAGAGCAGTGACGCCCCGCCCGGGCTCGTGCCGAGGATGATGACCTCGTCGGCCTTGAAGTCGGTGGGCTTGAGGATGACGTGAACGCCATTCGAGAGCGTCCAGTTCGTCACTCCGAGCTCGGCGATCTTCGAGGTCGCGACGATCGAGGCGGCCTTCGGCGCACGCGATACGAGTGGACGCGACGCGTTGCCGTCGTCGTACGCCGCGAGCTGACGGTTGGCGACGGAGTCGAACACCGCGAGCAGTTGCGCCGGCGTCGGGACGGTCACGCCCGCCTTCTCCGGCGCGTTCACCGTGATCACACGATTCTTGGTCGTAAGCCAGTCGCTGGCGAGGCGATTCACGTCTGCCAGCGTTATGGGCGGCACCAGGCGCTGCGCGAGCGGATACTCGTACTCGATACCAGGGATCGCTTCCTGGTCGAGGAAGTTGCGCACGAGCTCTCCCACGAGCGCCGACGATTGACGCTTGTCGCGCTCGGCGTACGTCCGCTCGTAGGAGCGGAGGAGGTTCTGCTTCGCACGCGCCAGCTCCGACGCGGTGAAGCCATGCTTCTGTACGCGCACCGCTTCGGAGAGCACGGCGTCGAGGCCGCGCAGCACGCCGCCCTCGGGAACGTAGGCGGTCAGCGTGAAGGCATCCCGGTCGCCAATGAACGTGCTCTTCCCGCCACCGGCACCGATGAATGGCGCGTCGGGCTTCTGGCGAATCTCGTCGAGTCGGTCGTTCAGCATCTGGCTGAACAGCGCCTCGGTGAGGTCCTGCCGGTAGCCGCCGACCGTAGTGGAGTTCCGGTGCGGCATCTTGAAGTACACCGAGGTCGTGGTGTACTCCGCTTCCTTGTCGGTCGCGATCGTGACGAGCGTGGAGTCCTGGTCAGGGACGCCGAACTTCGTTCGGGGGCGCTCGTTAGGCTTGACCGGCACATCGCTCAGGTGTGACTTGATGAGTCGCTCGACCACCGCCGCGTCGAAGTCGCCGACCGCGACGATCGCCATGAGATCGGGGCGATACCAGTCCGCGTAAAAGCGGGAGAGGGCCGCGGGGTTGAATGTTTCGAGCGTCTTCTTGTCACCGATCGGGAGGCGGTCGGCATACTTGGAGCCCTGGAGCAGGATGGGGAACTGCTTGTCCGACATCCGCGCGTCGGCGCCGCGCCCGAGCCGCCATTCCTCGATGACAACCCCGCGCTCCTTCGTGATTTCGGCGGTATCGAGCGTCATGCTGCGCGCCCAGTCCTCGAGGATGTCGAACGCCTTGCCCTCGATGCTCGCCGAGTCCGTCGGGATCTGCAGCTCGTAGATGGTTTCGTCGAAGCCCGTGGAGGCGTTGATGTCGGGCCCGAAGCGCATGCCGACGGACTCGAGGTAGCTGACGAGCTGGTTTTTCGGGAAGCGCGCGGTCCCGTTGAACGCCATGTGCTCGAGGAAGTGGGCGAGCCCGCGCTGGTCGTCATCCTCGAGGATCGAGCCCGCGTTCACGACGAGCCGGAGCTCGGCGCGCTTCTCCGGCTTGGCGTTCTTGCGGATGTAGTAGCGAAGGCCGTTAGGCAGCGTCCCAACGATGACGTGCGGATCGCGCGGAAGGGGCGTCGCGCTCGAGGTGTCGATGGTCGCTGTCGATGGCCCCAGGGCAGCCTGGCCAGCAGCGAGGCCGTTGGACGAAACGATGCAGGCGGCAATTACGGCGGCGCGGTTGGCCACGCGTCGCCAGTCGATTCCGATCATGGAGGATTTCCGAGTGGACAGTGTCGTCTCGTAGACTACTACGGGGACGGGCGGCGGGCGACGGGCGACGGCGGTCGAAGGTTGGCGCTAACGACTCCCGACTCCCGACTCAAGACGTGCATCTTCGCTTGATCCCTCGGTGTCTGCGGCTGATCCCGGGAGCGTCAGCGTAAACCTCGCCCAGCTCTCGCCATCGCTATCGGCGACGAGATCCCCGCCCATGCCGCGAGCCAGCGCTCGGCTGATCGTGAGGCCCAGGCCCGTGCCGCCAAAGGTTCTCGTTAGGCCGCTATCCACCTGCACGAACGGCTCGAAGATCGCCGTCAGCTTGTCGGGGGGAATGCCACTGCCCGTGTCCGCGACCGTCACGCTCACGGCGTCATCGCCAGGCCTCAGCGTGACCGTGATCGTCCCGTGCGGTGGCGTGAACCGCAGCGCGTTCGACAGAAGGTTGAGCAGGATCTGCTCGACACGCGCGGAATCCGCGTGCGCGACCACCGGCGCGTCACACCCGACGCACTCGGCACGCAACGACTTCCCATTGAGCAGCGGCGCCATGCCGGTCAGCACGTTGTGCACCAGGCGATCCACGTGCACGTCGCCAAGGTCCAACGGCAGCTTCTGCGCGTCGAGCCGGCTGAAGTCCAGAATGTTGCCGATGACCGTCAGCAGATGTCGCTGGTTGAAGCGTACGCGTCCGAGATCACGCCGCTGATCCTCGGTCACCGGGCCGCGCACGCCAAGCTCGATGAGGTCCACGTACCCGCCAATCGCGTTGAGCGGCGTGCGGAGCTCGTGCGACATTGTCGCGAGAAAGTCGGCCTTCGCCCGGTTCGCTTCCTCGAGCCGCGCGGCGAGCGTGCGCGATTCGGCGATCTGGCGCTCGAGGTCATCGTGCGATCGCTGCACCCGCTCGGCCATCGTGTTGAACGCCTCAGCCAGCCGACCCGTTTCGTCCCGCCGGGCAACCGGTGCGCGATGGGCATAGTCCCCCGCCGAGATGGCATCCGCGGCCTGCGTGAGGTCGCGCAACGGACGCGTGATGCGACGACTCAGGATCCACGCGCCTACGATACCGACGACGAGCATCCCGATCGCTACCATCACGCTTCGGCGCAGGAACGCGCTTGGCCGATCGAGCAGCATCTGGTACGGCATCTCCGAGATAATGCGGAACGGCGACTGCGGCACCTGGGCGACCACGGCCACATACCGTTGGCCGTCGGCGCGTCGGTAACGCGCCACGTTAGGTGCGTCCGCGGAATCAGGGGTGATGGCCGGCGCCGGCACGGCCCGACCGCTCAGGCTTGCCCATTTCCGCGCATTGTCGCTCGCGATGTAGATCGAGACCTGATCGCCCCCGGCGAGGTCGCGAATCTGCCGCTCCACCCGCGGGCTGCTGCTGACCGTCCGGCGAAGGAGGATGTGGCCGAGCACGCGGCCCCGAGCGTTCACCGGCGTGCCGACCCAGTAATACGCCGAGTCGTTGCGGAAATGGATATTGCCGATGGCGGGTTGACCGTCCCTCAGGCTGGCGATAACCGCCGCGACCGGCTGCTCCTCGTCGCCCCCGACCTCCGGCGTCGTCGTAACGCGAATCGCTTCGCTCGTTGGCCGAAGCTCAGCGACAATGGTGGTGTCGGTCGACGAGATCGAGAGACCGCGCAACGCGGCAACGGCACGTCGCCGAGCAGCAGTGTCGGACCCCGCCCCAAGGAGATACGCCACGACAGCGGTGTCGCTCGCAACACGCCGGAGGGCGGCGAACCGCTGCTGCGTGGTCGTTCCCGCGAGCTCGGCGAGCTGGCTGGTGAGGCGTTGCAGGCGCTCGACCCCGCGAGCCTCCGACGCCTGTCTCACCTCGTGATACCCGGCGGCCGTTAGTCCGACCGCGAGCGCCGCGAGAAGAATGGAGATGAGTAACGGGAGCTTCCGCTCGAGCGACAGAGACGCGGGAGCCGGCATCAACCGGTCGGTGGTTGTGACCGAGACGTCATGGGCGCGAAAGTGTTGGTGTCGTCGGAGCCATGCAAGCGACGCACCAGACCGACCTCGTCAGGTAATCCGCGCCTTCCCCATCACGACAGTCACGTTGTCCTGCCCCCCACGGGCGAGGGCCAGGTCGATGAGGGACTGGCACACCGACTCCGATGCATCGGCCCGAAGCAGATGCTCCCGGATCTCCTCGTCCGAGACGTGCTTGGTGAGGCCGTCGGTGCACAGCAGCATGATGTCCTGCCGCTCCAGGTCCAGGGACCGGACCTGAGGATCGATCTCAGGGCTGCCAAGTGCGCTTACCAGGACGTGTCGGAGCGGAGAAGCGTCGGCTATCGCGCGCGTCCACTCCCCCGAATCGACCATCGCTTGCGCCATGGTCTGATCCGTCGTCAGCTGCGTGAGCTGACCGTCGCGAAGCCGATACGCACGGCTGTCACCGACATGCACGACGAACAATCGGGGCCAGATGGCCACGAGCATCGTGAGCGTGGTCAACGCCGATCCCGGAATACCGTCCTCATCGAGTGCGAGCAGCGTATTGTGGGTCTCCACGACAGCGTCATGGACGCGCGAAACAACCTCCTGCTCTCGTTCGGGTTCAGCCGAGAGCGACATCTCGGACATGTCCACGAGGTACTGGGCGACCGATCGAATGGCGCGCGCGCTGCCGTTGGCCGCCTGAGCGAACGCCCCGACGCCGTCGGCGACGAGAAAGACATAACCGCGCGAGTCGGCAGACAGCGCCGGGAAGGCCGTGCTCGGGATGCTGGAGTTGTGGACCTGCATCGCTCGGTGAAAGCTGGCGATGAGGAAGTGGTCGGCGTTCTCGCTGCGGACGCGCCCGCGGTGCGTGAGCCCGCAGACGTCGATCTCGGCTGGAAGGGGTTTCTGCACTGCGCGCGAATCGGTCACGCCGCTGGTCATGGAGCCTCCGCCGCTCTTAAACGCCCCGTTAACAGCATGCCATCCGGCGAGCCGTGCCGCCAGCCCTGGCCTCTAACGGGCGGCGGCGAACGTGGCGACGAACGTATGGAGCTCGGCGGCATTCAGGTCGGACACCGCCCAGTATTCGATACCCCCCGATCGCCACGTCACGAAGTGGTAGCCATTGCGGCCGAGGTCGTTAGGCGGCGCACCGCCCGCGGCCGACGAAGGCCACGCGTAGACGTTGATCATGTGCTGACGACGCGCGTAGACGACCACCGGCACCACACGCCCTCGCACGTAGTCCGCTCGGCCGCCGATCAATGGGAAGCCTGCGGCGTCCAGGTTCGGTACAGCCGGCGACAGGTCCACTCGACCATTGAACCAGGGCTTGACGCTGTGATGCTCCGTCGACAACACGTCCGTCAGGTGACCGGGCATGAGCGAGCGGACATGCGACGCCAGCAGCTCGTCCTCGGCCGAATAACGGGTGCCTGAACGGTTGGCCGCCACGAGCGTGACACCACTGCTCACGATGGCGATCGCAACGCCCGCGGCAACCTCGCGCCACCACCGAAACCTGTTGGTCTTTGGCGCCACAACGGGCGGCGACGCCATTCGCGCCACCGCGCCGCGAATGCGAGCCTTGAGGACGTCGGGCGCAGTGTACCGCATGGCGTTCTCCGACACGAGGCGACGTGTCTCGCTCAACGTCGCGAACTGCCGGGCGCACGACGGGCAGGTCGCGAGATGGCGATCGATCTCGCGGGACTCGTCCTCGGTGAGCTCGCCGTCGATCCGCGCCTCGAGGGAGGCCTGGCACGTGTCGCACAGCATGTCAGCTCGCCTCCCGAGCATCCAGCTGAAGCAGCACGGCGAGCCGCTTCCGCGCCCGAGCAAGCCGTGACATGACCGTGCCGATCGGGACGCCCACGACATCCCCGATCTCCCGATAGCTCAGGTCCTGCACTTCCCTCAGCACGATGACCTCGCGGAACTCGTCGGGCAGCGCGGCGATGGCTTGCTGTACCCTCGCCTGCTCGGATGCCTGTACTGCTGCGGCGTCGGGCGCCTCCGCATCGCTCGTGGGGAGCGGCGCAGCGTCTTCGAATGGTATCGTCCGATCATCCACCCGTCGCTTCTTTCGCCACGTGAGCGAGCAGTTGCGCACGATCGCCAGAAGCCAGGCGCGCGCATCGCCGCCGCTGTAGCCATCGAAGTACCGAAGCGCGCGGAGCGATGCCTCCTGAACGACATCCTGTGCGTCGTGCTCGTCGCGAAGCAGGTAACGCGCGAGCGTGTACGCATCGTCCAGGTGCGGCAGGACGACGCGTTCGAACCGCTGCAGGTCCCCGTCGTTCATCGCATTCCGCTCGCGTGCGTGCCTCACACACACCAAGACCGCGAAGGCTCGCGATCTATTCCCGACGGCGACGGGAATAAAGCGAACGAGCTTCGGGTCAAGGTGTGGTCCCTGTTTCGAGGCACAAATTCATGACGAAACATTCTGATCGCGACAATCGCCGGTTCGACGACGAAGGCAACACTCGTCCAGCCGGCAGCAACTACATCTCGGTTGATCACAGCGAAGACGGACTCGATCGACGTGGCTTTCTCCGTTGCATGGCATGGGCCGGCACGGCGACGGTCTGGGCGCTGAGTGGCGGCATCCCGAAATCGTTCGCCATCGGCCGTTCGGCGCTGCTCAGTGAGGCCGACAAGAAGAGCATCTTCTTCGCCCAGATCAGCGACAGCCACATCGGCTTCAACAAGGAAGCCAACACCAATGTCACCGCAACGCTCGAGGAAGCGGTGGGAAAGCTCAACGCGCTACCACACGCACCGGCATTCCTACTCCACACAGGTGACATCACGCAGCTGGCGAAGCCCGACGAATTCGACACGGCGAACGAAGTGCTGAAAGGAGTGAAGACCGACCGGATCTTTTACGTGCCGGGCGAACACGACGTTGCCACCGACAACGGCGTGTCCTACCTACAACGGTATGGGAAGGGTACAAAAGGCCAGGGCTGGTACAGCTTCGACCATCACGGCGTGCACTTCGTCGGGCTGGTCAACGTGCTGGGGTTGAAAGCGGGCGGTCTTGGCTCGCTCGGCGCCGAACAGCTGGCCTGGCTGCGGGATGACGTTGGGCATCTCTCGAGCAGTACACCAATCGTGCTGTTCGCTCACGTCCCGCTGTGGACAGTCTACCCGGAGTGGGGGTGGGGCACCGACGATTCCGAGGCGGCACTTGCGCTGGTGAAGCGATTCGGATCGGTGACGGTGCTCAATGGGCACATCCATCAGATCATGCAGAAGGTCGAGGGCCACGTGTCGTTTCACACGGCGTTGTCCACGGCGTTTCCGCAACCCGCCCCTGGTACGGCGCCGAGTCCGGGACCGCTGAAGGTCGCACCCGAGAGGCTCAGGAGTGTCCTTGGCATCGCGGACGTCACCTTCGTTTCTGGTCGCGGCACGTTGGCGATCGTCGACGGCACGCTGTCGGGGGAAGCGCCTGGGATGGTCATGGGGCCGGGGCAGTCGTCCGGCGCGGGCCGCGGACTGAAGCTCGGACCTAACGAGATCGGGATCGATAACTTCCAGTTCACGCCGCCGACGCTCACGGTCAAGCCGGGCACGAGCGTCACGTGGGTGAACGGGGACGACGTACCGCACCTCATCGTGAGCGCCGACGGACATTTCCAATCGTCGAAGTTGCTGGACACCGGTAATCGATTCACCGTGTCGTTCCCCAAGGCCGGCACCTATTCCTACTTCTGCTCGCTGCATCCGCAGATGCAGGGCAAGGTTGTGGTGGCGGGATAAAACGCAACAAACGGGGTCAGACTCCCTTCGTACCATTCCGTTGCCTAACGTGATTTCGGCGCGGCCCAGAAGCCGGCGGTGCCCGCGGCGCCCTCGGCCGTCGCCCGGCCGAACAGCGCCGCGTTGAGCAGCACGCGGAACGTGCCGAACGGCTGGCCGCGCCATTGCGGCCGGAATCCGATGAGCACCACGTGGCCGCGACCGTGCTTCACGTCCAGCGCGGCCGCGTTGTCATGAAGGTATTTCTCGCCTAACAAGTAACCCGAGAGCCGAGGCGAGCCCGAAGGCGCGTACTTCGCCAGCGCTGCACCCTCGAAGCCCTCGGTCGTCGTGAACACCGGGCTGTCGTCCACGAACACCTTCGCGCGCTCCGGCATGCCCGCCATGAGCGGATGCGCCGGATCCGTGATCACCTCCAGGATCGACCCGCTCGCGAAGAAGTCCTTCCGGGCTACGCCGTCCACCACGTTCTTCACCGGCAGCCCCAGAGCGCTGATGGCGAAGTCTGCGCTCTCGTTGAGACACACGAGCGTTCCACCGTCGCGCACGAAGCCATCCAGCGCGCGCACACCCGCATCGCCCACACCTCCGGAGTAGCGCGGGGGCACCGTCCCGGCCGAATAGCCGCTCATGATCGAGCGCCGCGAATCGGAGGCCATGAGGATCACGTCGAATCGCGATGCGAGATCACCGCTCTGCACATCCACCGGCGCAATCACCGTGTAGCTCAACCCATACCGGTCCAGCAGCCACTCGGTCCAGCCTTCGTCCATGCTGGCCGTCCAGGGCTTGAAGACGGCGATCCGGAGCCGCGTCGCGGGTATCGCCGCGGACTTGGGCGACACGCGCTCGGCGCGGAGCGAGAGATCGCGCGCCCAGCCCTCGAGCCGCGACATCGGCACGCCCGACACGACGTAACGTCCACCCTGCCCTTTCGCGCCGGGCATCACTCCGAGGGAGCCGCCAGCCGCGAGCGCCTGGCCAATCAACCGGAACGCGTCGTTCTGCGCCGGATCCACGGCCAGCCGATCGCCGGATCCGGTGACTGCGGCGGCCGGCGTCACGATGCCGGCGGCGATCGAATCGGTGGAGAATGGCGCGTCGGGCGACGCGTGAACGTCGGTTGGTTTGCCGCGCACCGGTTTGATCGCGGCACGTGCATCCGCTGCTAGCGGCGACCGGACCTCGATCACGTTCACGTCCATCTGAAAGGGCAACGTCCAGCCGGCCGCATCGTAGGGCTGCTCCGGCGGGCCCTCGGGATACTCGCGCAGGTCCGGGTACTCCTGTGCCTCGAACAGCTGCCTAACGAGCTCGGCGAATTCCTGATCCATCGGAATCACCCAGCTCCCGCGGCGCTGGAGCGCGCCATCCATTGTGACGTCGCGCTCGAGCTGACCGACGCGCACGCCGTTGAAGGCGAGCCGGCGAAGCATTTCGGCCGCGGTCCCCGGGTCGCGCTGCGTTTGCGGGATCACGTAGGCGTATGGCGGCTCCGCGGTGTATCGCTTGATGGCGTTGCGCCCCGCCTGGTATCGGTTGTAGAGCAGCTCCTCGCGATACTTGGCGGCGTAATCGAGCGTCGCCATCGACGCGGTGCGCATGTAATCCACCGCGTCCCGGAGTCGCCACCACCCGCCCGGCCAAGGGCTCGGATACAGCGACTGCGGCCGCAGATTCCGCATGTCGTCGGGGAAATCGCTGATCGTGTAGAAGTGCGGCGTCGCATACCGATACAGGGCGGTCTCCGTCCAGTACGCATTGATGTTCTGGAGCATCGGCATGTAGTCGATGTAGCCCGGATACCACGCGTCGAACCCGGTACCCATGTGCGTCGCGCCCACCTGCCCGTTCGACTCCAGCGCCTGTGCGATCGTCATCCCGATGGTGTTCACCTGGCGCGACATGAGGGCCGCCACGCGCGGGGCGATGGGCTCGGCGAACGGAGGCAGCCAGATGCGCGTCGGGAACGGCGCCGTTTGATGCTGAACGTAGATGATCTGCGGTTCCCATTCGCGCCATGTGCGCGCGATGACGCGCGACTCTACCACGTTCAGCATGTACGCGTCGCGGTTGTTGTCGTGGCCGATGTATTTCTGATAGACCTCGTGCAGCGGTGACACCTCGTACGGCGTGCCGACGTTCTCGCGATACCAGTTCACCACGATGTTCTGGCCGTCGGGGTTGATCGACGGCCAGAGAAACAGCACGTCGTTCTCGAGGATTGCCTTGATTTTCGGATCGTCCGGATGCGCGAGGATGTCGTACGCGAGCTGGATGGTGTGCTGCGAGCCGGCGATCTCCGACGCGTGCAAGCCACCGCTGATGTCGACGAACACGCGGCCTTCGGCCGCAAGGTGACGCGCTTCCGCGTCGGTGAGTCCTGTCGGATGGGCGATCCGCTGGGCGATCTGCTTCAGTCGATCGAGCTTGGCGAGGTTCTCGGGCGACGAGATGATCGCGAGCGTCCACGGGTGGCCGGTCGACGTCTTGCCAACGTCCACGAGACGAATCCGGTTCGAGGCGGCCGCGAGCTTCTGGAAGTAGGCGATCGATTCGTCGTAGGTCGCGAGCTTGAAGTCCGCCCCCACGGCGAAGCCGAGGGAGGATTCGGGTGTCGGAACGGAGCCTTGCTGCGCGTTGGCCAGTGACGAGGCATTGACGCAGACGGCGGCGACGAGACCGAAGAGTCGCAGACGGGACATTGGCTGGGGGCGGTGGACTGGGACCGGCGGGTTTGCCGCGCGGCAATATGCCCGTGTGCCGAGCTGGAGGTAATGAGCGCGGTCGTCGCGTTAGATTATCGAGGTCAACGGGGTCTGGGGCGAACATGCGACATGGCGAGTCGGGCGGGGGCAGGCCGACATCACGGATGAGACGATTCCTGCTCGCGCCCGCGCTCGCAGGGCTCGCAGCCTGTGCGAACGCGTCGGCGAAGCCGGCGGTCGAGTCGCGGGTCGTGTACTCGGACGCGTTCACGATCGACACGACATGGGCCTCCATGCAGGGTCCGTATCGCGTGATGGACGTGACGCTGACCGACACGACGACGCACGAGATCGTGTGGGTCGTCGGATACGAGGCGGCGATCGTGGATGCGGATTCTCGCGAGCCCAAGTCGTCGGAGTTCATGTGCCACTCGAACGTCGACGTCGACATGGCGCGCCACCGCCAGATCTTCGGCTGGCAGAAATTCCCGAGCCGGCGGCTGTTCACGCTGTCGGAAGGCCAGACCGAGGTGAACCTCCCCGACGGCTTCGGCGTCCCGCTGCGATCGGACGAGCCGCTCTCGGTCACAGCGCAGGTGCTCAACCACAATTATCACGGCGCGCCGATCCGCGTGCGGCAGCGCATCACGGTGCACTACATCCGGGATCACGCCCTTCGGCGGCCGCTCGTCCCGCTGTACCAGCGCGGGATCAACACGCTCGTTAGGCTCGATGGGCCCGATGGCTCGTACAACAGCGAGGTCATGGACCATGACATGCACGAGCATGCGGGCCCCCAGGGTATGGGTGCCGACTCGGTGCCATACCACGACCACGAGGGCCGCACGTTTGCCGGGCACTGGGTGGTGAAACCTGGCCGGGAAGTCCGGACCACGCCGATCAACGGCTGGCTCGACATGCGCCAGGATCTCAAGGTCCACTATGTGGCGGTGCACCTGCATCCGTTCGCCGAATCCCTCACGCTTCGCGACGTGACAACTGGCGAGACCGTGCTGGCCAGCAAGGCGGAAAACCGCCCGGAGCGGATCGGGCTCGCGCGGGTGGACCAGATCGCGTCGGCGAAAGGGATCACGCTGCACAAGGACCACCAGTACGAGCTGGTGAGCGCGTACAACAACACCACCGGCCAGAATCGCACGGCGATGGCGGTGATGTACCTCTACGTCGAGGACACCGAGTTCCGACGTCCGTAATGAGGAGAGTGGCTGGACAACTGACAACCGAGAACCAACGACCCATCACTCGGCACTCAGGACTCGCCATGACATCTCGTGATGTCATGGCGAGTGTTTCGGTTGGGGGTGGTGGGTCATCGGTTTTCGGCCATCGGTCCCGTTATTGAGCCCACGCTACCGAATGGTTGCCGACGGCCAGCGCACCTCCTGTCCCGCCTAACGATCGGCTCGTCACGGCGCGACACGACTTGGGGAACGAGAACAGCGCGCAGCGGGCTGGGCGCGCATCTTCTTGAGCACGCCCAGTCGTCTCGTCCTCAACCGCCGACGGCCGTGCCGATCTCGTTTTCCATCGAGCCAACCTCCGGGCTGCTGCGGACCGTCGTCACCGGCAGATTCAACCGCGACGACATGCTCGCCTACGCCCGTGAGCTTCGCGCCCATCCGGCATTCGAGCTGGTCGAGCGCCGCCTGGTCGATGTGCGCCCGTCAGCCGTCGTGACCGCCGACGACCTGCACGACCTGCTGGTGCTCGAGCACGACGTGGCGGGAAGTCTGCGCCGTGCCGATCGCCGGGTGATCCTGCTCCACGTCGAGACGGGCCCTGCCCTCGGCCGCGAGCTCGTGGTTACCGACCGACGCCACTCCGGCGTCCCCATCGCCTACCGCGTGTTCCGGTCGGTGGCCCAGGCGTACCGGTATCTCCACGTCGAACCGCGGTCCGCCGACCGAGGACGCTCGACGACCCGACGTTCGCCACGAGACCGCTACGGAGACCACTCGGCTCAGATAAAAGGGCCGGACGAACGCGTGGGATGAGACGGGCTCGACGAGAGCGCGTTTCTTTCTCGTCACGGCCCGCTATGCGTCTCTCGCTTTTCGCGGCGACAATCCCTACATATTCCGGCACGGCAGCGAGGAGTTTCGGGTTGAGTCTGATCCCGCACGCGCGCCGCAGTCACCACTTGCTGTTGCTGCATCATGATCACGCCCGCCACGGAATGGCTGGAAGCCGACGGACTCGGTGGCTTTGCGCTCGGCCGAATCGATGGCATCCGCACCCGCCGCTATCACGCAGCACTCGCCGTCGCAACCACGCCGCCGACAGGGCGCATCGTCCTCGTCAACGGCTTCGACGCCTGGGTCGAGACGGCTGAAGGAAAATTCGCGCTCACGTCGCAGCGCTACGCCCCTGACGTCACTCACCCCGACGGCGCCGCACGGATCACGCGCTTCACTCGCGATCCATGGCCAACCTGGACGTACGCGCTGCCTAACGGTCTTGAGCTCATCCACGAGCTGGTGATGGTGCGCGGGGCACCGCTCGTTGCCCTGTCATGGCGCCTCAACCGACCCGCGGACGCGCGGCTCATCGTGCAGCCGTACCTCTCGGGGCGCGACATCCACGCGACGCATCACGAGAACGACGCGCTCCGGTTCGACTCCAGCGTCGCAGGCCGCCGAGTCACCTGGCAGCCGTATTGCGATCTGCCGCCCATCATCGCGCTCGCCAATGGCGACTATGCTGCCGACCCAGCCTGGTATCGGCAGTTCCAGTACGATGAGGAGCGCGCGCGCGGTCTCGATTACACCGAGGATCTCGCCGTTCCGGGACATTTCACGTTCTCCCTCGACCGCCGCGCCGTGCTCGCGTTCGGCGCAGGGTCCGGCGCGGGCACTTCGGCAGCGCTGCCGCTGCTCAACACGTCGCCCGAGCGATGCTGGGAGTCGATCGAGACGAGCGAGCGGCGCCGGCGAGCGGCGTTTCCATCATCGCTGCATCGCGCCGCCGACGACTACATCGTCGCCCGTGGCGGCGGCAAAACGATCATCGCCGGGTACCCGTGGTTCTCCGACTGGGGTCGCGACACGTTCATCGCGCTGCGCGGGCTGTGCCTCTCGGGCGCGACCGCCGAATACGACCGGTTCTCGGACGCGCGCGAAATCCTGCTCGAGTGGGCCGAGCACGTGAGCAAGGGCATGCTGCCGAACTTCTTCCCGGAAGGCGGGAAGCTGCCCGAATACAACTCGGTCGATGCATCGCTCTGGTTCGTCATTGCGGTGCACGAGTTCCTCCAGCTGACCCAGGCAGAACGACCGCTCACCGCATCGGACCGACGAACGCTCACCATGGCGATCGATGCGATCGTGAGCGGATACGCCCGTGGAACTCGCTTCGGCATTCGAGCTGACGGAACTGGGTTGCTGTCGGCTGGCGAGAAGGGTGTTCAGCTCACCTGGATGGACGCGAAGGTTGCCGATTGGGTCGTCACGCCGCGCATTGGAAAGCCAGTGGAGGTTCAGGCGCTGTGGATCAACGCGCTGCGCATTGCCGGACGGGGGTCAGCACGCTGGGCCGCGCTCGCGTCGCACGCCCAGGCGACCTTCGCGGAGCGGTTCTGGAATGACGAGCGAGGATTTCTGTACGACGTCGTCGATGTCGACCACAAGGTTGGTGTAAATGACGATCGCCTGCGCCCGAACCAGGTTCTCGCCATCGGCGGCCTCCCTTACTCGGTGCTCGAGGGCGAGATGGCGCGGCGCGTGGTGGATGTGGTCGAGCGGCAGTTGTGGACGCCCGCCGGGCTCCGCTCGTTAGGGCCCGGCGAGCCTGGCTACATCGGCCACTATCGCGGCGACGCGCGGCAACGCGACGGCGCGTACCATCAGGGCACCGTGTGGCCGTGGCTCATCGGCGCGTTCGTCGAAGCGTGGCTCCGCGTCCGGGGCGACACGACCGAAAACCGGATCGAGGCGGCGTCGCGATTCCTCGGCCCGTTGCTCCGCCACTACGACGAGAGCGGACCGGGCCACGTGGCGGAGATCGCCGACGGTGACGCGCCCCACACGCCAGGCGGATGTCCGTTCCAGGCGTGGTCCGTGGGTGAAGCACTGCGTCTTGCGGAGGGTGTGCTGCGTTCAAGCAGCGACGCGTTGCAACGCGAACCTGCGGCATTCGCCCGCGCCGGATAGCGGCGCCCGAACGGTACAGCGGTTTTCAATTCGCCGAAGGTCCCATCGGGCGCCGCCAATACGTCCTCTTGTTTGGCGACGATCCGCGGTTGAACGTGCCGAGTAATACAGCCTGGCTCGACGGTTCGTACCGCGAGGGCACAACAATGAGCACGACCTCCAAGGACTCCGCACCGGGGACGCTCGGCGCGCCGGACGCGCGCCCGTCCACCATGAAGGCGGTCGCAGTGCGACCGGGAGAGCGGAACAGCATCCACCTGCGCGACGTGTCGATGCCGTCGCTACGCGATGTGCCCGGCGAACGCGGGGTGCTCGTACGCGTGCTTCGCGTCGGGTTGGACGGCACCGACAAGGAGATCAACGCCGCCGAGTTCGGCGAGGCTCCGCCGGGCGCCG
>DATCGG010000310.1:0-5260 GCA_036509075.1 Gemmatimonadaceae bacterium
AGCTCGCGTTGGAAGCGGAGAGCCGGTGCCCCGCACCGCCTAACGATCGTTGAACCCGATAGCCCCGGCCAGTGTGAGCCGGGACTATCGGACGACCGACCACGAGATCCACGTCTCTGTTACTGTCCCGAGCTCTCACCCAAGGCGACGAGAAGCTCGTCCAGCTGATCGAACGTCTCGACCATTGCATCGGCTGCTCCGGTGCCGGCAGCGTCTAGCGCTTCCTTGGAAGGATAGGTCTCGCGCAGGACCACCAGCGTCTTGCCGCCCTTTTCCTCGAAGGTCACCGTGGTGACAGACCCGCCCTCGCCACCTTCGTCATTGGTCCACGCGAGGCGCGAATACGGCTTCACTTCGACATACGTGCCGAAAAACGCGACAGGCTCGGGGTCGTGGTCGAATACCAATCGGTACTTGCCTCCGACTCGAGCATCCACCTCGCAGGACAGCAGGGTCATTCCCATCGACTTGGGCACCCACCAACGCTTGAGCAGCTCGGCCTTGGTGAATGCCTCGAACACGATGCGCGCCGGGCCGTTGATGGTCCGCGTGACAACCACCTCGCGGTCCGACTTCCGTTCCACCGTGGTGCGGTTCTTCACGGGGCCGGGCTTACTTTCGATTCTTGCGTTCATCGCTCTTCTCCTTTCGTGTCAGTTCCTCGACCACCTTGTCCAACTCGTCGAAGCGTTCGTCCCAGCGCTGGCGGTACCTCTCGAGCCACGCCGTCGCTTCCTCCAATCGGCGCGGGCCCAGCTGGCACGTCCGCACGCGCCCGATCTTCTTCGTGGTGACGAGGCCCGCCAGCTCCAGAACGCCGACGTGCTTCTTCATGCCCGTGAGCGTCATGTGGAACTTCTCGGCAAGGTCCGTGATCGAAGCGTCGGCACGTCCGAGCTGCTCCAGAACGCCACGCCGCGTGGCGTCCGAGAGCGCGGCGAACGAAGTATCGAGTCGGGTCGTCATATACTGAACCATATGGTTCAGTATATAACACAGGCGTTCGCGGCATGCAAGGGGTGGCCGCGAAGGACGATGCGTCCTACGATCTCAGCGTGCGTAGGTCGTTAGGCAGGCGCTCGAGCCGGGCCAGGTTCGCCGGTGCTGGAGGACGGCGAACGTTCGCGATTCCTCACCCCGCCCGCCGTCGCCAATCATCGGTATGCTCCGGTGAACGCGCTCGACTACCGACGCGTTATGTTCACTGTCGATGACACCGACGAGACGCTCGCCGGGGCTCGGCGCGCGCGGCGCGCGCTCGCAGACTAAGGGCCTGGCCCGCGCCGGCTAGCCATGATCCTCACGACTCACCTCGAAACACTGCAATGACCCTCCGAGTCAGCATCGCCATCGCCGCGGCCGTCCTCCTTTCGTCCGGATGCGAGCGCGGACAGACCGGACCCGCGACGGTCGCGATCACCCACGTCACCCTGATCGACGGCACCGGCGCCGAGCCGCGGCGGGACCAGACCGTCCTCATCGACGGCGAGCGGATCGGCCTGATCGGAGCGAGCGGGGCGATCAATGTCCCCAGGAGCGCGCGGGTGGTCGACGGGACAGGGAAGTACCTCCTTCCCGGCTTCTGGGATCTCCACGTCCACCTGCACTTCGGCACGCCGGACGTGCTCCCGGTCTTCGTCGCCAACGGGATCACCGGGATCCGTGAGCTCGACACCCCGATGCCCTCGATCGATTCGATCCGCGCAAGCGCCCGGGCCGGCGCGCTCCTGACGCCGCGGATCCTCGCAGCCGGGAAGATGATCGAGGCGGGAGAGCTCGAGCCCATGCTCACCAAGGGCCCGCCGGTCATCGCCGAGTTCGCGAAGGGCGACCGGGTCTACGTCCACTCGGCCGACGAGGCGCGGGCCACGGTGCGAGAGCTGGCGGCGCTCAAGCCCGATCTTCTGAAGCACCACAACGTGGTCAAGCGGGACATCTTCTTCGCGGTGCTGGACGAGGCGAAGAAGGCGGGGCTCCGAGTCTCGGGCCACTTCCCGATGGGCGAGAAACTCACCTTGCGCGAGGTGGCCGAGGCGGGTCAGGCGACGATCGAGCACCTGGGATGGCCGGGGGTGAGCGCGGACTTCAAGGCGATGACGCCGGCGGGGCAGGACTCGCTGGTGGGGATCGTGAAGCAGAGCGGGCTCGGTTTCGTGCCGACGCTGGTGGTGGGGGACTTCTCGCAGGAGAGTGCCGCGGGCTCCGATTCGGCGCGACTCGAGCGGGCGCACCAGGATCCGCGCGCCCGGCTCGTCACCCCGCAGCTCTGGGCGGCATGGGACGGGATGATCAAGGTGCTCGCCCAGTACCGCAAAGCGGGCGGCGCGTCGCAGTACGATTTTCCGGGGGAGGTGGCCATGCTCCGGCGGTTCCACAAGGCCGGGGTGCCGATCCTGCCCGGCACGGATTTCACCGTCCAGTTCCTTTTTCCGGGGTCGAGCGCGCAGGAGGAGGTGGCGGAGCTGGTGAAGCAGGTGGGGATGACGCCTAACGAGGCGATCCAGGCGGCGTCGCGGCGGTCGGCGGAGATGCTCGGGCTCGGGAAGGAGACGGGAACGATCGAGACCGGTAAGTCGGCGGACCTATTCCTCGTCGACGCGGATCCACTGGTGGACATCACCAATACCCAGCGGGTGGTCGGGGTCGCGCGGCAAGGACGGTTCTTCGATCGCGCCGCGCTCGATTCCCTGCTCAACGATGCCGCGGGCAAGCTCCAGAAGTCGGCGGGCAGCCGCTGACCCTTGCTGCAGGTTCGACGCGGATGGCGCCTCGTTAGGCTGATGCTTCAAAGTCATCGTGCAGAACGTCAGGATACCCGGACGACGCCCCCTTCCTCGTACCACATGAGCCCACCCCCCGTGCCATAGTAGTACCAGCCGGTTTTCGAGAACGTGCGCGTGGCACGGCCGTGGACGAACACCAGCTTCTCGGCGTTCTCACTCCAGACGTTGAGCCATATCGTTGGAGCTTGCACACCGGCGGGAATGACCCAGGTTACGGTTGCAGGCGCCTTCAGACTGACCTCGTACGGGGACCAATTCCTATACTGGTTCATCGTCAGAACGGTGCCGATGGCTGTTGGCGTATCCACCTGCACGGTCATCGAGTCCGTGAGCGTGCGATTGGCAATCGTGAGGGACGCTGTGATCCTGGCGACACCCGGCGCGAGACCGGTCAACAAGCCGCCGACCACTCGCACGACCGCCGAGTCACTGCTGACGTACGTGGCCTCGCTTGCCCAGTCGCCGCCCGGGCTGTGCAGCAGTCTCGCTCCAAGCTGATCCCACGCGTCGATCGTCAGCTGCTGATGGTCTCCCGGCAGGAGGAAACTGCTGTCCGGCGTGACTTCGACCCTGGCGAGAACGACTTCAGGAGGGGGTTCAGGAGCGACGGACTTCAGCGCGACGGCATTGTCACCGCCACATGCGGCGGCGAGTGCCGCGCAGAGCCACACAAGGAGTGTGAGCGATCGCTTTGTCATGGTAGTGCTCTCTGGGTGGATTCATTGCGTCCAGCATTGCCTCGGAATCCGCCGGCCAATCGGCTCACGTCGGCGCATCGCCGTTGAGTCGCCAATGTGATTCAGCGGCGTGTTTGACAAACCTCCCCGCGGATGCGAGTCTCATCGCGCCTTCCTGCTGTTCGTGTCGACGCCGAGCTTCCTCAGTTCCTCGTAATCCGGCGACGGATCGGCTCACGGGCCCATCGCCGAATGCCTGACCAACCGGCCGTCCCAGCTTGCCCGCGTCGCCCCTGACGCGGGAACGACGCCGCCCACAGCACGAAGACGCGCATGCACCAACACGACGTGACGGAGCTGCTGCATCGTTGGCGTGGCGGCGAGCACGAGGTGCTCCGCGAGATCGTATCGCTGCTCTACGAGCCGCTGCGATCGCTCGCTCACCAGCGCCTGCGGCGCGCGCCCCTTGAAGACTCGCTGAACACGACGGGGCTCGTGCACGAGGCGTATCTCCGCTTCGTCGATGTCGCGGGAGTGTCGAGCGACAGCCGAGAGCATTTCCTCGCCCTCGGCTCGCGCGTGATGCGCGGCGTGCTCGTAGACCATGCGCGCGCTCGCGTCGCGGCCAAGCGGGGTGGTGGCATACCGGTCGTCGAGCTGCACGAGGACACCTGGATCGCGCAGGTCGACATCGACCGCGTGACGGAGCTCGATGAGGCGCTCTCGCGACTCGAGGAGCTCGACGAGCGACAGGCGCGGATGGTCGAGCAGCGCTATTTCGGCGGTCTGTCGCTGGAGGAGATCGCCCGGGCGATGGACGTCTCGCTCGCGACGGTCAAGCGCGACCTGCGGTCGGCGCGCGCCTGGCTCGCCGCGGACCTGGGTCGCTCCGCGCGATGAGCCGCGACCGCGATCTGTGGCAGCGTGCGCGGCCGCTGTTCGATGAGTTGGTTGATCTCGGCGACGACGTACGTCGCGCACGGCTCGACGAGTTGAGGCGAGGCGATCCGGCGCTGTACGACATGGTCGAGATGCTGCTGCGCGCCGACGCGAGCGCCGACGATGCGCTCGTCGGCTACAGCTTCGGGCTACCGCAGCGGACGAGGAGCGCGCCGGGCGACGCGACCGTCGCGCCACCCGATCCGCTCGGCATCGTGGGACAGTCGGTCGCGCACTTCCGCGTGGTCTCGTATCTCGCGGCGGGGGGCATGGGCGCCGTGTACGCCGCCGACGATCTGCGCCTCGGACGCGTGGTCGCGCTGAAATTCCCGCTCCCGTATCAGCACACGGACGCGGTCGTGAAGGAGCGCTTCATGCACGAAGCACGCTCGGCCGCCGCGCTCGACCATCCGAACCTCTGCACGGTGTACGAGATCGGCGAGAGCGCAGCGGGCGTGTTTCTCGCCATGCCGTTGTATGCGGGCGAGACGCTGCGTGAACGTCTCGCGCGCGAGGTGAGGCTCACTGCGCACGAGACGATCGGGATCGCGCGCCACGTGGCGCGCGGACTCGCGGCGGCGCACGCGTCAGGCATCGTGCATCGCGATCTCAAGCCCGGCAACATCATGCTCGTGCGGGACGGCACGGCGAAGATCCTCGACTTCGGCCTGGCGAAGATGCGTGACGTCACCGTCACGAAGTCGCAGGTGACGCGCGGCACGCTGGTGTACATGGCCCCCGACCAACTCCGCGGCGGACGTGTCGATGCACGCGCCGATCTGTGGTCGGTGGGAGTCATGCTCTACGTGATGCTCACCGGCCAGCTCCCGTTCGGCGGCGAGCACGAAGCGGCAATCCTGC
>DATCGG010000311.1:0-2240 GCA_036509075.1 Gemmatimonadaceae bacterium
CCTGTCATCCCGAGCGAAGCGAGGGATCGCGCGGCGCCCGGTAGAGCGCCTCTGTTCCCGGTTCCCCGTTCCCGATTCCCTCTATTGTCTACGGCAAACTAAACGCAACGAACGTCCCCCCCGATGGCGCGCCGTTCTTCCCTCCCCCGGCTGCGATCGCGACGTATTCCTTGCCGTTGACCATGTAAAGCGACGGCGTCGCGTTGCCTGACGCGGGAAGCTCCGCCTCCCACAACAGCTCGCCCGTCCGCTTGTCGAACACGTGGAACTTCCTGTCGTACGTCGTGGCCCCGATGAACAAGAGCCCGTTCTTCGTCACCACCGGGCCACCGTAGTTGTCCGTTCCCGTGTTCTTGATGCCCTTCTCGGCGAGCGCCGGGTACTCGCCGAACGGAATCGTCCACCGGATCTCGCCCGCGTTCAGGTCGATCGCGTTGAGTGTTCCCCACGGCGGCGCGATGCCGGGATAGCCCTCGTGGTCGAGGAAGATCGGGTAGCCCGTGTTCCGATACTTGAGGAAATTCGGGTTCGTCGTCGCCGTCTCGGCGATGTCCTTCCCGGTGACGAGGAAGTTGACGAGATCGTTGATCGCTCCGCCCTCGAGCATCTCGGCAAATCCTGGCATCCGGCCGGTGCCCTGACGAATGATGGTCGCGAGCTCCTCGCGCGTGTGCCGCTGCGCCACCCCGAGCAGCGACGGCGCCACTGTGCCGCCGGTCATGTCGTCCCCATGACAGCTTGCGCACTGGCTCTTGTACAGCGAGTGATCATCGCGCGGCATCATGCGAAGGAGCCAGCCCATTTCGTTCGCGTTGACGTAGAGCAACCCCGTCTCCGGGTCGAACGCCGGGCCGCCCCATTCGCCGCCGCCGTCGTAGCCGGGAAACACGATCGATCCATCCACGCTCGGTGGCTGGAACATCCCCGCGTACTTGTGCTCGCGGAACGTCTTCAGCGCCGACGCATGCGCCTCGGGCGTGCGGGTCGTCAGCATGTCCTCGGTCAGCGTCTGCCTAACGAACGGCGGCGGCTTCACGGGGACGGGCTGCGTCGTGCTGGCCCGCTCACCATCCAGCGTCGAGGCGGGAAACTCGCGATACTCGATCGGGAAAAGCGGCTTCCCCGTCTTTCGGTCGAAGACGAACACGAAGCCGGTCTTCGTGATCTGCGCGAGCGCGTTGACCATTTTGCCATCGCGCTTGACGGTGACGAGCGCCGGCGGCGAGGGGAGGTCCATGTCCCACAGGTCGTGCTTGACCGTCTGGAAATGCCAGACGCGCTTCCCCGTTCGCGCGTCGAGCGCAATGACGCTGTTCGCGAACAGGTTGTCGCCGAGTCGGTTGGCGCCGTAAAAGTCGAACGCGGCGGAGCCGGTGGCGCCGTAGACGATCCCCAGCTTGTGGTCGACCGTCAGCCCCGCCCAGGCGTTCGTGCCACCCGAGACCTTGTAGGCATCGGGCGACCAGGTGTCGTAGCCATACTCTCCAGGTCGCGGGATGGTGTGGAAGGTCCATCGCAGCGTGCCCGTCATCGCGTCGTACGCGCGGATGTCACCCGGCGATGAAGGCAGGCTCTCGGCCACCGAGCTGCCGATGATGTAGAGCCCGTTGAACATCACGCCCGGCGTGCTCGCGCTCACGGACTGCGATTCGAATGGCCGTCCTAGCCCTTTCCGCAGGTCCACGCGTCCACTATCGCCGAAGGTGACGATCGGCCGGCCGGTCTTCTTGTCGAGGGCCCACAGATTGTTGCGGTGCGTCACGAAGACACGATCGCGATAGACGGTCACGCCGCGATGGCGAAACCGGCCGCTTTTCGGATCGATCGTGTTTGGGTCGAACGTCCAGATCTCTCGCCCGGTCGCCGCATCAAGCGCGACGACGCGGAGCTTCGGTGTCGTCGCGTACATCACGCCATCGATGACGATCGGGTTCGGCTGGAACTCCGATCCGGGAAACTCATCGTGCGTGTCGTAGGTCCACGCGACTTTGAGCTGCTTGACGTTCGCCGGCGTGATCTGGTCGAGCGTCGAGTAGCGGGTGTTGTCCGTCGTGCCGCCATAAATCGGCCAGTCGACGGTCTTCGCTTTCTGCGCCCAGGCCTGGGCAGGCAGGGCGAGAAGGGCGGCGACGTATGCGGTGCGAAGCGTCATAATGCTCCGTTGGGGGTCAGAGTCGTACTTCATCATTCCAACGCCGCCGGCGTTGGAATGATGAAGTACGACTCTGACCCCAATTTGC
>DATCGG010000312.1:0-17235 GCA_036509075.1 Gemmatimonadaceae bacterium
ATGCCATTAGCGCCGAGGAGGCGTGCTAGGCGGTAGAAGGCTCCCGGCCGAGTCCCGATGTCCCGATGTCCCCAGTCCCCGTCACTCACTCCTCAACGCCTCCAACGGATCCACACGCACGGCACGGCGAGCCGGCACCAGACACGCCGCGAGAACGACGGTGAGCAGCACGCCAGCCACGCCCACGAACGTCAACACATCGGTCGGCTTCACGCCATAGAGCAGACTGGTCAGCACCCTGCCTAACGCCGCAGCACCGAGCAGCCCAAGCGTGAGTCCGGCCGCGGCGGCACCCATGCCCTGACGCAGGACCATCCCGAATACGTTCCGCGGTTGGGCGCCAAGTGCGACGCGCACACCGATCTCACGGGTGCGCGCCGCGACCGAGTACGCCATCACGCCGTACACCCCGACAGCCGCCAGCACGAGCGCGAGCACGGCGAACGCCGCCATGAGCTGCATCGGCAAACGGCGATCGGTGAGGCCCTGGGTGCGCACCTCTTTCATCGAGTTAGCGTCGGCCACCGGGATGGTCGCGTCGATCGCGCGCACTTCACGGCGTACGGCGGGTAGCATCGACATCGGGTCCGTGGTCGTCCGCATCACGATGGCCATACCACCCCAGTGGTCCTGACGGGCCGACACATATGCGGTCGGGCGGGACTCACCGTCCACACCCATGCGGACATCGCTGACGATACCGACCACCGTCATCCACGGATCGTTAGGATTCGGCCCGAGCCGGACGCGTGAACCGATCGGATCCCCGTTAGGCCAGAACGCGCGCGCCAGCGATTCGCTCAGGATGACGACGGGCGGCGCCTTTTCGTGATCCTGCGGGCCAAACGTGCGACCCCGCTTGAGTGGAACGCCCATGGCCTTGAACAGATTGTCGGACACAGGCTGATAGCCCACCTCCGGCAGCCTGCCTTCCGGCTGCGGCCGCCCGTCAATGGCGAGCGACGCCATGGCCCCGCCGCGCATCGGGATGTTTCCCGACCCGCCAACCGCAACGACACCGGGCAAGGCCCCGAGCCGCGTGTAGAGCGCGTCGAAGAATTGATCCTGGGCAGCGGCACTGTCGTATCGGTCGCCAGCGAGCATGAGCTCGAACGTCAACGTGGACTCGATCGAGTATCCGAGGTCGCGCTTCTGCAGCCCGACGAGACTCCGCACGAGGAGCCCTGCGCCGACGAGCAGCATGACGGCCAAGGCGAGCTGTCCGGTGACGAGGACCGTTCGCATCCGATGGCGGCTGACGCCGCTGCTCGTACCGCGGCCGGATTCCTTGAGCGCGAGCTGGATGCCGCGCGAGGCGGCAAGCGCGGGGACGAGCCCGAACACCACGCCGCTCGCGATCGAAACGGCGAGCGCCGTCAACAACACCGTCGCATCCACGGTCACCTGGCTGGCGGCGGGCAGACGGTCGCCCGCCGAGGCCACGAGCGCCCGCGTTCCCCACACGGCGACCGCGAGACCAATCGCGCCACCGCCCAGCGCGAGGACGACGCTTTCCGTCATCATCTGTCGCACGAGCCGAGCGCGGCCGGCACCTAACGCGGCGCGGACGGCGAGCTCCTGGCGGCGCGACACGGCCCGCGACAGCAGCATGCCCGCGACGTTCGCGCAGGCGATGAGCAGCACGAGCAGCGAGGCCCCCAGCAGCACGAGCAGCGCGGGACGGGTATCACCCACCACGGCATCGCGCATGCCCACCGTGGCCACGCTCATGTTGGAGTTGGACTCCGGGAAGTCGCGCTCCAACTCCGCCATGATGCTCTTCAATTCCGCGCCGGCCTGAGCGACGGTTGTGCCGGGGCGAAGCCGCCCGATGACGCCCAGGTTGTGGAACTTCCGGATGCGATTGACGTCCCGCAGCACCGGCGTGAGGTCGAGAGGCGTGAAGATCTCGGCCTCGGCCATCGTGGGAAAGAAGAACGTCGGCGGCAGTACGCCAATGACCGTCCTGGATCGTCCACTGATGTTGACGGCCTTCCCGACGATGGTGCTGTCACCTCCGAACACGCGACGCCAGGCGTTGAACCCGAGCACGATGGTCGGGTTGACGCCTGACGAGTCCTCGCCGACCACGAAGGTGCGACCGAGGTACGGACGCACGCCGAGGGCCGCGAAGACGCCGGCGTCCACGCGCGCGCCGGCGAGAGGCACCGGGTCGCCGGTCCCGATGTAGGTCCCGCCACCCCAGGAGAAGGCGCCTAACGTGATGAACGAGCGCTGGCGGGTGCGGAGATCGACGAAATCGCCCGCCGAGATCTGACTTCGATCGACGCCGGAATCCTTGTGGGCGCCCCACACCCGCACGACGCGGTCCGGATCGCCGAATGGCAGGTCGCGCAGCAGGAGGCCGTTCACGACGCTGAAGATCGCCGTGTTGGCGCCGATGCCTAACGCGAGAGTGAGGAGCGCGATCACGGCGAACCCCGGCGATCGACGGAACGTTCGCCAGCTGTGCATCAAGTCCTGCCGCAGCTCGGCGACGAGATCGGTCCGGCGGTCCTCTCGACGGCTCATGGCGTCCTCCGCCAGGCAATAGCGTTTCGTGTATTCCACATCGCCGAACTCGCGCACCGCTTCGCGTCGCGCGTCGGCGTCGGTCATGCCCTGCTCCACCAGCTCACGCGTGCGCATGTCGAAGTAGAACCGCAGCTCCTCGTCGAGATCGGCGCGAAGGCGCGACGCCGACCGCCACGGGAGCCGCAGGTAGGGGCGCAGCCCGGCCATTACACGGGCTCCAGCACCTTGAACACCGCTTCCGCATACGTGCGCCACGTCGCGGCTTCCTGACGCAGCTGCTTTCGGCCTTCCGCGGTGAGCGAGTAGTACTTCGCCCGGCGATTGTTCTCCGAGAGCCCCCACTCGGCCCGGATCCACTTCTTTCGCTCGAGGCGGTGCATCGCCTGATAGAGCGCCGCGCTCTCGATCGCCAGCACGCCTTCGGTGCGTTGGCGGATGAAGCGCGACACGCCGTAGCCGTGCATTGGCTCCCAGGCGAGCGTGCGGAGAATGAGGACGTCGACGGTGCCCTGCAGGAGGTCGATCGGTGGCTTCGTCATGGGCTTCCAGTAACCATGTGACTGGAAGGATGGAACTGGGGCCCATGGATGGTCAAGATTGGCTTGTTCGGCCGTCCTTGGGCGGGACGAGCCGTGACAATCGACGACGGGGGACGGGCGACGGGGAACTGCGACCTGCGCAGTAACGCCGTCGTCGGTCCGCCATCGCCCGTCCCCCGTCCCGTTACAGCGATTCGAGGAACTTCACAAGCGCCGCGCGAGCGCTCGCCGAGAGATTGAGCACAGTATCACGCGCCTTCTTCGCTTCGCCTCCATGCCAGAGCACCGCTTCCATGAGCCCGCGCGCACGGCCGTCGTGCAGGAAGTTCGAGTGGCCGTTTACCATTTGCACGAGGCCGATCCCCCAAAGAGGCGGCGTGCGCCACTCCCGGCCAGTCGCCTGGAAGTCCGGGCGATTGTCGGCGAGGTCCAGCCCCATGTCGTGCAGTAACAGATCCGTGTACGGGTGAATCACCTGGTTCGCCACCGACGGTACGCCGGCGAGTGTTCCCGTGATGACCGTCGGGGCGTGACAGGCGGCGCATCCGACCTGGTAGAAGATCGCCTCGCCCTGTGTCGCCTGGGCGTCATCGAGGTTGCGGCGAGCCGGGACGCCTAACGTTTGCATGTAGCGGGCGACCGCGAGCACCGCGTCGTCGCTCACCTCCGGCGCGTGTGGCGCGCATTCCGGTCGATCGCCCTCGCACGACTCCGCCGGGAACATTGGGGAGGTCACGCCCATGTCGCCGTTGTACGCGCCCGCCGTCTGCTGGACGAGACTCGGCGCGCCGGCCTTCCAGCCGAAGCGACCGATGGCCGTCCGGTTCGCCGCGGCGTCCCAGACCCGATTCGCCACCCCGGAGATGCCATCGCCGTTGGCGTCCGTCGGGTCTTCTCTCGCCAGGATCGTCCGCTCCGGAATGGCCTCGAGGAGACCGAGCCCGAAGTTGAACGGTGCCACGCGCGGGCTGAACAGCATCTTCTTCGACAGCGACTCATAGCTGCCGTAGAAGGAGTAGCTCGGCACGCGAAGCGAGTACGGCGTTCCGTCGGCAAAGGTGCCCGCGACTTCCGAGTACGTGATGGACACGCTCGCCTCGGGCGCAAGGCCAGGGATCGCTCGTAACTGTAGCTGCCCGCCGTACCCCGGCACCGGGTTCGGCGCACCGGTCGTCACATCCCGACCCGGATAGCTGATGCGGACCAGGAACGACTCGGCGACCTCGTTAGGCCCGGGAGGTCGTCCCCGGCCGTCGCCGGCGTGGCATCCTTCGCACGACACGTTGTCGAACACCGGGCCGAGGCCGTTGTGCTCCGACAAGGGGTCGTTGACGGTGAAGGCGTCTTCGAATTCCTCGTCGCCTTCCTCGTGGAGATTGAACTCTGCGGACCCCGCTTTGATGTTCGGCGACATGAAGGAGAATGCCGCGTCCGTCGCGTCGCGGACGGTCGTTGCACCACCCGAGGAGTCCGTGTGGGCGGTCGGGTCTGGCGCCATGGCGAGGGAGACGGCTGTTGGCGGTCCCATGGTTGGCGCGGTGGGGGGAAGCGCGCTGTCATCGGTGCAGGCGGCGAGCGCGGCGACGCACAGAAGACCGGTGGAGCGAGTGGCCAGGTGCATAAGCCCCTCCTCGTTGTTGGGCGGCGTGGCATCGGCGCGCACGTCACCGTTGCGGCGGACGTCGGAGCGGGAACTCCAGGGCGCGAGCCGCTGATGCGAGCGATCTCAGAACGATCGCGTGAGGAGCGCGGAAGGTGTGCAGGTCAGGGTGACCCCGCAGTGACCCGCATCACGAACTGGCCGCCGAGTCGGGAGGTGCTGCCTAACGACTCACCATCGTCAGCAGCGCGGAGCCTGGTTGACCGCGCGGTTAGGCCACGCAGTCCGGCGGCGGCATTTCGCTCTTTCGCCGCTTCCCGGAGGACCCTAACGTCTGGCCGACTATTCCTGCCGGCGACGCTGCCGCGCCGGCGGCTGTTCACGTGCCCTGACGCTCCAGGCGCATGTGCCGTCTGTCGTGCGTGCCGGTTCGTTAGGCGCGCGCCGGGTCTGGTGTACCCGCGTGCGTCGTTAGGCGGTGCGCCGGCGCGCCCGCCAGTAGATGGCGCCCCCGAGCGCCACGAACGCCGCCGCCCCGCCGATCACCTTCGCCCCGAACGCCAACCGGCTCGGCGCGTCCGCCGGCGGTATCGACGCCACCACCATCGCGAACACCGTGATCGCGAGCCCGCTCACGCCCGCGATCGTCGCCCCCGCCCGACCGCCGGGCAACTGCCCCTCCGCTCGCGCGCCCCGCGCCTGCCGCAAGAGACAGAGAAAGAGGTAGACGTACGGGATGAAGTACACGAGCAGCTGCGTGTCGAGCAGCACGAGATACGCCTGCTCCACCGTGGAGCCTTTGCCGAGCTGCGAGATTCCAAGGAAGACCGTCGCCAGCGCCGCCTGCACCAGAATCGCGACGTAGGGCGTGCGCCATCTCGGATGCACCTTCCCGAACGCCGGCGGGAAGTAGCGGTCAAGCCCAATGACGAACGCGACACGGGCCGGCCCGGACAGCCACGCGCCCACACCCGCAACGTTGCTCACCGTGTACAGCATCGCCGCCACGGGAGCCATCCACACGAGCGCCGGCGACGCCGCGGCGCCGACGCTGATCGCCTGGAGAAATCCCGACACGATGTTGATGTCCTTCGTAGGCACGAGCCACAGCACGGAGAGGGTGCCGAGGATGTAGGCCACGGCGACGAGCGGGGCAGAGATCATGATCGCGCGGGGGAGATCTCGCTTCGGGTTCGCCGTCTCCTCGCCCATCGTCGACGACAGCTCGAGCCCCGCAAACGCGAACGCGATCGACGCCCAGAGATTGAGCGTCGACAGGTCCGTGACGTCCGGCACGACCGTCGCGGGCGTGACCGCGTTCGCGCTCGAATGCATGACGATGGCCGCGATGCCGAGCAGGATCAGCATGACACCCGGCACGTAGGCGGCCAGGCCGCCGACGTTATGCAGCCACTTTGCCGTCCCCAGCCCCACGATGTTCAGCCCGGCCGCGATCCACAGCGCCACCAGCGAGACCGACAGCACGTACGCCCAGCTGTCGCCTAACGTGGTACCACCCTTCCCGATCGCGTACGTCGCGATGACCGCGGTCGAGATCAGAAGGTTGGGGTAGTACAACACGTTGTTGACCCAGTAGCACCAGCCGCAGAGGAACCCGTTCCACTCGCCATAGGTACGGCGCGTCCACGCGTACACGCCGCCTTCCTCCGGAAACCGCGACGCAAGCGTGATGACCGCCATGCCCTGCGGGACGAAAAAGAGCAACGCCGCCAACAGCCACAACACGAGCGAGCTTGGTCCCGCCTTCGCCGACGTTGCGACCCACCGCAGCCCGAGCACCGCAACCACGTTGAACAGCACGAGATCTCCGAGTCGCAGAACCCGCTTGAGCTCGTGGGTACCGGTGTGAGTGTCGGTGGTCGCGGTCATGGAGGTGGTTGGAGGAATTGGTGTGCGCGGACGTGAGCGCAACTCACAACTGAAACACTTAGAGCTGGAAACTCAGAACTCTTACAGGGCAGCCCGTTTACGGACCCGCCAAGAGCAGGGGAGCCGTCTACATCGCGGAGTTCAATCGCTGACCAGACATCACGGGATGTATGGCTAGCGAGTGAGTCCCTCGTTTCGGCGGGCATCGCCGGACGTGGTGAGGTCGGGGACGGGAACCCTGAAAGAGTTCTGAGCAGGCAGCGCTTAGTTATTCAGTTGTGCGTTGCCAGGCCTTGCAGAAGCTGTGGGACAACAGTCACCGCGAATTAAGGCGCGGGCCGCCAAACTAGTCCGGGCGACGCGACCCAACTGGCACTTGTCGTGTATGACCCCAGAGCGCTTCGTGCGCTTTTGATTTTCAACGACTTCCAGGAACTCTCATGCAGGTTTTCTCTCGTGCCGCGGGCACCATGCTCGCGACCGCCGCCCTTGTTTTGCCGGCCGGCGCGCACGGACAGGCCGCCCGACCGGCGTTCGACAGTACCGGCGTGAGCGACACGTCCATGTTCGCGCCACTCACGCTGCCCTCGCCCAACCTCTACCGCACCGGCTCCGGCGCTCCGGGTCCCAAGTACTGGCAGAACCGCGCCGATTACGACCTCGAGGCAACCCTCGACACGGCCAGGACCACACTGCAGGGCAAGCTTCGGCTCCGCTACACGAACAACTCGCCCGACACCCTGCGCTTCATCTGGATGCAGATGGAGCAGAACGCCTTCAAGGACAAGTCGCTCAACTCGTTCATCTTTCCGCAGGAGTCACGCTTCGGCGCCCGCGGGTTCGAGGGCGGCGACATCGTCGAACACTTCGACCAGATCTCCACGCGCGCTGGAGCGCCAGCGAAGACCGCTCTCAAAACGCGCGTCGAAGGCACGATGATGAAGGTCGACCTGGCAGAGCCACTCGCGCCAGGGAAGACCGCCACCTTCGACGTGGCCTGGCACTTTCTCGTCCCCGAGCACGGCGCTGACCGGATGGGACACGATGGCGCGCTTTACGAGCTTGCCCAGTGGTACCCGCGCGTTGCCGTCTACGACGACGTCCGCGGCTGGAATACCGAACCCTACCTCGGCCAGGGTGAGTTCTATCTGGAATACGGCGACTTCAATTACGCCGTAACCGTTCCCGCGGGCTACATCGTCGCCGGTACCGGTGAGCTGATGAACCCGCGCGAGGTCCTGACCTCAGCGCAGATCATGCGTCTCGCGAAGGCCGCAAAGAGCGACTCCGCCGTGCAGATCATCTCGGCAGCCGAGCTGCAGAGCGGCGCTGCGCGCACGAAGAAAAGCGGCACGCTCACCTGGAAGTTCCACGCGAAGAACGTCCGTGACGTCGCGTGGGGCGCGAGCCCCGACTTCATCTGGGATGCGTCCAGCTGGAACGGAAAGATGGCGCACGCGTTCTACCGCCCGAGCGCCGTCGACACGTGGAAGGACGCCGCCGACATGTCGCGCATGTCGATCATGGAGTACTCGGAGCGCTGGCTCGAGTATCCGTACCCGCAGATCACGGCCATCGAAGGCCCGATCAGCGGCATGGAGTACCCAATGGTGGCGATGGAGAACAAGAGCAAGGACAGGTACGACCTGTACAACGTGGTCACACACGAGATCGGGCACATGTGGTTTCCGATGATCGTAGGCTCGAACGAGCGCATGCACATGTGGCAGGATGAGGGCTTCAACACGTTCATCAACACCTTCTCCGAGGCGCGTCGGTATCCGGAGAAGGGCGACCAGATGGCGCGCGCGTTAGGCGAGCGCGAGTACGTCGAGGGCGCGATGAAGCAGAACGTCGACGGCCCGATCGAGGTGAACCCGGACCGCATCAACCCCGCGCTCCTGGGGCTCGAGGCGTACGTGAAGCCCAGCGTGGGACTCCAGCTCCTGCGTCAGGAGATCATGGGGCCCGCGGCGTTCGACGACGCGTTCCGCACCTACGCGCGGCGCTGGATGTTCAAGCACCCCACGCCAGCCGACTTCTTCCGGACGATGGAAGATGTGGGTGGCCGTCGCCTCGACTGGTTCTGGCGCGAATGGTTCCTCGAGAACCCGCACTTCGACCAGGCGATCGACACCGTCGTCACGAAGGTCACGGGCGACACCATGGACGTGGCCGTGATGTACGGCAACCGCGCCCGCGGTGTGCTTCCCATCCACGCACGCTTCACGTTCAGCGATGGATCGGCCGAGAACTACGATTATCCCGCCGAAGTGTGGAGCACGAACACGACCCACTACGTTAGGCGGTACCGGTTCGTCGGGAAGAAGCTGACGGGCGTCGAGCTCGATCCCGAGAAGCGACTCGTCGACCTGAACCGCGACAACAACACGTGGGGGAACGTCGCGAAGAAGCCGGTGTCCTGACCGATCGATGGTGACCGAGGTCACACCACTGACCAACGCAGGCATCGGCTCACCGGCCAGGAGACTCGCGCGATGACGCAATTTTCGACTCGCGCCGATCGCGACTCATTGCTATAGTTGGAGACGTAGACGGCGGCCGCTCAGACGTTCCGCGGCCGCCGTTTTTTTTCGATCAGCGCCGGCTCAGTCAACCGGCGCCGTTGGATTTTTTTTGGTGGCCGAAGGGAACCAGAGCTCCGGTCGCCTGTATCCGTTCATTCATAGTTGTGACGCCGCCCCTTGCGCGTCGTCGTCTCGGGACAACGAGCCGCGCTCTCGCACGTCGCGCGGAAAGCGAGCTCATCTCCCGCCGGTTCACGCATGCGTCGCCGCCTTTCCGCATTTCTCGCTTCACTCCGCCAGCGCCTCGGCAGACAGCCGCGGTGGACCATCGCTGTACTCGCGGTCGCTTCGATCGCCGTCTCGTTCGTTGTCTTCAAGGCGGTGAATCACCGGAAGACCAACGTTCCGGTTCCGGCTGTCCCGTACTCCGAGCTCGCTGCTGCGCTCGATGGACGCCAGGTTCGCCAGCTGTCCGTCGAAGACGGCGGGACTCGACTGGTCGCTGAGCTCGCCTCTCCGCGACGGATCGGCTCGACCAACGCCACGAAGGTGAGCGCCGAAGTCCCCAAAGGCGCCGTCGGCCTCGCCGACCTCGAGCGATGGTCCGCGCGCGGGGCCCGCGTGGAGGTCGAAGGGCCGGGACGCCTGCCCGAAGATCCCGTTTCGTTCGTTGTCTCGTTCGTGCTGATCGGCGTCACGCTCATGCTCGTCGCGCGACTCCGCGCTGGTGTCGTCAGCGGCAGCAAGAAATTCGAGAAGGTCGCCGAGGATCGTCAGCTTACACTCGCTGATGTGGGCGGCGCGAAGGAAGCGCGAGCCGACCTCCACGACGTCATCCTGTTCCTGAAGGACCCGAGCCGCTTCAAGAAGATGGGCGCCCGCTGCCCGTCCGGCGTCCTTCTCGTCGGTCCGCCGGGAACCGGCAAGACGCTGCTCGCCCGCGCAGTGGCCGGCGAAGCAGGCGTTCCGGTTTTAGTAGCATCTGGCTCCGAATTCGGTGAGATGTACGTCGGCGTCGGCGCACGGCGCGTGCGCGACCTCGCGTCGAAAGCTCGCCATCATGGCCGCTGCATCATCTTCATCGACGAGTTCGACTCCATCGGCGGCAAGCGTGGACGGCCGAACCGCACGAGCGAAGAGGATCTCACGCTGAACCAGCTGCTCGTCGAGATGGACGGCATGGCCGGCAGCGAGGGCATCGTCTGGATGGCCGCGACGAACCGCGACGACATGCTCGATCCCGCCGTGCGTCGCCCCGGCCGCTTCGACCGCGTCGTCGAAGTTGGCATGCCGACAGCTGCCGATCGCCTCGAAATCCTCAAGGTTCACGCGGCGAAGCGTCCGCTCGACGCCGATGTCGATCTGCGGGAGCTCTCGACGCTCACCGTCGGCTACTCGGGCGCCGAGCTCGCGAACCTCCTGAACGAAGCGGCGATCATCGCCGTCCACGCCGAGAGCGCCGTGATCACACGCTCGCACCTCGACCAGGCACGCGACAAGATCCTGCTCGGCCGAGTGCGAGCCGGCGTCGTCGTGTCGGACGAGGAGCGATGGCTCATCGCGCTGCACGAGGCCGGGCACGCAGTCGTCGGTCTCATCACGTGCCCTGAGGATCGCCTCCACAAGGTCACCATCGAGCCGCGCGGCCGCTCGCTCGGCGCCGCGCACTTCGCGCCCGACACCGACCGCCATCTGCATTCGCGCCGCTACCTCGAGGGGATCATCGCCAAGGCGTTAGGCGGCCGCGCGGCCGAGCTCGTGTTCCTCGGCCCCGACGCGGTGACGTCGGGCGCCGGCAGCGACCTGGTGCACGCCACCGGCGTGGCGCACCGGATGGTGGCCGAGTTCGGGATGAGCGAAGAGGTGGGCCTCGTGTCGGCCGATCCGTCGGCACACAACGGCGCCCCGTCGGCGCAGCTGCAAGGCGAGATCGATACCGCGGTTCGGGCGCTGATCGCGCGTCAGGCGTCGCGCGCCGAGGCGATCGTCCGCGAGCACGCGGTCGCGCTGGACGCCATCGCGCGCGCGCTCGTCGACCGCGGCGTGCTCATGGCGAGCGAGGTGCTCGCGATCGCGGCCGACCAGGGCGTTCCGCTGCAACCGTCGATCGAACGCGGGGATCTCGTCGAGGCCTGATCGGGTCAAGCTGACCCACGAGAACCTCGGGTGGCTATAGCCGCCCGAGGTTTTTTGTTTTCAATTCACCGCCCCTCGATGAACCTTTGATCCCCGAGACCGTCGATTCCACTGCAGACCTGCTAGCGTGGCGTCCTTGACTTGTATGGCCAGGCGTCGTCGTTCCGTTGTGCTGTCCGCCGGTGTGCTCCTCTTCGCGATGTCTCGCGCGGCAGGGGGGCAGCGGCCGGACACGGTGCCCGCCCCACAGGACACGAGCATTCGGTTCTTCGGGAGCCAGCAGCTTCCACGCTCGCTCGGCGCATCCACGGGCGTCATCGATTCGGCGATGATTGCGGCGTCGTTTGCGCGCACACTGTCGGAGCTGCTCATGGCACGCGTTCCCGGCGTGAGCGTGATGCGCTCGAGCGGAATCGTCGGCGGCGGGTCGCGAGTGCGATTGCGCGGCGCCACGGGCATCTTCGCCACGCGCGAACCGATCGTCATCGCCGACGGCGTCCGCGTCGATGCCACACAGAACGCTCCAGGGCTGTCGATCGGCGGTCAGCAGCCGTCTCGACTGGACGACATCGATGTCGATCAGATCGCACGGATCGAGGTGCTTCGAGGTCCCGCTGCTTCCGCGCTGTACGGCACCAATGGCGCCGGTGGCGTCATTCGCATCACGACGCGAGCT
Source organism: Gemmatimonadaceae bacterium (assembly GCA_036509075.1). Lineage (GTDB taxonomy): Bacteria > Gemmatimonadota > Gemmatimonadetes > Gemmatimonadales > Gemmatimonadaceae > JAJKIV01. The sequence goes on from DATCGG010000312.1 coordinate 11,905, forward strand.
CCATCGCGAGCGAAAACCTCGTGGTCGACGTACGCCGAGGGTGGCTCCGCGACCGACGTGACGGGGTATCCCGCCAACTACTCGACTGGCTCCGGCATCACCGGCGAGCCGACCTGCACGCGAGCTGGCGCATCGCTCGGCTCCTGTTCACCCGGGCCGCTGCTGAGCTGGAATCCGCTCGAGGATGCCAGCCCGTTCCAAGCTGCGACACGCTTCAAGGTGGGTACGAGCCTGTCCGGTGGCCTGGGCGGGATCGGCTACATGGCCAGCGGCGCGCTGGACCACGAGCAGGGCGTGCTGGAACCTAACGACGCGACACGCTACGCACTCCGCCTGAACGCGGACGCGCGTCCCGCTCGGTCGCTCGCCCTTGCTCTCCACACATCGTACACGCACTCACTCACAGCCCTTCCGCTGGGTGACCTGGCGGGCGGAACGCTCTTCAACGGGTTGGCCGGCAACGCCATCGATGACCCGGTCAATCGCGGGTATCGAACCGATGGGATTGCGATGTTCGCGAAGGTTCCGGCCGATCAGCGCGTGGGCCGAGCGACGGCGTCGCTCACCGCGACATGGCGGCCTGCAGACTGGCTTACCGCTCGCGCGATCGCCGGTGGTGAGGCCGTTGACCGTGATGACGCGCGATCATCGTCGTTGGCGCCAGCGGCGTCACTCCCCACGGCAGTGCGGGTCGAGGGCTCGACCGGGCGGGATCGCAGCGCAACAGTTGACGTCAACGCGACCGCGTCGTTCAACCTCGCCAAGTCGCTCAAGACGGAGACGACCCTCGGCCTCGAGTGGCTGGGCGCGTCCAGGCGTTCGGCCGATTCCTCCGCCGTGGTCGACAGCGGTCGTACCGTGGCGCTCAACCTGCTGACGACGCACACGAAACCTCGTGTGACAGGCCTGATCGCCAGCGAGCGCCTGGCCTGGCACGATCGCCGGTTCATCGGAGTCGGCGTTAGGCGTGACCGAACGACCATCCCGGAGTTCACGGTGACGACGTTCGTGCCCGCGACGTTCGTGTCAGCGGATGCCGCGTGGGTCTTGGGCGATGAGCCGTTCTTCCCGCGCGTGGATTGGCTATCCCACCTCCGTCTTCGCGGGGCGTGGGGCCGCAGTGCCGACTACCGGTCCTACTTCTCCACTCCGAACTCGTCCTTTCCGTTCGCTGGCGAAGCGTCGCCTGAACGGATTGCCGAGGCGGAGGTGGGACTCGATGCATTGCTGCTTCGGCGCGTTTGGCTGGACGCGACCTGGTACCGACAGAGCTCCGAGGATGCGCTCACCTGTTGTTTGTTCGGCACGGCCGTGCCGAATGGCGCGTGGCACACAACGGGGCTCGACGCTGGACTGTCCGCCGACATCATCAAATCAGTCGATGTCGCGTGGTCGGCGAGGCTCACCATGTCGTTTGTCGCCAATCGATTCGATGGTGGCCAGGGGAATCGCGATCAGGGTGTCGGACCGGTGGTCGTGCCGAGGGTGCGGTCTCGGAATGTCGTGGGACATCCGATCGGGGGATTCTGGGGCAATCCGACTCGCACGAACGACAATGGCGACGGGATCATCACGCCCGACGAGGTCGATGTGCTTCCCGACTCGGTCTTCCTGGGTTCGAGCACGCCAACGCGCGAGATCGGCCTAACGTCGACCGTTGCGTTTCATCGGGTGACCGTCACTGCGCTGCTCGACTATCGGGGTGGGCTCAGTCAGATCAACGGGACGGCCGAGAGCCGCTGTGAGTTCGTGATCTGTGGCGCCCTGTACGATCCAAAGGCCGACCTCGACGAGCAGAGCCGTGCGATCGCCATCGATCGCGCCGGCGCGGGGTTCGTGGAGGACGCGAGCTTTCTCCGGTTGCGCGAGTTTGGTGTGACCTGGAAGCTCGTGCCCGGCTGGGCGTACCGTCATGGCTTCGCGCGGCTCTCCACAACGCTCGTTGCAAGGAACCTTCTGACCTTTACGGGCTACTCGGGATTCGACCCGGAGATCAACTACCGAGGACAGACCGGCCTCGGTACGGCCGATCTCTACACGCTACCACTCCCCCGCTCGGTCGCCCTGCGGTTCGACGTGGTGCGTTAATCCGATTCGTTCGGGGTCAGACTCCTTGCTCATCGAAAGAGCGCTCGGCGAACAGACTTGTACGTCAGAGAGGAACAGCCATGATCAGTCGAGTGTGGCACGGATGGACGAAGCCCGAGCACGCGGCGGCTTACGAGGCGATGCTGCGTTCCGAGATTCTGCCCGGCATCCACCGCGTTCCCGGGTTTCGTGGCGCAACGCTGCTTCGTCGCCGCGACGGGGCGGAAGAGGAGTTCGTGACGATCACCCGGTTCGACGACCTCGCGGCGGTGCGGGCGTTCGCCGGCGAGGACTACACACGTGCGGTCATCGCGCCCGACGCGCGACCGCTGCTCACTCGCTACGACGAACGCTCAGTGCACTACGAGACGGCCTTCTCGGTCGACTGACTCTCGACGCAGGACGGCGAGCCGGCGCCTAACGATCGACGCCGCTCACCGTGCCGCGTCCCGCGGGTTACGGCTTTTTCGGTGTGACAGTCGCCGCTGCCGGGCTCGCGGTCGTATCGGCCGGCATTCCCAGCTGCGCCGCGACGGCACGCGCGCGGGCGAGGTGACGCTCGAGCAATGGTGTGGCACGCTTGAGGTCATCCTTGAGGTCGTCGTCCTTCGCTGCGCCACCGAACATCTTGATCGCGATCAGCTCCTGCTTGTGGTGCTCGATCTGCTGACGAACGAATTCGCGGTCGAAGCCGGAGTCGGCCGCCATGGACTGCAGGTTCGTCAGCGCGCGGATGGTCGCGGCACCAGACGTATCGGAAGAAAGCGCCTCTCGACCGACATCGTGCTCCGACGCGACCTTGCGCAGCGCTTCGAGATGTCCCTGGTGATCCGTGACGAGCATATTCGCGAAGTCCTTCACGGCGGTGTTCTGCGTTCGCATCGCCGCGAGCTTCGCCATCTCGATCTCGATCGAATCGCCGACGATCAGATGATCGACGAGATTCTTCTGCGTGTAGGTCATGACCTCGCCCTTGGACGTCGTGACTTTCACCTGGCCGGAGCCTTTGGCCATTGGCAGACACAACAGGACGGCTCCCGAAACCAGCAATGCTCCTCGACCGGCGCGCATGAGTCCCCTCCGCGTAAGTGCGCCCACGTTGCCTCGCTACGCACTGCGGCGTCGACCTCCGACCTTCTCGCGGTGCGCCGTACGGTAAATGGCAAAGCACGCGCCAACTCAGGCGTTCGCACGCGAGAGCCCGCTTGCGGCGGGCTTATACGCGCCGTTGCATCAGGCCTAACGACAAGCCTTCCGTATCGAGCACGATCGCGAGTCGATCGCCGTCCGGCAGCGCCTGCGGCGGGATCACGACTCGGCCGCCGAGCTGCTCGACTTTCGTCACGGACGCTGCAACGTCGTCGACCTCGACGAAGAGCTGCACGAGCGGGTGACCTTCCGTGGGGCCGATCGGCCACACGCCACCGTTGATGCCACGATCCGAACCGGTATCCACGGTCCGATAACCCATCGCGTTGTCGGCGTTGACCTGCCAACCAAATAGCTTGGCGTAGAACGCGGTCAGCGCGTCCGGGTTACGGGCGAGAATCTGAAACTGCACCACTGGCTGTCCCATCGCTCACGACTCCGTCGGGGAGAGATCCGCCACCGGGAAGAACGCCAGCTCCAGGCGGTAGACTTGATCGCGCTCGGCGTCGACGCTGTCGAGCATCTGGCCGATCTCGCGGCGAAACTGCTCGACGCGCTCCGCAATGCGTTGACTCGTTAGGTCTGGCACGGCGATCGTCGTGGCGCTGCAGTGCGCCGCACGCGTGCTGTTCGAACCAGTCAGGGCTCGCGCACGTCCGGCGAGCGCACTCACCACGGCCGCCGACCGTACATCGATGCGCGCCTCGGCATTCCCTGCCTTGTCGACCCAGGTGGTAGCAGACTGCATGTCCAACAGGCCAAGTCGCGCGAGCCGAGTGACCGCGACGTTGACGTCATCCACCGACAAGTCGAGGACGCGCGCGATCCATCGCACATCGGGCCTGAAGCTCGCGAGCCGAGTGAGCTCGAGAATCGCCGAGTGGTGCCACTCCGCGAGCGACAAGGAGGCATCGCGCGAGAGCTGCCGAAGCTCCCGTGCCGCCCACGACTCAGGCGGCGTTCGCTCGAGCTCCACAAACTGTGTGATCACGGCCGGCGCGAGCGAGAGCCGCGTGCCGATTCGCTCCACGGTCCGCGCGGTGAATCGGCGACGACCCCGCAGGAGCTGCGAGAGTGTCGAGTGATCGAGCCTGAGGTATCGAGCGAAGGCACGGAGTGAATATCTCGGATTGCGAACGCATCGCGACGCGAGCTCCTCCTGCAGGAATTGGCGAAAGCGACGAGGCGCGGGCGTCGGGTCGGTCAGCACGTGGGCTTTCATGCGGCGATGATACGACACGACGATCACCACCGCGAACGCACGATGTCCGTGGAGCCGAACGAACACAATCGGTGCCCCGAACAAACCGGGGCGACGGCGCTGCCCCACCGTAGATATTGTGACCGCCTCCTAACGCGTAATTTCCACCCATGCTCACCCGCTCCATTACGCTCGCACTCGTGCTGTTCGGCTTCACTCGCGGAGCCGGCGCGCAGCAACCCAACCGCGCCTCGTGTTCAGCCGCGGCATCGCTTCGCTCGACGGGTGCATCGGTCGGTGTCATTGATTCCGCCGCGCTCGCACCGTTCTTCCAGCGAACGCTGTCCGAAGCGCTGACGGCCCGCCTGCCGGGAGTCAGCGTGATGGCCTCGAGTGGCGTTGCCGGCGCGGGATCGCGCGTTCGGCTTCGCGGCCCGAGCGGAATCATCCTCACGCAGCAGCCCCTCCTGTTCGTCGACGGAATTCGCGTGGACGACACAATGCAGTCGAACACGCTGAGCACCGGAGGACAGGCGCCGTCGCGACTCGATGACATCCCGGTGGAGGACGTCGAATGCATCTACGTCCTCCGTGGCCCGGCCACGACGGCACGATACGGGACGGACGCGGCAGTCGGTGTCATTCACGTCATCACGCGAAGCGCGCACGCCGACTCGACACGGGCGCGGGTGTTTCTCGAAGGTGGGGCGACCCAGGACGTCACGACGTACCCGGCCAACTTTGGAAATCCGACCTCGTGCACGCTGGCGCGCGCCGCCTCCGGCCTATGCGAGGCGAGCCCGGTACAATCCTGGAGCCCGATTGAAGCCGACAGCCCGTTTCGAACGGCGCCGCTTCTTCATGGCGGCGGGCGCGTGACCATTCTGGGAAAC
>DATCGG010000313.1:0-6250 GCA_036509075.1 Gemmatimonadaceae bacterium
ACCGGGCGCAGCGCGGCGCTCGTCGGCTGGGTGCCGCCGCTCGGCGTCGTGATGTCGTCGAGCGCGTGGACGATCTCGCTCGCGCTCTGCGGGCGGTCGGCCGGCCGCTTTTCCAGGCAGCGCATCACGAGCGCTGCGAGCGCCGGCGGCAGGTTCGGCCGGCGGCGCGACACCGGCTCCACGACCTCGGTGACGTGCGCCGCCAGCAGCTGCGACGGGTTCCGCCCTGTGAACGGCGGCTGCCCGGTCAGCATCTCGTAGGCGAGCACCCCAAACGCGTAGACGTCGGCCCGATGGTCGGTCGTCGGGTCGGCCGTGGCCTGCTCGGGTGCCATGTAGGCCGGCGTCCCTAACGCGACACCGAGCGATGTGACACCCCCGTGGTCGCCATTGGACGACGCCGACAGCGCCTTCGCGACGCCGAAGTCGGCGACCATCGCCACGTCGCCCGAGAACAGCACATTGTCGGGCTTGATGTCCCGATGCACCACCCCGTGCTCGTGCGCGTAGGCCAGCGCGCTGGCGATCTCGCGCAGGATGCGGACGCTCTCGCTCACGGGTAGCTCGCCGCGGCGTGCCAGGCGCACTCGCAGCGACTCGCCCTGCACGAACGGCATCGTGAAGTACGGCACGCCGTCCATCTCCCCGGCGGAGAGGAGTGGCACGATGTGCGGGTGTTGAAGCCGCGCCGCGACGGCGATCTCGCGCTTGAACCGCTCCGTCGAGACTCCGGCCGCGAGATCCGGCGGGAGGACCTTCACGACGACCGACCGCCCGAGGGCGGTCTCTGTCGCCGCGAACACGTGCGACATCCCCCCGCCACCCAGCTCGCGGTCAAGAGTGTAAGCGTGGCCGAGCGACGCCTGGAGGCGGTCGCGGAGGTCAGTGGTCAAGAAAGGGGAGGGACGGAGGTCGCGCCAATGTAGGCGTCGGACTGTTACATGACTAGCAGCGGCGTTGCATCCTGCTGGTCACCACGTCGCGTGCAACCTGAGTGCATCGCCCGCGCAACGTGAGTGAAAACGAAGCGTGAACAGTGAGTGTCCTTGGGCGCTCCTAACGTTCGGAGACGAGCCGGCTGAACCGCGGGTCACCTTGCAGCGATGCGAACGTGGGGTCGATTCGCAGCCATCCCGACGAGAGGTAGTAAGGCCGCGCCAGCAGCTGCTCCAGCAGGTCGAGGGCCTTCTCCCGCTCGCCCGCGAGCAGGTAGATCCGCGCGAGCAGATGAACCTGATAGGGCCCGTTCACCGCGTCCCGTTCGACGGGCAGGAGCGCCATTCCGCGCTCGCCCTCGGCGACCGCTTCCGCGCGGCGGCCCGCGTAGGCGAGCGACAGCCCATAGAACGCGTGACGCTGCGCGTCGTCCGGGTTCGCGCGAACCTGAGCGCCGAACTCGCGCGACGCAGTGTCGCCCCACACGCGCGCGAGGGCCGAGTCCCCACGCCAGCCGTAGACCTGCGCGCGCACGATCGACCAGACCGCGCGATCGTCGTCGAAGTGCTCGGGGCCGAGCGACAGGAGTCGCTGCTGTCGCGCGTCATCGAGCACCCAGCCGAGATCCTGATAGTTCGCGAGGTAGGTCACCAGCTCGTCCTGGTTCACGCGCTGCGACGCGCTGTCGAGGAAGCGCCGCGCGCCGGCGAGGTCGCCCTCGGCGAGCGAGGCGATCACCCTGTCCTCGATGCTGGAAAGGTTGGGCGAGAGTGCCATCTCGCGGTCGGCCACCTCGCGCGCCTCACGGTTGCGTCGAAGCGCCGAGAGGGCGGTACGAAGCTGTTGCAGCGGGAACACGGCTCGCGGGTCGAGCCGTTCCGCGGCGCGGGCACTCTTCACCGCGTCGTCGAACCGGCCGATCGCGGAATAGATGCCCGCAAGGACGGACAGCACGGTCGCGTCGTTCGGCGTGGCCGCTCGCGCGGCTTCCGCCTCCGTCAGCGCACGTCGCGGGTCGCGCTCGACGTTCATATAGTAGGATGCGAGCGCCCGGTGACCTAACGCGCGCGTTGGCGCGAGCCGGAGCGCCCGATCCGCCGCCTCCCGTGCCTGTCGCCCGAGTGCTGGTGTCGGGACGCCGTTCGCGTACAGCAGCGCTCTTGCTCCGGCGAGTCGCGCCCAGGCATCCGCGAACGCCGTATCGAGGCCGACCGCGCGCTCGTACCCCGCGATGATGCGCCGCAGCTCCGCCGCCGACGTTGCCCCCGAGGCGAATGTCGCCTCGGCGCGAAGGAACGCATCGTACGCCGCCGGGTCGCTCGTCGGCACTTCGACGAGCCGCGCCTGGTCGGCCACGCCAAGCGTTAGGCGCATCGCCTCCGCGACGCGGCTGGCGATCTCGCCCTGCACGCGGAACACGTCGGCCATCTCGGCGTCGAATGGCTGTTGCCAGCGGCTCGCTGCCGACCCATCGGGCTGCACTTCCACGAGCTCGGGGCTCACCTGCACCCGGCTCGCGCGTCCGGCGCCCCTGGCCCAGCGCACGGTACCCGTGAGCAGGTAACGAACGCCAAGCTCTCGCGCGATCTCCGCTGGTGGCTTCGAGTTCCCACGGTACTGCACCGACGATGCGCGCGCGATGACCTCGAGCGACGGAAGTGTCGTGAGCTTACCACGCACGGCGTCGGTGATGCCGTCGGCGAAGTAGGCGTCGGCCGAATCGCCGAGGTTCTCGAATGGAAGGACGGCGATGCGCTGCTCGCGCTCATCCGCGACGGCGGCGCGCGGTGTCGTATGCTTGCTTCGCCAGATTGCCACGCCGGCTGTACCGATCATCAGGGCGGCAGTCGCCACGATGACGACGGTCGCCATGAGATTGTGTCGCCCACCGGCTTGGCTGCTCGCGGCCAGCGGGGCTGGCGGTGTCGTCGCTGGCGGCATGATGCCTGTTGGCGTCGTCCCGGCACTGGGCGTCGTGATCTCGTCCAGCGACTGCAGGATCTCCCCGGCGCTCTGCGGGCGGTCCGCCGGCCGCTTCTGCAGGCAGCGCATAACGAGCGCGGCCAGCGCTGGCGGCACGTTCGGCCGAGCGTCCGCGATCGGCCGCGCCGGTTCCGTCACGTGCGCGGCGAGGAGCTCGGCCGGGCTTCGCTTGCCGAACGGCGTGTGTCCCGTGAGGATCTCGTAGGCGAGGACGCCGAAGGCGTAGAGGTCCGCGCGGTGGTCGGTGTTGGGGTCGGCCGTCGCCTGCTCGGGCGACATGTAGGCCGGCGTGCCTAACGCCACGCCGAGCGACGTGACGTGGTGGGGAATCGGCGGGAGCCCGCCGGAGGCGGGCAGATGGGAATCGGGAATCGAAGGGTCCCGATGCTGTTCCGATTCCCTATTCCCCATTCCCGATTCCCTGGCGGTGGCGACTGCCTTCGCGACTCCGAAGTCCGCTACCATGGCCGTCGCCAGGCGTCCGGAGCCCGCGTTGTCGCGCGGCCCACCGCCCGCGAGCAACACATTCTCCGGCTTGATGTCGCGGTGCACGACACCGCTCTGGTGGGCGTACGCGAGCGCGCTCGCGATCTCGCGGAGCAGTCGCAGGCTCTCGCTGATGGGGAGCTCGCCGTGGCGAGCGAGTCGCGCGCGGAGCGACTCGCCGGTCACGAACGGCATCATGAAGTAGGGCACGCCGTCCATCTCGCCGGCGGAGAGCAGCGGCACGATGTGTGGGTGCTGTAAGCGAGCGGCCAGGGCGATCTCGCGCTTGAAGCGTTCGATCGAGACGCCGGCGGCGAGCTCCGGCGGCAACACCTTCACCACGACCGTCCGACCGAGCGCGGTTTCCTGCGCCGTGAACACGCGCGACATGCCGCCACCGCCCAGCTCACGGTCGAGCGTGTAGGCGGTGCCGAGCGCCAACTGCAGGCGATCGCGAAGGTCGGTCGTCGAAGAGTCCTGTTAGGGCCTTGGCAAAATTAGGCTGACGCCTGAAACCCGGCGACTACGAAGTGGTGGTCGAGGGTGAGCGCGTCGCGAATACCACGCTCGGTCATTACAGCGAAGCTCACGGCGTCGGCGAACGAGAAGTCCTGGTCGTCGTATCGAGTGAGCCAGTCTCGCTCGGCGGCCGCTTCGAGCTCGCGCGAGCTCCGAACGACGACGTTCGGCGACTCACCAACCGTCTGGAGGAACGTGAGCGCGGTAGTGCGGCCAACTCGCCGCAGCAGCAAGGTGTGGGTCTCGGCGACGACGAGGTTTGTCGTCACGAGGCGGCGATGGTTGCGGATCAGGGCCCGCAGGGCTGACCCGAGTCGGGCGTGGTCCGGGTGCCTGGCCACGATGAGCGGATACCAGGCGCTCGTGTCGACGAAGAACTCAGCGGGCACGCGGTTTCTTCGCGCCTTTGACCGAGCCGCGGCGCGGGCGAGAGGGCGCTGGTGGTGTCCACGAGGTCTCTTCGCCTTCGGCGATCTCGTGATCGTGCTCGCGGGCGGCGTCCACCGGCGCAAGCCCGGGTTTTTCAGCGTCGGCGATGCCGATGAGCCGAAGTGCTGGGTGGGACGTGGGTGACTGCAGCTCGCGCTCGAGAGCCAGAAGGCCTCGTCGGATGACATCCGACTTGGTGGCGTCGAGCTGGTCCGCGAGGCGCTCGAGTCGATCGCGCTCGTCGGCGACGAGATACACCTGCAGGGGGGCTGCTTCGCGGACGCGACGACGTGTCATGGCAGATATTCATGAAGAATACTTACCGTTCATGATATCTCGCCAGCGGTGCGTGCGCTAGCGCGCCTCCGCAAGAAGGCCTACTTCACCGCCGCCATCCGCTCGCGAAGCTCGGTGGTCCAGTCGATGACGGCCCGCCGCTACGATAGGGTCCAGTAGATGCCCACGGACTGGTTGTTCACCGTCGCATTTCCGGCGGCAAAGTGTCCGCCGCGCGAAATCCCTGACGCGAACCCCACGTTGCCTTGCGGACCGAATCCGCCGAGTCGAGACAGTGAGGCGTAGGGTGCATCGGCGTACGCGGCGAACGTCTGGCCCTTGGTCCTGAATGGGCAGTCGTTGAGGATGATTCGACCCGCGTCGGCAATGTCCTTGATGCCAAAACACCCGCCCGCTACGGCGACCGGAGCGCTCCACCTTCCTCCCGGCTGCGCGAGCCAGTAGACCGGCCCGGACGTGAAGCCGACAAGCATTCCGCCATCCCAGCGGACGCCGTTTACGGCCCCGGCGTTGGCGAGCGTCGTAACCGTGTAGCCGCCGGTGCCGTTAGGCATCCAAACGGCGGGACCAGACGTCGTACCGCCCAGAATGCCGCTGGCGCTCACGGCACGGTGGCGCACCTCGGCCGGGTTGCCCGGCAACACCGATCGCTTCCAGGACCCGCTGGCGGCCTGCCAGGTCCAGGTAACCGCGCCCGTGCCGTACTCTATCCCACCGATCAGCGCGGCCTGGCCGGTGCCATCCGTCAGCATCAATCGCGCGATACCGGAGGTGGACGTCGGGCCTATCGGGAGTGCTGTCCCTTGCCACGCACCACCGACTCGAACATAGACGTAGGGAAAGCCGCCACCCACACCGCCCGACCCGACGATCGTCGTTCCGGTCGTGCTGATGTCGTATCCCGTGCCAGTCGTCGAGACGGTTTCGAGGTGCCCGGTCTGGACGCTGTAATAAAACACGCCGTCACCGCTGGCGAGCGTGCCCGTTGCCTCGCCGTTGTCGTTGATACTGCGAACCCATGACGTCCCCGCGATCTGAACTGCCTGCGTGACCTCGAACAGAAGGCTTCCGATGCCCTGCGTACGACCTCCATTTGCGGTGACTCGGATGTCACGGTAATCGACGGGCGATTTCGACGAGATACTGATCGTGGCAGTCAACGTCGTGGGGCTCACGTACTGAGTGGACGTAACCGTGATCGTCGTGTCGACCACGCCGTTCCGGAGCCACGCCGCTTTCGAGTCGGCCGTGAAGCCCGTCCCCGTGATCGTCACCTGCTCGTTCGTCTGACCCTGTTCGCCGAACGACGGGTTGGACGCGGTGACGGTGAGGCCTGTCGCCTTGGCGGCCACTGCGCCCGGCGGAATCATTGCCGGACCGCGTGTCGGACCCGAAGGCTCCCGTGCGGTATCACAGCCGACAACCCAGAGGAGCGCGAGGACGACCGAAGCGCAGCCTGCCGTGGACCGCCTCGATTCAGCGTGCATTGGGGCTCTCCGATTCGTCTCGGTTCGCGATCGCCTGCGGGCGCTTCATCTTCGGCGTGAGACCGGCTCGACCGCCGTGTCACTCTCGTGGCCCGTTAACACTGACACGGATG
>DATCGG010000314.1:0-11579 GCA_036509075.1 Gemmatimonadaceae bacterium
CCGGCACGAGGGGCGGCTCGCCGTGCCCGACGCGCTGCGGGTCGTGCGCGAGGTCGCCGACGCGCTGGACTACGCGCATCGACACGGCGTGGTGCACCGCGACGTCAAGCCCGAGAACATCCTGCTCGACGAGGACGGGCACGCCCTGGTCGCCGACTTCGGCATCGCCCGCGCGGAACAGCATGACGAGGCGGGCACCTCCGCGGGTGTGCCAGGCGTCTTCCCCGACTCTTTCACCGGGCAGGGCCGAGTCATTGGAACGCCGGCCTATATGAGCCCCGAGCAGGCTCGCGGCCGGCGCGATCTCGACGGACGCAGCGACGAGTATAGCCTCGCCTGCGTCGCGTTCGAGCTGCTCGCCGGCACCGCGCCATTCACCGGGTCGAGCATCCACCAGCTCGCCGAGCGCCCGACACAGGCGCCGCCGTCGCTCGCGGCGCGCCGCCCTGACCTCCCGCTGGCCGCGGATGCTGTGGTCGCCCGCGCGCTGGCGCTCGCCCCGGACGCGCGTTTCGAAACGACCACCGCCTTCGCCGAGGCGCTGGCGGTTTCAATCTCGGATGCCCCAAGTCACCGAGTGTCACCCGATGGTCGGACGCCCGGCGCTGAACCCGATAGCGCCAAGCCCCGATTCGTGCGGCCCTCGCGGCGGCGGGCGATGGTCGTGGGGGCTGGGCTCGCCACGGCCAGCGCGCTCGTCGCCACGCTCGTCGTGCGCGACCCGCCCGCATCACGCCCGCCGCCCGCACCCCCCGGACCCCCGGTGCTCGCCGTGCTCCCGTTCGAGAACCTCGGCCCGCCGAGTGATGCGTACTTCGCCGACGGGCTCACCGACGAGGTGAGGGGCCGCCTGGCCGCAGTTTCCGGGCTGCGAGTGATCGCCGGGGCGAGCGCGCGGCAGTACAAGGGAAGCACGAAAGGACCGCGGCAGATCGCGCGCGAGCTCCGCGCCACGCATTTGCTTACGGGCACCGTGCACTGGGATCGCACGGCGGGCGTCGCCAGTGGCGCAGCTGGTATGGGGCGCGTGCGGGTGCGCCTGGAGCTGGTGCGCGCTGCCGACCAGGCGACCGTGTGGACGCAGCCCGTCGAGGGGTCGCTCGAGGACGTCTTCTTTGTCCAGGCGAGCGTCGCCGAGCGCGTCGCTGCGTCGCTCCACGTTACGCTCCTCGAGCGCGAGCGGCCCGCCGCAGCCACCCCTCCGACTCGTAGTGTAGCCGCGTACGACGCCTACCTCCGCGCTCTGGCCGTCATGGGGAGGTGGGTGACCTCGGTCACCGCGCGGCGGGCCGCCGTCGCGGAGCTCGAGCGCGCGGTCGTGCTAGACCCCGCCTTTGCCGCGGCGCACGCGAAGCTCGCGCAGGCGTACGGCGGGATCTACTTCGTCACCGGCGACCCGGCGGTGCTCACCCAGATGCGTGCGAGCGTGGAGCGAGCCTGGGCGCTCGACTCGACTCTCGTCGATTCGCGTCACGCCCGCATCGGGTACCTGCTCTGGGCCGGCGACCTCGAGGGCGCCCACCGCACGGCGAGCGCGCTCGTCGCGGCGGCGCCCGGCCTTGCACTGGCACACGACCAACTCGGCGCGGTGGAGGACGCGCTCGACCACGTGGACGCGTCGATCGCGAGCTACCAGCGCGCGGCGACCCTCGACCCACGTTCGCCGGGGCCAGTGGAGCGGATCGCCACGCTGAACCAGCGAGCGTATCGGTACGCGGAGAGCGTCCGGTACCGCGAGCGCGAACTCGCGCTCGACCCCGAGCAAACGGTCTCGTATTGGAATTACATGATGTCCCACCTGGGTTGGCGCGCGGACACCGCGGCCGCCCGCCGCGTGGCGGAGCGCGGCGGCCCGGCGCTCGGCGGGATGCTCGTGCGGGTGCCGAACGACGGTGGGATGGCCGTGCTCTGGCACCAAATGCTTGGGCCCGCGGTGTGGCGGGCGAGGGACACGCTCTCGCTCGCGGGCTACTCCGCCGGCGACGGTGGGTTGCCGCCAGAGCTCTACTTCCTGATGAAGCTCCGCCACTTCGCGCTGACCGGCCGGCCGGAGCGCGTGCGCGCCTACGCCGACTCGGCGGTCGCGCGGCTCGAGCCGGCGCTTCGGCGGGCGCCGGACGTCACGCTGTACCAGACCTACTCCCGCCGGGCCATCCTCGCCGAGGCGTACGCGCGGCTGGGGCGTGCAACCGACGCCGGGCGCGAGATCGACCGCTACGTCGCCGAAGTGCGGACAGAGCGCCGCCCCAACGATGTGCCTAACGCGCTCGTGAACGCTGCCTACGTCGACGTCCTCTCCGGGCGGCACGACGAGGCCGTGGCGCGGCTCGAGGAGGCGCTCCGGCTGCCGGCGGGGATCTTCATTTCCCGCGCGCTCCTGCGCGCCGAGGCGTCGTGGGCGCCGCTGCGCGGGCACCCCGGCTTCGAGCGGTTGCTCGCCGGGGGATGAGCGTTAGTTGATGCCCAGCCAGTAACTGATCTTGACGACGAAGAAGTTGTCGCCCGGAACCTTCACCGAATTCCAGACGTCACCGGGACCAATCAGCTCACCGTTAGGCGTCTGACTTTCCCTGTTCTGCTGCCAGACGAGGAAGGCAGTGCTGCCCGGCAGCCACTCCCACCGCAGCACCAGGTTCGAGCGGAACGACAGCAGATTGAAGTCGAGCGGCGGGATCGTGAACGTCGTCGCGCCGTCGGTCACCGTGCTCACGCCGTTCTCGTCCTTCTCGATGGTCGTCCCCGTGCCGCTCGCGCCGTAGATCCGCAGTGCGCGACTCCGCGGCGCCGGGAGCTCGCCCAGGTCGAAGTAACGGCCACTCGCGGCGAACGGCTCGGCGTAGCCCTCGATCGTGAAGCTCGGCGTCAGCGCATAGTTCAGGCGAAACCGCGCCGACAGCGTGCTGCGCTCGATGTACCCGAATATGTAGCGACCGCCGTACGTCTCGGCGCTGCCGTCCGCGCGCGTTCCGACGTACTGCCGGCTGTCCACCGAGTGCGAGTACGTCGGGTCCACCGACGCCTGCCACCGTGACGCCGGACGGATGGCCACGCCGCCAGTCAGGTCCCACCGCCAGCCTCCGAACTCATCGTTGAAATACTGCGTGCGCGCCGTCCACGTTCGCGCCACGTTAGGCCGGCTCGTCACCTGCGTCGTCAGCACGTACGCGTTCGGCGTGCCCATGAGGGGGCCGCCGCGCGTCAGGTCATCGCTCAGGGATCGACGCTGGACCTGAACGCCGCCGGTGAGTCGCCAGAAGCTGTGAAACGTGAACTGGAAGTTCTCGTTGAAGCGCAGGTATTGCTGAATCCCCCCGTAGTTGAGGCCACCCTGCATCGAGGTGCCGAACTGGTAATACCGGACGTACTTGTTAGGCTTCGTGTCGCGGAGCTGGATGTCGGCGTTGTAGTCGATGTCGTCGCCGCTCCGCATCTGCCCGGCGTCGTTGATGTCGAACTCCGGCGAGCGAAAGGAGATCTGCGCGCCGGCGAGCGTGAACCGGCCCGCGTTCTTGTCGAACCGGATCGATCCGGTGGCGCCGGCAAGCGACGTCCGAGTCGAGTCGAAGCTGATATGGTCCTGGTCCGGACGCTGGAAGTAGTGCGCGCTCCCGCGCTGCAGCCGAGCGATCGACGTCGCATCACCAGCGACGCGGCTACCGCCTAACCAGCCGGTGATCTCGTACATCCCCTCCATGTAGCGGAGGCGCCAATCCACTCCGCCCGCGACGGCGCTACTCGGCAACAGCTGCAGCAATCCGCCGCGGTCATCGAGCCAGCGGTGGACGTGCGTCAGCGACGCACCCACGTTGGACTGGCGCGTGCCGAACTCCTGCTGCAGCCGGAGCACGCCGAACGACGACGGCGGCTCGACGGCGACCCTGTCGCGCACGGCGTCGGTCGTGTCGAACGTGTGCGCGTATTCGCGGGGTGTGAGCGCAGCCAGCGCGCCGATCGATAGCCCCGACGCGAGTCGGCCCGTGACCTTCGTCGCGGCGAGGATCGTGGTGTTCGCCGGCGAGTCGACGAAGTCGCCGGACGCGGAACCGCGGGGGGACGCGCCGATCCGTCGACTGTAGAACCAGCTCGGTCGCCCGATGAAGCTCTGCCCGCGGCCCGTGAGGAGCTCGTCGCCCTCAATGAAGAACGGCCGGCGCTCTTCGAAGATGGTCTCGAAGGCCGTGAGGTTCACGACCGCTGGATCCGCCTCGACCTGCCCGAAGTCGGGATTGATCGTCGCGTCCAGCGTGAGGTTCGGCCCGAGCCCGTATTTGAGGTCGCCCCCGGCCCGACCGCCGACGCGATCGTCGAACGGGTCCTTGGGGTCCACGTTCGCGCGATACGTGAGGTCACCCGCTACGTACGGCATGAGCTCGAGGCGCCGAGTGCGCGGAATGCCGGCGATGCCCTCGAGCTGGCCGAAATGCGATGAGAACCCGGCGGCCGACACGGGAATGAGCGTCCACTGGAGAAGCTCGTTCTTGTCGGGCATGGATCGCGTCAACTCGATCCCCCACGTCTGCTCGGCCGCGGCGTTGAAGCGGAGCTGCGAAAACGGGATGTGCATCTCCGCGGTCCAGCCTTCCGCATCGACGCGCGCGCGCGCATCCCACACCGGATCATACTGCGCCTCGCGTCCCGAGTCCTCGCTGTCCTGCGAGTGGTACGCGTCGCCACGCACGCCGCCTGACGAGACGGAGAAGCTGTACGCGGTGCGTCGATCGAGGTACGGGTCGAGCGAGATCGTGAACACCTCCGCGTCGCTGGTGCCGTCGCGGCGGGTGATAGACGTGCGGATGGCGTTCGGATCCGGGCGTTTGAGTCGCGCGCCGACGTAGAGCCCGTGGTCGTCGTAGAGGATGCGGACTTCGGTAGGCACGCTGGGCGATGCGCCTTCGACCGGCACCTTCTGCACAAAAT
The DNA here is from genome assembly GCA_036509075.1 of Gemmatimonadaceae bacterium. GTDB lineage: Bacteria > Gemmatimonadota > Gemmatimonadetes > Gemmatimonadales > Gemmatimonadaceae > JAJKIV01. The sequence continues at coordinate 4,918 of DATCGG010000314.1, forward strand.
CGGCGATCACGGGCGCCTGTGCCCATGCGGCATCGTCGAGGACACCATCAATGTGCGGCGGCGCCCCGGCGAGCCGTGCGGCGCGGGCGCTCTTCGCGGTGGCGGATTGTGCCCTGGTGACGTGAGGCAGGGCCAGGATGAACGCGCAGGTTGCGTAACGAAGGAGCATCCGCCAAGTATCGCAACCAAACGCGTTATGCTGCAACGGCAACTGGCTTGCTGCGAATCGAATAAGCGGCGGGTTCCGTAGTGGTTCCTAGTCTTCTTCGTGAGGGGTCTCTATGGCTGGCCAAGGTTCTGCGGGGAACGTCATTGCTGCGCTGTGCAGCTTCTTCGTCCCGGGGCTCGGTCAGTTGTTGCAGGGTAGGCTGATCAAGGCCGTGTTCATGTTCTGCCTCGCGGCCGTCCTGTGGTTCTTCTTGCTGGGCTGGCTGATCCATCTCTGGTCGATTCTTGACGCCGCGACGTACAAGGGCGGCTGATCCGCTCGCAACGAGCCGGGGTCGAGAAATGCAACGCGACGCGGTCCCGCCGATTTGCAGCTCAAGCGTGCGGTTCAGCCGGGCGAACGCCCAGAGCCCGACAAGCGGCCGATGCGATCCGAACGACCCGTTCGTCACGCATCGACGTGTCGAGCAGGTCACCTAACGCCGCGAGCAACTCGCGCTGATCCGACGTCAGCTCCTGCTGCGGGCAGTCCAGCTCGAGCCGAATCGCGTCGGCACAGTCGGCGGCGACGCGACTGCCGCCCTCCGTCGCCAACTCCGCAGGCGACAGTCGCGCCAGGGCACCCAGGTTCGTCGTCAACCGCTCGATCATTCGCTCCTCACTCGACTCGCACAGACGCTCACGTCCGCATGGTCACGCCCCGCGGCTCGCGCATGGAAAACAGCAGCAGACATTTGCGTCGTCCGATTCGATCGGAGAGGGCGCCGATCACCGGCTGGAGCAGCATGAAGAATACGATCGCTGCCGTCATCACGAAGCTCACTACCGTCTACGGCAGAGCGTCCAGGTGCTCTTTGCGGGGCTGGGCGTTGGTCTCGTGGCGGCGATCGGGCTGACGCAGCTGCTGCGCGGCTTTCTCTATCGCGTCAGCCCGGTCGATCCACTCGCGTTCATTGCAGGATTGGTGGTGGTGGTCATCGCCGTCCTGGTCGCGTCGATCCGGCCCGCGGGCCGTGCCGCGCGGGTGGATCCGATGGTGAGCATGCGTACCGAGGGCTGACGCGACTCCTGCCGCTGGCGTGACATACCTAACGCCATTGCTTTTCTCCGTGACCTCTGTGTGCTCTGCGGTTCAAAACTGCCGTCACGCCCAGCCCAGCTGCTGCAGGCTAACGCCGTCGTTCCAGATCTTCGTCATGTGGCGGATGCGATCACCATCGAATTGCATGGAGTAGACATAGTCGGCCTCCACGCGCTTCCCCGTCGGCGGCACCGGCCCGCCATCGCCCGTGTGCGTGCCGCGGAACACCGCATACGCTGTCACCGTGTTCCGGTCATCATCGACGGCGAACGAACGGATCTCGTAGCTACCGTCCGGGACTGGCGTGAGCAGCCCCTTCATCCACTCCGTGTACGCCTGCACGGTGTTCACCCCCGTGAGCGCGCCCGCCTGCGCGGAGAACGTCGCGGCCGGGTGGCAGTACTGCTGACACCCAGTCCATCCTTTGCCCGTCTCGCACGCGTCGAAGAACTCTCTCGCCGTGTTCCTGATCGAGGCCATAGTCCTGCTCCTTGCGAAGAATGTCAGTAGCGTGAACAACCTGTACGAACCCGCGCAGCGGTGGCAGGTTGTGGAGTGAATGCAAACCGGCCCAACCAGAACTTGGCGGTAGTCATGACGCAGGCAAGGTTCCACGAACAGTTTTCGCCAGTTGCGCGCTCCATCGCTATGGCCGTGGCATGCTGGCTGAGTGCGGCCGGCCCGAGCAACGCACAGGCCTCGCCGGGTAACCGTGCACCCGTTAGGCCCGTAGCGGATCCGCCCGGCGCACTTCCGTTCGACCTCGCCTTCGACATGCGGGAGTTCCTCTGGAGCTCGACGCTTTCGATCTCGCGCGATGGGCGGCGTCTGGCCTACGTCGTCCGGCAACCGCGTGCGGACGTGAACACCTCTGCCAGGTACCAGCCAAACGGCACTCCCAGCTCGGTGGTGGGCGGCAAGGTGTACGTCACCGATCGCGGTGCGCCCGGCGGCCGGACGAGCGAAGTGTGCCCCGGCGGCAACTGCTGGGGGCCAACCCTGTCACCTAACGGCGACGTCGTGGCGTTCTACTCCGACAAGGATGGCCCGCCGCAGCTCTGGGCGTTCGACGTCGCCACGGGGCGCACGCGCAAGGTCTCCGCGATTCGCATCAAGGCAAAGCTCTGGACGGGTGACGAAGCACAGTGGTCGCCCGACAGTCGCACGATCTACGTGCCCACGGCGCCCGACACAGGCGATGCCGCCTGGCTCCCCGAGCCGGAGACCAAGAAGGCCACCGCAAAGGCGGACGCCAACGCGCCGGCGGTCACCGTACTCCGCGGCGGCAGCGAGGAACCGAAATCGACGAAGCCCGGCGAATCGACGCCGCGCCAGACCTTCTACTACCGCGAGAACAACGCGGCGATCACGGGCATCGATGCTCGCACGGGTGCCGTGCGCCCGCTCGTGAGCGCGACAGCCGAGCCGCGCCCGTCGGTGCTGCGACTGTCCGCGTCGGGACGCTGGGTGAGCTACCTGTCGGTGTTCAAGGACCACGGCATCACGAATCAGGAGAGCTCGGTCGATCTCGCCGTCGTGCCCGCGACTGGCGGTGCACCGAAGCTCGTCGTCGCCGATCTACCGCTGCTCAACGACTATCACGGGCGGAACTACGCCTGGCACCCCATTGATGACGCACTCGTGTACATGAAGGGCGGTCAGCTCTTTCTCGTGACGGTGGGACAGGATGGACCGGGCAGCCCACGCCGGCTCGGTGAGTCGTTAGGTGCGCTGGCGCCGACGCTGCACTGGTTCACGCGTGACGGGAAAGCCGTTGTCGTCGGCACGGATCCGATCGACGACAAAGGGTATGGAGACGTCCGGCCGCGCGGGCTCGCCCTCATACCGCTCGACGGCAGCGCGCCAACGCGATTCGCGATCGACTCGGCCTGGACGTTCGATGATCTCGTCCGCGCGGACCCACGAACGCTTTGGCAACCCGACGCCGCGTCGATCACGGCGCTCATGACCGAAGTGGCCACCGGCGAGCGGGGGGCCGTGCGGTTCGACACGCGCTCCGGCAAGCCGACGGTGCTCTGGAAGGGCCGAGCGCGTCTCGCGAACGCGTTCGGCGACACGACGCATCAGTCGATCTTCGCGCTCTACCAGGACATCCGGACGGCGCCTAACGTCTACCGGTTCCCGGCCAACTTCGCGAGCAAGGAACGTGTCTCCCACGCCGACGACCGGCTCGACGGGGTCGCGGTTGGCTCGGCGGACGTGTTCGAGACAGTTATCCCGGGTTACAACGGGGCGATCGCGAAGGCGAGGACGGCGGTGCTGCTTCCACCGGGTGCCAAGCGCGGCGACCGGCTGCCTGCCGTGGTGCTCATGTATCCGGGCGGCGACCGGTCGCGTCAGGCAGAGGTCTTCGGAGGCGGCGGGGACCTGACGATCCCCACGCTTCTGTTCACGAGTCGAGGGTACGCCGTGGTGCTGGCAACGCTGCCGCTCGGGCCGAATCGCGAAGCTGGCAACCCGCTCAACGAGATGATCGACGAGCTCCTGCCCCAGGTCTACCGCGCTGCGGAGCTCGGCTACGTGGACGTCAACCGGTTGGCGATCGCCGGGCAATCGTTCGGCGGCTATGGCACCGGCGCGATCATCAGCGGGACGAACCTGTTCCGAGCGGCGGTGGCCGTAAGTGGCATCTACGACCTCGCTGGTACGTACGGCTATCTGGACGAGAATGGCGGGTCATTCTGGATTGGCTGGTCGGAAGCCGGGCAGGCGCGCATGGGCACGCACCCGTGGGCGAACGTGATGCGGTATCTGGAAAATTCGCCGTATTACCGCGCCGACCGGATCCACACGCCGCTGTTGCTGATCCATGGCGACAAGGACATGGCCTATCACGACGCGCAGAAGCTGTTCACGGCGCTGCGCCGCCTGGATCGTCCCGTGCAGCTCGCCACGTACGCTGGCATGGGCCACGTGATCTACGAGTGGACTCGGCCTAACGCGGTGGACGCGGCGCGGCGGATCGTCGGGTTTGTTCAGGATCACCTTGGGGAACCGGCGAAGGTGACGCCGACGCCGCAATGAGTCATGGCAGGCGCCTCTCGCTACGGGCCGGACCAGTAGACATCCAGAACCCTGGGTTCTGGATGCACGACCGACCGGGCATGAGCGGCCGACCGGGAGACTGCCTCCGATCACGCGCCTAACTGGCCGGCAAGATCATCGAAGCTCCTCGCCGTGACGTCCACGGAGTCGTCCGCAACGAGGTCGGGCCTCCCGTTCGGCCCGAACTCATCCGGCCTAACGACGAACGCCGTCCGCAGCCCTTCGGCCTTCGCGGCGCGCAGGTCTCGCAGATGGGCCGCGACCATCATCACCTCCGCCGGCGTGACGTCCAGGAACTCCGCCGCCGATCGGTAGACCTCCGGGTCGGGCTTGTAATGCCGCACGAGCTCGGCGCCCAGGATGCAGTCCCACGGCAGTCCGGCGTGCTTCGCCATGTCGGTCATGAGGGAAATGTTGCCGTTCGAGAGCGGCGCGATGATGAACTTCCGCCTGAGCCGAGTGAGGCCGGGCACGGCGTCGGGCCATGGCTGCAGCCGGTGCCAGGCGCGATTCAGCGAATCCCGCTCCCCTTCCGACAATCCACCCAGTCCAAACCCGGCGACGATCCCCTCGAGGATCATCCGATGCAGCCGATCGAGCTTCGTCCAGGGCAGCTCGCCCTTTCGCACCCGGTCCATGGTCGGCGCGTAGCCGGCGCGCCAGGCATCCGCGAACGCCACACCATTCACACGGAGCCCCTTTCGCCTGGCCAGGTCCTCGACCTCACGAGCGACCGACGTACGCCAGTCGACGACTGTGCCGAAAACGTCGAACACCAGTGCCTTCGGCAGCGCCGGAAGCACACCTCCCTCGTGCGCTCGGGCAGGGCGTGATGCCATTGTTTGGTGGCTGGAATCGATCGCCCTCAACCTACCGCAGCCCGGCACGTCACGCACGGGTCGTCGCTCAACCACACGTCATGCGCACTTCACTCATCGTTTCGCTGGTAGCGGCCGCGCCGTCGCTCATTGCCCAGGCCAGTCCGGCCAGTCGTCCCGCGTCGCCCGCCGCCGTGCGCGTGGCGGTCAAGGCGGCCCACCTCATCGACCCACGGGGGCAGGGCCGCCGCATCGACGACGCCGTCGTGCTCATCGATGGCGACACGATCGTGCAGGTGGGCACGAAGCTCACGGTGCCTAACGGCTACACCACGCTGGACCTCGGATCGGCAACCGTCCTCCCGGGGCTCATCGACGTGCACACGCACCTTACGAGCCAACAGACCGACTACTACGAAGGGCTATTCCGCCGCTCGGCGATCGATGTCGCGATCACCGCGCCGGTGAACGCGAAACGGACGCTCGACGCCGGGTTTACGTCGGTGCGCGACGTCGGGGCGCCCGAGCTCGTGGATGTCGCCCTCCGGAACGCCATCCAGCGTGGGGATGTCGACGGCCCACGGATGGAGGTGGCGACGATGCCGCTCTCCGCCACCGGCGGCCATGGAGACCTGAACGGCTTCTCACCGTACCTGTCGTCCCAGACGTTAGGCGGCCCGGTCGATGGCGTGGACGCCATCCGCAAGCGGGTGCGGTTCGACGTGAAGTACGGCGCGGACGTGATCAAGGTGCTGGCGGGCGCCGGCGTTCTGTCCGAGGAAGAGTCGGCGGGCGGCCCTCAGTACACGCAGGAGGAGCTGAACGCCCTCGTCGAGGAGGCGCGGATGTGGGGGCGCAAGGTGGCCGCACATGCCCATGGCGCCGAGGCGATCAAGCGGGCGATCAAGGCCGGCGTGGCGAGCGTCGAGCACGCGGGGCTCGTCGACGAGGAAGGTGTGAAGCTCGCGCTGGAGCACGGCACGTATCTCGTGCCCGACATCCTCACCGACGAGTGGATCCTCGCGCACGGCAAGGACGAGATGGGCCTGCCAGACAAGATCATCGACAAGGAGCGCGACCTGCGCCGGCACCAGAACGAGAACTGGGGACGCGCGATCAAGGCGGGTGTGAAGTTCGCCTTCGGCACCGATGCCGGTGTGTACCCTCACGGACTGAACGCAAAGCAGTTCGGGTATCTGCGCCAGCTGCCGCTCACGAGCATGCAGATGATTCAGATGGCGACCGTGAACGCCGCGGATCTCATGGGGTGGAGCGGAAAGGTCGGTGCGTTGACGCCTGGCGCGTTCGCGGACCTCATCGCCGTGCGTGGCGATCCGCTGGGCGACGTGACGGAGCTCGAGCGCGTGACGTTCGTGATGAAGGGAGGCAAGGTAGTCCGCAACGCGGCGCGCTGAGCCCGACATGTCGAGCACGAACCATACGCTCATCGAGACACTGGCGGCCGATCGCGACGGGATGGTCGATCTGACTCGCGACCTCATCGCGGTTCCGACCGAGAATCCGCCGGG
>DATCGG010000315.1:0-5077 GCA_036509075.1 Gemmatimonadaceae bacterium
CGCTTCACCGCGACGTACGCGGTGCCATCGTCGAACGACGACGCGTCGATCTGGCTCACGCGTCCCAGTTCTGGCATGTCCTTCGGTGTGACGTTCGTCCACGTCTGCCCGCCATTCCGCGTGACGTGAATCAGGCCATCATCCGAGCCGGCCCAGATCACGTTCAGGTTCTTCTTCCCCGGGCCTAACGCGAAGACCGTCGCGTAGATCTCGGGGCTGTTCATGTCGTGCGTGATCGGGCCGCCCGACGGCCCCATGGTCTTCGGGTCGTGCCGGGTGAGGTCGCCCGAGATCCTGGTCCAGGTCTGCCCGCCGTTCGTCGTCTTCCACACGTGCTGCGACGACGTGTACAGCACCGTCGGGTTCACCGGCGAGAAGATGACCGGGTATGTCCACTGCCAGCGCTCCTTCACGTCGCTCGACGGTTCACCCTGGAACATGCGCGGATACGGATTCACCTCGCGCAGCTGGCCCGTCCGTCGGTTGAACCGCGTGAGGAATCCGCCGTTGTTGGTGCCGCCGAAGAACACGTCGAGGTCCTTCGGGTCGGCCGCGATGTAACCCGGCTCGCCGCCGCCAACGACATAGAGCGGGTTGCCCCCGCCGCCTCCGCCGCCGAAGCCGCTCGGCGCAGCGCTCGACACGCACGCCGTGCTGTTGTCCTGCTGCGAGCCGCAGACGTGAAACGGGATGTGCTTCGTGGTGATGACGTGATAGAACTGCGCCGTCGGGAAATCCTGCTCGCTCCACGCCTGTCCGCCGCTCACCGAGATCGCGCCGCCGCCGTCGTTGCCGTTCACGAGATGCGTCGGGTCGTCGGGATCGATCCAGAGATCGTGGTGGTCACCGTGCGTGCCTCGGCCCACGCTCGTGAGGGTCTTGCCGCCATCAGTGGACTTGAATAGCGAGGTGTTCAGCGCGTAGACGACGTCCTTGTTCTTCGGATCCGCGAAGACGTGCGTGTAGTAGAAGGCGCGCTGCCGGATGCTACGGTTGGGATTGATGAGCTTCCAGCTCGCGCCCGCGTCGTCCGAGCTGAAGAGCCCACCGTTCTCGTTCTCGACGAGCGCGTACACGCGGTTCGGGTCCGCGCCCGACACCGACACGCCAATGCGTCCCACAACGCCACTGGGCATCCCGGGATTGCGCGTGATCTCCTGCCACGTCTCGCCACCGTCGGTCGATTTGAACAGACCCGAACCCGGGCCGCCTGACGACATCTGATATTCGATGCGGTACGCTTCCCACAGCGCCGCGTACAGGACGTTCGGGTTCGTGCGGTCGACCGAGATGTCGATCGCGCCGGTCTTGTCATCGCGGTAGAGGACCTTGCGCCACGTCTTGCCGCCGTCGGTCGTCTTGAAAACGCCGCGCTCCGCGTTAGGCGCGCCGTGCTGGCCGAACACGGCCACCCACACGATGTCGGGATTCGTGGGATGAACGCGGATCTTCGAGATGTTCTGCTTCCCGCCACCGTCGAATCCCACGTGCGTCCAGGTCTTGCCGGCATCCGTGGATTTGTAGACGCCGTCTCCCGCCATGATGTTGCCGCGGATGCACGATTCGCCCATGCCGATGTACACGACGTCGGGGTTCGACTCGGACACGGCAACGGCGCCCACCGACGCGCTCTTCACCTGGCCGTCGGTGACGGGAGCCCAGGTCATGCCGCCATCGGCGGTCTTCCAGAGCCCACCGCCGACGGCGCCGAAGTACGCCTCGCGTGGGCGGCCCTTCACGCCACTCGCGGCGATCGAGCGGCCGCCGCGGTCGGGACCGATGCTCCGCCACTTGTAGCTCTTGAGAAAGGCGGAGTCGAGCGGCGCGGCCGTCGGGCGCGGGGTGCCGGTTCGGATGGAGTCAGTAGCGCGCGGGCCGGCCGTCGTGGCCACCACGAGCGCGGACGCAGCGATCGCAATGCGGGTATGCGACTGGAGCATTTCGGGGTTCCTCGTCGGGTCGCCGACGATTGTAGCCTGCGCGTCGGAGGAGTGGAAGCACGCGAGCGATCGCCCCAGGGCCGTCCGGAATGAATTCCTCGTCGGAGGCGCCACCGGTCAACTCGACGGAACGCGCTAGTGGCCTCGGCGCGTCAAGGGCGTATGTACCGCGCCCGCGCCCGCTCCGAAGTCACGCGCAGCTCGTTCAGCAGGCGGTCGAAGTCCGGGTCCGCACGGAGTGGCGCCAGCAGCGGATCACGAGCGTACCATGGGTAACACGGGAAGCCCGACGTCACTGCCCGTTCGAGCCACTGCACCGCCTCACGCCGGTCGCCGAGTTGTGCGTGCGTCACGCCGATGCTGTACGCGACGTGATGGTCCATGTAGTCGCCGCGCTCCGCGCTCCGAACGAGGTCGCGAGCCTCGTCGCGCAAGCCGGCCGCCGCGACGATCCCCGACAGAATGGCCCGCGCCCGGGCAGCGGACGAGGCGGAGCCCGAGGTCATAAGCTGTCGGAGCAGCTGATCGGCGTCCGCACGGCGACCGGAGTAGTACTGTGCCATCGCCAGATACATCCCGGCCGACCGGTCACCAAGCCGGTCCGCTTCCTCGAGCGCGTCGAGCGCGTCCTGGTAGCGGCCCGCGAACAGTGACGTCACTGCGTGGGTCCGCAACTCCTCGAGGTGATCACCCGCGGGATTCACCTCGACCCCGGTTCGGACTTCACGCTCGGCTTCATCGAGAAGGCCGAGATGGTAGAACGCGCCGGCGATGTAATAGTGCGGGAGGTCGAGACTCGAGCTCAGCTCGAGCGCGCGCCGGCTGTGGAGAATGGTGCGGTCCCAGTCGAAGTCACTTTTTCGCGCCACCGCCGCGAGCGACTGATGCACCTCCGCGAGCGACGAGTCGAGGGCGAGCGCGCGGACCGTCTGAGCCTGCGCCGAGTCTCGCCAGGCCTTCACCGCCGTGCCCGACGCAAAGCGCAGGTGCATCTCCGCGCTCGCCATGCCGAGCCCGGCCCAGGCGAGGGCATAAGCGGAATCGAGTGCCACCGCGTCCCAGAACGCGCGCAGCGCGGCGCGGGTTCCCGCCTCGGTATGTCGGGCCAGCTCGGACCGCCCACGGAGGTACGCCTCGTAAGCGGCCGTGTTGGCCGTGTATCGGCGAAAGAGCCGCTCCCGCTCGGCTTCGCTGAGCCTAACGCGGAGGGCGTCGACCACTCGGTGCGCCACCGAATCCTGCAGCGCGAGCAGGTCGGACCGCGGCAGCTCGTAGCTTTCACCCCACCGTGGCGTCCCATCGCCGGACCCGACGAGCTGCACGCTGACGCGCAGCCGGCCGCCGACGTCCTGTACAGTGCCGGTCACGACGTACTCCGCCACGAGCAGCTGCCCCGCGCGACGCGGATCCTCGCGCCTCCCGTCGAACGCCAGGATAGCGCTCGTGGGCCTAACGCGGAGCTGTCGCGCGTTGGCCAACTGGGTGATGATCGCGTCCGCGATCCCGACGCGGAGAAAGTCGAGGTCGGCCTGTGGCGTCAGCGTCAGAAATGGCAGCACAGCGAGCGTCGTATGCTCGCCAGCGGCGACCGTCGCATGCTCATCGGCGCGGCGCGCGAAGAGCCACGCACTGCCCGCGAGTGCGGCAGCCACCACGAGCCCCGCGGCCAGCCACCACATGCCCCGCTGGCCGCGCACGTCGGGCCGGCCCGGCTGAGGAGCGAGCACCGGCTCGTTTTCAGACCGCGTCGCCCCCTGACCCGACGGTCCCCCGAGCGCGGCGGCGAATTCCGCGGCGCTCGAGAAACGATCAGCGGGAAGCTTCTCCAGCGCGGTGCGCACCGCGCGGTCGACGTGCGGGGGTACCGTTCGCCGCGAGGCGGTGACCGGCCTCGGCTCATCGGTCATTGCCCGCGCGAGTACCGCCTGGGGCGACGGGCCGGTGAATGGCGGCTCGCCGACCAGCATCTCGTACGTCACCGCCCCGAGTGCGTAGATGTCCGCGCTCGCGTTCACGGCGCGGTCGCCGGCCGCCTGCTCCGGCGCCATGTAGTGCGGTGTGCCTAACGACAAGCCGGTCCCGGTGAGCCGGGCGTCGCCCGCGTGCTGAATGGCCAGGGCAATGCCGAAGTCGGTCACCAGGGCATGGCCACCCTGCAGCAGCACGTTCTCCGGTTTGATGTCGCGGTGGACGACCCCGTGGTGGTGAGCGTAGTCGAGCGCGTCGGCCACCTCGCGAGCGAGGCGGAGCGCCTCGGCAACGGGCAGCTGCCGTTCGCGATCCAGTCGAGCGCGCAGCGACTCGCCATCGACGAACGGCATGACGTAGTAGGGAAGCCCCTTCGACTCATTCCACTCGTCGCCGAGCACGCCCGAATCGATGAGCCCCAGGATGTGCGGGTGCTGCAGCGTGGCCGCGATGCGGATCTCATGCAGGAAGCGTTCGACCGACACGGCGACTCCGAGCTCGCCGTGCAGGACTTTCACCGCCACTCGGCGCTCGTGCTTGGCATCGCGCGCCAGATAGACGGTCGCCATGCCCCCGCGCCCCAGCTCGCGCTCGAGCGAGTAGGCCGTTCCAAACGTCTTCGGCAGCCGCGTGTCGCCGGGTTCGGAATTCATCACGCACGGTGCGCGGAGGAAGCACCAGCGAACGTACGCGATGTCGAGTTGGCTTGCCACCTCGCCGGCGTCGGACGCTCGATGGCGAGGGTGTCCTGCCCGGCGGATTCGAGCCACGGCGGGTCCGAACGGACGCCGTTGCGGGAGCGACGCGCCCGTCCGCATGTTGTGCGAGAGCGCCGACGACGATGCCGGCAGTGAACGCTGACGCTCGAGCCTTCACTCGCGGACGCAGTAGATGACCGACGCGCCAGACCCGAACGGGACGGACGCCGGCACGTCTCCGCCGCTCCAGGGCGCGCGAGTCGGGACGTACGTGCTGACGCGGGAGATCGGCAGCGGCGCGGCGGCGACGGTCTACCTCGCCGAGGACACGAAGCACCGGCGACAGGTCGCGCTCAAGCTACTCCACGGGGAGGCGTCGAGCGCGCTCGGCAGCGAGCGGTTCCGCCGGGAGATCGAGGTCGTCGCGCAGCTCCAGCACCCGCACATCCTTCCACTCCATGACTCGGGCGA
>DATCGG010000316.1:0-3124 GCA_036509075.1 Gemmatimonadaceae bacterium
CGCACGATTCGGAACGTGGTGTCCCACGCCTCGCGAGTCGGGTTCAGATCTTCGCCCAGCAGCACGAGCACGCTCGGGCGATCCTCCTCATGCACGCGGCCGATCCATGCGTCGAAGGTGGCCGGCTGATCCGAAGCGAACCCATATAAACGACGAAACCCTTCGTCCCAATCGATAGTCGCCGTGGCCGTGCTCCTGGTCCACGATCCCGCGGCCGACGCCTTGAGTACGAGGCTCAGCCGGCGTTCATGGTCGCGCAGCGCCGCCTCGGTGCGGGCTCGGTCCGCGGCCGACCACATGCGCTCCGCCACTTCCTGAACCAGTGTGACGTCGTCGTGTGTCCAGTCGCGCGGCGTGACACTGTTGACGCCGAACGTCGCCACCCACTGTCCCTCCTTGCGCACAATCACGCGGATGAAGGCAGCGATGCCATGCTCGAAACACGTGGCGCGCTCGGTGTCCGTTAACCGGGAATCCGTCCGGACATCGTTGCACGTCACCGACTCGCCGCGCCGGTACGCATCGAGCAGCTTCGCGCCGAAGGCGCGGATTGGCCAGCGCCCGCGAAACGGCACCGTGTCTCTCTCGTAGGCGGTCGTGACGGTGAAATACTCGCCGTCGATCACGGAATACGCGACCCGGTTCACGCGGAGGTGCTCGCCGAGCAGGCGGACCGTCACGTTCTGCATGTCGATCGGCTCGCGCAAGGGGCGGAGAGCGTCGTTCAACCGGAGGAGGAACGCCAGCCGCTCTTCGCGGTTCTGGAGCGCCTGTTCGAGGTGGTCGCGGTCCGTGATGTCGTGGGCGACGCCGATCAGGTGCGTGGCAATGCCGCGGTCGTCATAGAGGGGCGTCACCGCAATCTCGCCGGTTTTCTGCCCGGCGGGATACCGGGACACTTCCTTCCAGCGGACCGTCCGACCCGATTCGATCGCCTCGCGATAATGGTTCAGCACCAGCTCGCGCGAGTTCGGCGGAATGACGTCCCGCACGCGCGCGCCAACGAGCTGGTTTGGGGTGAGCCCCGTGGCCTCCAGGCCAGCAGGGCTCATCATGAGAAAGCGGAATTCGCCGTCGGCCTCGATCCGGACGTAGAACACGATCCCCGGCATGCGCTCGTAAATCGCGGCGAGTTCACGCTCCCGGACGGTGAGCTTGGGTGACGCGTCGGGAGCGGCGAGCGGTCTGGGGTTCGTGGGTACCCGGTCGGACATGGTGCCAATCCAATCGCGGGAGGAACGTGCGGATTGTAACGCAGTGCATACCCGTTGGGTGCCCGAGCCGATACGTGCGGGAAACTGGCTGAGCTTCGGTCCGAACGCGAATGCCTCGTTTCACTCAGGAGACACGCGTGGTCTCGGTCGATCTACGAGAATCACGTCAGCTTTGCCGCAGCGCCTCGGTCGGTTGAATACGCAGCGCCCGGCGCGCCGGCCCGGCGCACGCGAGCACGCCTACAACCGCCATGAGGACGGACGTGATCACCGACGAGACGAGGAGGCCTGCGGTCAGGCTGTCGGAACGCCACGCGAGCAGCAGGATGAGGCTGTTGCCGGCGATGATGCCGCCGCCCAGCTGACGACCGGCACGAGCGAACACGATGCCGAGCACACGCCGGGAACTGGCGCCGAGCGCGATACGGATGCCGATCTCGCGGGTGCGACGCGCCACGGCGACGGCCATGAGCGCGTACAGACCGGCCGCGGAGAAGACCACCGCCACGAGCAGCACGCTGCCGAAGACGACGGCGCCACCCACCATCCGTTTTTGATCCTCTGCGGCGATGTCGTCGAGGGTGACGATATCCCGGAGGTGCAGGCCCGCATCAACCTGTCGCCCAAGAGCGGCGACGCGAGGTGCAAGCGGCCCCGCGTCCCCCGCGGCGCGCACAGCGACCACGACAGGATCGAGCTCCGCCACGGAGGCTGCGCGATAGATGTACGCCGCCCCAGTCCAATCGGCCGGGAACGTCCACAGATCACTGACTACTCCGACGATCTCGTGCCACGGCCCGGGCTCGCCCTCGCCCGCCCGCTGGAGCGTGCGGATCCGCGCGCCCACGGGATTCCTGCCCAGCACGCGCATGAACGCCTCGTTGACTACGACGGGCCCATTCGACGCGCCGGCGTCAGCGGCGTGCAAGGCGCGGCCAACCAGGACGCGGGCGCCGAACGCGTCGTGATAGCCGGCACCGACAGCAGCCATCGCGAATCCGCCCTCGTAATTGCCGGTCAAACGAGTCGGAGGTGCGCCATCCTGCTCCATTTCCACCGCCACCCACTCCGGGCTCATCGTCGGCAGGCGATCACCGTGCACCACGTACGTCACACCAGGCTCTTCACGCAACCGGGTCGCGAGCTCTTCGTACGCACGCGCGCGACGGGTGCCGATCTGCCGATCGTCGGGCACACCCCGCTCACCTGCCAGCGCTTCGTTATCCATGGTAAGGCGGAAGGTGAGGTAATGCTCCGCCGGAAGCGCTGCCATGCTCGACTTGTCGTTGAGGGTGTTGGTGAAGATTCCCACCGCAGCGGGCACGAACAGCAGCGTGCACGCCACCTGTGCGCCGATGATGAACGACCAGATGCCGCCGAACTTCATCGTCCCGCCGGTGCTCGTGATCCCCTGCAGTCCTTTTAGTACGGAACCGCCCGTTGCCTTGAGTGCGGGCAGCACGCCGATCAGTACCGCGGCGACGAGCGCGAGCAGCAACGCATAGGCAACAGTGACGGGCTCGAGCTTCAGGTCCACCCAGAACGGCAGGTCGTCTCCAACGATCTGACTCGCCCGGGCCCAGGCAAAGCGCACGGTCGCCTGGGCCACGACGAGCCCGAGGGCGGCGGCAGCGAGGGTCAGCACGAGCGATTCGGTGACGATCTGCGCGACCACGCGTGCACGGCTCGCTCCCAACGCGTGGCGGACGACCATCTCCGCTTCGCGCATCGCCGTGCGCGCGAAGATCAACGTCGCGACGTTCGCCGACACCGCCGCCAGCAGCAGCAGGACGATGGCGTGGATTGCGAGATCTTCGAACCGCAGCGGATCACCTGGCGTGCGCCCGGCGAAGGCGCGAACGCGCGTCCGCAACTGCGCGTGGGTGGCTGGCTGGTCGGCGGCCAAGCGT
>DATCGG010000317.1:0-7149 GCA_036509075.1 Gemmatimonadaceae bacterium
AAAGGCATCCGGGCCGATCGCGAAGGCCCTGGTGAACCTGCTGATGCCGATCGCGCTGAAGACTGTTCTCACGCCAGAGCGAATGTTTGGCTGGACACACGCGTATCGCATCGATTGGGATCGAGCCGTGACAGCCTAGACCACTGGAACTCGATGTGTTGCGTGGGGCGTTCATCTTGGCTCTCTTAGTTCACCATCGCATCAACGTCCCCCTGCCACCTGCCTCATGCGACACATCGCGTTCAGCCTCTTTCTGGTTCTCGCGGCTCCGCTGGCAATGCTGAAGGCTCAAGCCAAGAGCGGAGCCGTCACCATCGGGGCCACCGATTCCGTCTGGTCGCCGACGCTCAAGGAAAACCGAAAGTTCCTGGTCTACACGCCGCCGTCGTACTCGGACACGACGTATCTGCCGAAGCGGTACCCAGTGCTCTACCTGCTCGACGGCGACGCGCACTTCCACTCCGTCACCGGCCTGCTCCAGATCCTCGGGACGGGGATCAATGCCACGTTCGTCCTGCCGGAGATGATCGTCGTCGCGATCCCGAACACGAACCGGACGCGCGACATGACGCCGACGCACACGGACCGCGACCCGGACGGCAAGCCACAGCCCGCGCTCGCCGCGAGCGGCGGGATGCCCAATTTCCTGACGTTCATCACGACCGAGCTCATCCCGCGCATCGAGCACGACTATCGCACCGCGCCGTACCGTGTATTCGTCGGGCATTCGTTAGGCGGGATCACGACGATCAACGCCCTATACACGATGCCCGAGGCGTTCAACGCCTACGTCGCGATCGACCCGAGTCTGTGGTGGGACAAGCGCGTGCTCCTCAAACAGGCGCGCGAGCGGTTCAGCAAGCCGGGGCTTGCCGGCCGCACGCTGTTCGTGGCTCAGGCGAACACCATCACGCCTGGCGACACGACCCTCAACATGCACTTCAACTCGATCATCCAGTTCAACAGCATCCTCGAGACGTTCAACCAGTCGGGGCTGCGATACAGTTACAAGTACTACCCGCACGACAGTCACGGCTCGGTGCCGATGATCGCGGAGTACGATGCGCTCCGCTTCATTTTCGATGTGTACGACGTGCCGCTCCTCGAGGCGCTCGAGCGTCCGGCCTATCTCACGGAGCACTTCACGCGCGTCTCCGCGGCAATGGGCTACAAGATCGACCCACCGGAGGCCATGGTGGACCTGATCGGGCACGTCGCGCTCGGGCGGGACACCACCGCTGCGCTCAGGCTGCTCGAGATGAACACGACGCTCTACCCGACGAGCGCGAACGCCGTCGCCTCGCTCGCCGACGTCTGGCTGGCGAAGAAAGACACGACGAAGGCCGTGGGGTACTACGAGAAGGCGCTCGCGATGCGTCCCGGCCTGAAGAAGCCGAAGGACATGCTCCAGAAGTTGAAAAAGGGGCCGTGACGGCGCCCCACGCATACCTTTCTCCGACCACAAACCGGAGCAACGTTGAACGTGTCTGCCATTCGTCGATCCGTCAGTCTCATCGCTCTTGCTACCGCGGCCTGCAGCCCGGGCGCCGAGCGGTCGAGCCGGGATACCGCCGTGTCCGCCGCGGCGCTGAAGCCAGCGCTCTCCGCGATCACGAGCGAGAATCTCCTGCAGCATATCAACCGCCTCGCCTCCGACGGCTTCGAGGGTCGCGCACCGGGAACGGCCGGCGAGGACAGCTCGGTCGCTTACATCACCGAGCAATTCAAGGCGATCGGTCTCGCGCCAGGCAATCCCGATGGCACATACATCCAGCCCGTTTCGATGATCGGGTACACGAGCCATCCCGAGGCGTCGATTGTGGTTGGCGGGAAGACAATGCGACTCAAGTTCCCGAACGACTACGTCGGCGTGTCCCGCCGCAACGCCAATGACGTGCGCGTGGACAACTCCGACATCGTGTTCGTGGGCTATGGCGTCGTCGCTCCCGAGTACGGCTGGGACGACTACAAGGGCATGGATGTGAAGGGCAAGACGATCGTCATGCTCGTGAACGACCCCGCCGTGCCAAACCCTAACGACTCGACGAAGCTCGACTCGACGATGTTCAAGGGCAAGGCCATGACGTATTACGGCCGCTGGACGTACAAGTACGAGATCGCGTCGGACAAGGGAGCGGCCGCGGCGATCATCGTGCACGAGACTGGGCCGGCAGGCTACCCGTACGAAGTCGTCGTCGGCAGTTGGGGTCGCGAGAACTTCGACGTCAAGGAAACAGGCGCGACGAATCGCGTGGCTGTCGAGTCATGGATGTCGCTCCCCACGGCGAAGGAGCTCTTTCGGAGCGCGGGCCTCAACTTCGACTCCCTGCACAAGGCGGCATCGCGGAAAGACTTCCGGCCCGTCGCACTGAACGCGAAGGCGACGTTCCGCGTCCGGAACACCGTCCGGGAGATCCAGTCGAAGAACGTGATCGGGAAGCTCGAGGGGTCGGACCCCACGCTCAAGAACGAGTACATCATCTACACGGCCCACTGGGACCATCTCGGCAAGGACACGACGCTCAAGGGCGACCAGATCTTCAACGGCGCGCTCGACAACGCGTCAGGAACCGCGGCGCTCCTCACGCTGGCGAAGGCGTACAAGGCGCTGCCCAAGCCGCCTGCACGAACGATGCTCTTCCTCTCGGTTACTGGCGAGGAGCAGGGCTTGTTAGGCGCCAAGTGGTACGCGACGCATCCGCTCTATCCGCTCAACAAGACGCTGGCGGACATGAACATGGACGGCGTGAACCAATGGGGGAAAACGAAGGACCTGACGATCGTCGGCTACGGCAACTCGACGCTCGACGATGTGTTAGGCAGCGTGCTCGCGTCGCAGGGCGGGCGCACGATCAAGCCCGACCCGGAACCCGAGAAGGGATTCTTCTATCGCTCGGACCACTTCGAGTTCGCCAAGCAAGGCGTGCCGGCGCTGTACACAGACGCGGGCACGGAGTTCATCGGGAAGGACTCGACGTATGGGCAGAAGAAGCGCGACGAGTACACGGAGCACGACTACCACAAGCCGTCAGATCAAGTGAAGCCGGATTGGGATCTGTCCGGCGCTGTCGAAGACCTTCAGGCGTTCTTCGAGGTCGGCTACAAGGTCGCGCAGACGGACCGCTGGCCGGAGTGGAAACCGGGCACGGAGTTCAAGGCGAAGCGAGACGCCATGCTGAAGGGGGATAAGCCATAGCAGGCGGCGGGCGACGGCCAGCCGCTGTTTCCCCGTCGCCCGTCGCCCGTCGTCCGTCCCCGTTGTTCAGCCGAACAACGCCGCCGGCTCGAGATTGAATCCCGGAAACGCTCGCGCAACCACCGATGGCTCCGCCATCGTCGACAGAATCGGCGCCAGCACGTTGCGATAGTTCGTCCGCACCGGGAGGTCGCCGGGTCCCTCGAGTGCATCGGAGCCAAGACCCGGCCAGCCGCCGAGGACACGGCCACCGCGCACCCCGCCGCCGAGCGCGAACATCACGCTGCCGCGGCCATGGTCGGTGCCTAACGCCGAATTCTCCGCCACGCGGCGGCCGAACTCGGTCATCACGACGACCGTGGTCCGCGCCATGTCGGGGCCGAGGTCACGATGAAATGCCGCGAGGCCCCGGGCCAGGCGATCCATTGCCGGCTCGAGCAGCTGCTGTTGGGTGAAATGTGAGTCCCATCCCCCGAGGTCGATCGTCGCCGCCTCGAGTCCGACGCCAGCGCGCACGAGCTGGGCGGTCTGTCGCAGCGCTTCGCCGAAGTCGTCGCGCGGGTAGTCTGCGGCGGCAAGCGGACGCGGCGCGTTCGCCAGCCGCTCGAGCCGCTGCAGCGCATTGACTGTGTCGCGCGCCGACTCCCCAATCGCATTGTGCTCGATCGCGTACAGATCGGCGATGGCGCGGAGCATCCCATGGGCACCGTCGCCAAGCGAGAACGTGCTCAATGAACGAAGCACGGTAGCCGACGGGGCGCCACGCAGCGCCGCAGGGAGCTCGGTGCCGAACGCCACGGCGGACAGCGCGCCCGGTTGTCCGATTGCTCGCAGCCGCAGAAATCGTCCGAGCCACCCTCCAGCCGCGGTGCCAGCGTGCTCCATGAGGTCCTGCGCCTCGAAATGCGAGCGTGTCGCATCCTCGGAGCCCACCGAGTGAACGATCGCCAGCTCGCCCGACGCCCAGAGGGGCACGAGCGGAGCAAGCCGCGGGTGGAGCGCGAATACGTCGTCGAGTGGGAGCCCCTCGCGTTCCGTAACGCGCAAGGTGGGCCTGGCGCGATGGTAGGCATCGTCGGCGACCGGCGCAACGAGCGTCAGGCCGTCGGCGCCGCCACGGAGAAAGATCACGACGAGCGTTCGGTCGCGCGGAGCGATGCCGGTGACGAAGCCAAGCGATGGCATCTCAGTACCGCTGAAAGGCTGGAGACGCGAGCAGCAGCGGCAGGGAGTCCGGCGCGGCTGCCAGGATCTCGCGTTCGGCTACCGTTGGGCGTCGCGCGAGTATGTGCGCGCGGAGGCCGGCCTCCCCGCCTAACGTCGATCGAACAGCCGCGGGCTCGAGGTGCGTGCCGGCGATTCGATTGCTGGCGAGCGCGGCGGCGAAGTTCCAGCGCCAGAGCAGTGTGCCGAGCCAGGACGTCTCGTCGTCGGCGTATCCGTCCGGAGTGGGATACTGATACGGCGCGTGACCCATCCGGCGCAGCATCTCGTGCAGCGCCGGGCCGCCATCGGTCCGCGCATCGGTCGCTCTGAGCGCGGATACGACAAAATGGAACGGGCGCTTGAGCTTCGTTCGACGTACCCGCATGAACTCGGGCGTCGCGAACAGCGCGCGCAACGTGCCCGCGATGTTCCCGCGCGAAGAGACGAACGTGCTCGCGACGCGGTCGACGGCGGTAGCGGGCGGGTCATCGGCGATGAACCGCCGGCACAGCTTGGTGGCGAGGTGGTGCGCCGTCGACGGATGCAGCGAAATGAGATCCAACACCGCGTCCAGATCGCGGCTCCCGAGACCAGCTGGAATGACGCGACCGAGGATGTGCTTCTCACCGTCGTCGTGCCATTCCGGGTGAAATTCCACCTTGCCGAGCCCGAAGACGACTTCGCGCCGCGAGCGGACCGTCCACCCCGACAGCGCGCGTGCCATTTCCATGACGTCCTGCTGCGTATAGCCGCCGTGCACGCCGAGCGTGTGGAGCTCGAGCAGCTCGCGGGCGTAGTTCTCGTTCGGCCGGTCGCCCGGCGCACCATACCGGTTGACCCGCCCATCGAGGTACCAGAGCATCGCGGGGCTCAGCGACGACGCGCGAAGCATCTCCGGAAACGAGCCTAACGCGTGGGCGCGAATCACGTCGCGGTCGTCCGCCGCTTTGAGCCAGCGGCAGTCGCCCTTGGCGCTGTCGATGTTGAAGTGGTCGGTCCAGAAATCGACCATCACCGCGTGCAGCTGGCGCTCGCTGTAGCGCGCCCGCAGGATGGCGGCACTCGTCAGGCTGGCGAGCAGCACCTGCTCCTTGTACTCGTACAGCTCACCGGCGCTTTCCTCGAGCTCTCCGTAGCGACGCAGCCGCGTTTCGACGGCGGTGTCGTCGATGGCTTCGGGCGCGAGCTGCGCGTCGACATAGCGCTCGACGGCGCGATCTGTATCAGGATCGATGGACCGAACGTTCGCATGGTCTCGCGGACGCGGCCCGAACGACAGCCGGCCGACCACGTGCGATACGAGGTCGACGTCGTCGCTCGCAGGAGGGGCAACCGGCTCGGTCGCCGGTGTCAGCAGTGACGCGAGCTGGGGTGGGGCCTCCTCACAGGCGAGCGCGGACACCGCTGCCAGCGTGCCTCCGAGCTCGACGAACTGGCGCCGCGTGATCATTGGATCGCTTCGACCGGGGCGGCGGGGGTCGTTGCCTGTGGCACAGCCGCGGGACGGCGGCGCAGGCCGCCTAACGACGCACCCACACCGCTCACCAGCGTCCACGGGAGCACCAGGAACCACCCGATCACGGGCAGCACGAACGCGAACGACAGCACAATGCCGCCGCGCAGTACGCGCCGCCACGGCAGCCGAGAGTCGGCGTCACCGGGCAATCCCGCGCCGATCCGGTCGCACAGCCCGGCCGACCCCACGAGCCCGAGGGCGATGGGTGTGCTCACCAGGACCCCGCCGATCAGTTTGAGCAGTGGGTGCGGCCCCTGGAGCAGCCCGGCCCCCACCAGGAGCGTCGGCACGGCCACCAGCAGACCGGTCACGGTCACCCGCCCGCTGCGCTGGTCATAGGCCGCTCGCGCGCGGCGGAGCGTTGCAGGAAACAGCGCCGCGGCGAGGAGCCAGTAGCTCACCATCACCGCCTGGGTTCCCAGAATCAGGAAGAGGATCTTCCACACGTCGGCCATGATCATGCCCGCTCTCCCAATGAAGGTGTGCTAATCCATCCTACGGGCCCATCCTTCCGCAGGATTCCAGCATTGCCCCCGACGGCTGCCGACTGCTATCCATAAGGCCTCACGTATCGGTCAATTTTTCCGGAGGATTCGTGCTCACTCGCGCGCTCGTGTTCGGACTGTCGCTCCTTGTCGTTAGGCACGCCACCGCCCAGCAGGAACCGCCTCGGAAGGTGGCGCCCACTCGCCCGGTCTCGACCCCGGCGGCCGAGATCCCGCCGGCCACCGTGCCCGTGACACGCGGCCTGAAGGACCGCGCCGAGCTCGAAGCCTTCATGGACGGCATCATGGCCGCACAGCTCCGCGATCATCACATCGCGGGAGCAACGGTCTCGGTGGTCAAGGATGGCGCGCTGTTCTTCGCCAAGGGCTACGGCAGCGCCGACGTCCGCAAGGGCCGCCCGGTGGCCGCCGATTCGACCATGTTCCGGGTTGGGTCCATAACCAAGCTGTTCACGTGGACCGCCGTCATGCAGCTGGTGGAGCAGGGCAAGCTCGACCTCAACACCGACATCAACAAATACCTCGACTTCAAGATCCCGGCGACGTTCCCGGAGCCGATCACGCTCACGCACGTCATGACCCATACGCCGGGACTCGAGGAAGACCCGCGCGACCTCTTTACGGAGGACTCGAACCACATCACGCCGATGGGCAAGTGGCTGCCCGCGCACATGCCGAAGCGCGTCCGCCCACCAGGCACGTATTCCTCCTACTCGAACTGGGCG
>DATCGG010000318.1:0-3006 GCA_036509075.1 Gemmatimonadaceae bacterium
TTTTCGGGCCGTCCGCGATAGGGGCGGCGCATACGGGCGAGCCGTTAGGCATATTCTCCTGGGCCCCCGAGGTCGCACGCGCCGCATCGAGCGGTGACCTCGCGTTCACCGTCGGTTGGGTCTTCAACGACGCGGGCGAAAAACTCGGCAAATACTTCTCGGTCTGGCAGAAGCAGAACACTGGAGAGTGGCGCTACATCGTGGACTGATGCCGCGAGCGATCGTTCCGGTGTCGATGTGGTGGGCGGCGTGTTCTTGATGCGGCAGGACGGTGAAGTCGAGGGTAGATTGAGGGTGTGTCCGCCCACGCCCACGTTCCGCCGCTCATGACCGCCGAGGAGCTCCTACGCTTGAATCTCCCGAACAAGCGTACGGAGCTCGTGCGTGGTGTGCTCGTCGTGCGGGAGCCTGCGGGCTACCAGCACGGCGACGTCGCGATGCGGCTCGCCGCAGCGATCTTCACGCACGTCCAGGCGCGCGGTCTCGGTCGCGTATTCGCGGCCGAGACGGGGTTCACACTCGCGCGGAAGCCAGACACAGTGCGGGCACCGGACGTCGCGTTCATCAGCACGGCGCGATTGCCGGATCCGCCACCTCGTGGCTTCGCCGAGCTCGCGCCAGATCTCGCCGTCGAGGTGTTATCTCCTGATGACCGGCCGGGCGAGGTGCTCGCGAAGGTCGCCGACTGGCTGAACGCGGGAGCTCGCCTGGTGTGGGTAGTGGACCCTGTTCGCGTGCTCGCGCGCGTGTACCGCGCCGACGGGAGCGAGTCCATCCTCGACGACGCGGACGCGTTGCGCGGCGAGGACGTCCTGCCCGGATTCGAGTATCCCCTCAGCGCCATCAGGTAGGCATACGACCCGGGCCGTACGAGCGCGACATTCATTGGGATACGGACAGTTCGATCGAGATGTGACCGCGCGCATAACGAGAGCCATTTCGTCGCGCTTTGATACCATGGCCCGGCGCTTGCCCGATTACTTGCCGTTGCTGTGCAGGCCAAGTGAGTCATGCAGTGCTCGGTCGTGATTCCGACATATCAGCGTCCCGCGTTGCTCGAACGGGTTCTTGACGCGCTCGCCTTGCAGACACTCGAGCCCCACGAGTTCGAGATCATCGTGTGCGACGACGCAGGGAGCAGCGTCACGCGCGAGGTGGTCGATCGGTGGCGCGGGACGCATGACGTTGCGATCTCGTACATCACCGGCGCTACGCCGACGCGGGGCCCGGCAGCGATGCGGAACGCCGGGTGGCGCATCGCGCGTGGCGACGTGATCGCGTTCACGGACGACGACGCGATTCCCGACCGTGACTGGCTGAGGCAGGGCGTACTCGCGCTGGGTGCGGATGCGGCGGACGCGGCCAGTGGCCGCATCGTCGTCCCGCTTCCCGACGACCCTACCGACTACGAGCGCCATGTTGCGCGCCTCGAGCGCTCGGACTTCGTCACCGCGAACTGCTTCTGTCGCCGCCGGGTGCTCGAATGCGTGCGGGGGTTCGACGCGAGGTTTCGCGTCGCGTGCCGAGAGGACAGTGACCTCCTCTTCAAGCTCATTGAGTATGGCTTCGAGGTCGTGTACGCGATCAACGCCGTCGTCGTACATCCGGTGCGACCGGCGCCCTGGGGTGCGAGTCTGCGTGCCGAGGCCAAGCAGACGTTCGATGCGCTGCTGTACAAGAAGCATCCTGACCTCTACGACAGATTCATCCGGCCTGACCGGCCACGCCTCTACTACGCAATTCTCGCCGCGCTGATCGCGGCGGCAGGTGGGGCACTGCTCGATTCATCCGCGGTCGCGCTCGTGGGCATCGCTGCGTGGTTCGTCCTGACCGCGATGCTCATCACCCGGCGCCTGCACGAGACGACACGGCGGACCCCTCACGTCGTCGAGGTCATCGTGACGTCCATCGTCGTGCCGCTGCTCTCGGTCTACCACCGCGTTCGCGGCGGGATCACCTTCCGCGTGGTCTTCTGGTGAAAGCGATTCCGCCCAAGGTCCCCGTTCGTATCGATGCTCTCGCCCGGTCGGCATCGTGTTAGGGCCGGTTTGAGCGGGCCCTAACGCGATCCCTGACTACCGCCAGGCCAGCTCGGCACGCTGTCAGCAGCCACGCTTCGCCAGCCAAGTCAGTTCGTTCTCGCGGTCGCCGAGCAGCGCGCGATTCACCCACTCCACGCCCTGCGCCACCGAGTGATCCATGTTCCCCACCTCATAGCGCCACGCGCCGAAGCGGCCGCGCGAATAGATGTCCTGCTCCTCGAGCCACGGCTGTACGACGTTCAGCGCCTCGTCGCGCTCCAGCGACGGCGTCGGATACGTGTAGTCGCGCTCGATGAGAAACGCGTCCACGATACAGCGTCGGTCCGCCTCGCTGATCATCCGGGTGTTGACGAGGCCCTGAATGGTGTCTTCCACGACGGTCGCACGATTCACCGGCTTATGCACGGAATGAGAGATCTCCGCGAGAATCGAGTACTGACGCGTCGCGTCCGGTACCACATCCGGCGAATAGTTGGAGAGATACGTCAGCCGGTAGAACGGACAGTTCGCCTCCGGAAAGTACATCCAGCACTTGGACGACGGACACTCCTGCTCGATGCCGACGCCAACGATATACGAACCGGAATGGCGAAGCCGACCGGCCTGCGTACGAACGCAGTCCGGCACGTCGCCATCGAGTGACGCCACGAGAACGTCGAGCGGCATCGTCGAGAGCAGGAGGTCGTACGGCTCGTTTCGACCGTCACGCAAGCGGACCCGCTTGCGCTCCACATCCACCGAGGCAACGGACGAGCAGAGGCGCAGCTGATCCTCGACGTACGGACGCATGCGGTCGAACAGCTCGCCCGTACCGCCGTACCGCGGGTACTTGAATGTCGCGTTAGGCCCCCACGACACGTCGTCGCGGTCGAGGATCACGTTGCCGAGCACGCGCTCGATCGGCGGCGTCGCGACCCGCTCGCCAATCCACTCCTTGTTCATGAGTCGCGGCGGGTGCGCCCAC
>DATCGG010000319.1:0-8820 GCA_036509075.1 Gemmatimonadaceae bacterium
TATTCGCCAGCGAGCGTCCCGGGCGTGATTACGGTCGGCTCAACGGGTTCAGGGGACGGAATGGCCTCGTGGTCGATGCGTGGGGCATGCGTCGACATGTTTGCGCCTGGCGCGAATGTCTACTCGACGTCGAGCGGTGGCGACAACAGCGTGACGGTCGCAACTGGTTCCTCAGGGTCCGCGGCGCTCGCCGCCGGAGCGGCCGCGTTGTACCTGGAAACCAATCGATCCGCTTCGCCGTCTGCCGTCGCGAGCGCGTTGATCGGCGCCGCAACCGCGGGAGTGGTGACCGGCCTCGACGGCGCATCGCCAAACCGGCTGCTCTACACCGGGTCAGGCTCGGGAGGGAGTGGAACGACGGAGACGCCCCCGCCGGTCGATAAGCTACCGACCGCGGTCATCAGCGTCTCTTGCCGGAAGCTGGCCTGCACCTTCAGTGGTAGCGGTTCCTCAGACGATCACGGCATCGTGCAATACTCGTGGAGCTTCGGCGATGGCGCGTCGGGTGCTGGCTTGACAGCGACGCATACGTATGGCGCCTCCGGCACGTTCACGGTCAAGCTCACGGTTACGGATACAGCTAACCAGTCAAACTCGGGCACCTACTCGCTGAGAGTCAGCACGAAGGGCAGGTAGGAACAACAACACGATCGCGATGCACACGGGGGTGTCTGGCGCAGTGCCAGACACCCCCGTGTGCATCGCGTTAGGTGAAGATCCGAACGCTATCGCGGGAATGGACAGTAAACGGGCGTTGCTGCGGGGACCGATCCAAGCGCGGTGTCCGGACGCAGCGTAGCCGCTGGAACCGGGACGCCCGTACAAAATCCGGTCTGGCCTTTCAGAAGGTCCTCGATGGTCGTGTCGGACGGTGCCCTCGACAGCCGCTTGGCCGAATCAACGGGTTCTGCGCTCGGGTGAGCAAGTCCAACCTGGCCGGACGATGCCTTGCCAGTGACTTTTTGCGGTTCAGCGGCACCGAGGTCCGGACGCGAACACGCTGCTGCTACAAGAGCGAGAAAAGCACAGGGCAGAACAGCCGACCACGCGACCCCCCAGAGTCTCGCGCGCGAACGAGTGCCACCGGTCTCAAGCCGATTGTCTAGAGCCAGCATCTTCGTGGTTCTCGAACACGGGACACCCGCGGGCCAACTTCGCTACGCGCCGGTCCAGGACGTCGAACCGTCCCCGGCAGCGACCTATGGTAACTCATCGCACCCAAGTGCACTACGACGGGCATGATAACGGTCGAACGTTAGCCTAAAGTTAGTCGAAAGGTAATCGAGACCTCAGATCGGTCATTTTGTGCTCTAGCGCACTACCTGTGAAACTGCTAAGCTAACCGTTCTCTTGCGTCGCTCGCTGAAAAACAAACATCGGTCTCGCACTCACTCGCCTGCGTGCTTCATCTTCGCATCCTCGGCGGCGCGGTTGTTCTTTCGTCTGACGGTGCCCTGACCGGCGCCGCCGGCCGACGACGGGCTCTGGCCCTCCTGGCACTCGTGGCATCGGCGCGCGATGACGGTTTGCCACGGGATCGTGCGCTCGCCCTCCTCTGGCCGGAGCTCGACTCCGAACGCGCTCGCAACAATCTCAAGCAGCTCGTTTTCTCGCTGCGGCGCGCGTTGTCACCCGACGTGTTCGCGGCTTCGGGTCCCGCGTTACGGCTCGACCCGAACACTATCACCGTCGACGTCTGGGCGTACGAGAAGGCCATTGCGGAAGGCGCGCTCGAGAGCGCGGTGTCGCGATACGGCGGGCCATTTCTCGACGGTTTCAACGTACCTGGGCTGACTGAGTTCGAGCGGTGGCTCGAGACCGAGCGCGAACGGCTCGCCAGGGTCCACGCGGAGACGTTGGATACGTTGGCGGAACGCGCGACGAGGGACGGCCATTTCGAGATCGCGGCCGCCTGGCGACGACACCTCGCGGCACTCGACCCGCTGAGCGGACGGTATGCCGTCGCTTTCGTGCGAGCGCTCGCAGACGCCGGAGATGTCCCTGGCGCGCTCCGGCACGCGCACTTGTTCGAGCGCCTGATTCGGAGCGAGCTCGATGCGGACGTTGGCCCCGAGATGCGGCTGCTGGTTGCGCAGCTCCGCCTGCGAGCGGGGAACGGCAACGGCTTAGGAATCACCAGCGGCGAGATCGAGATTCTTGCGACCGAGCCGGCCCCCAAAGGGTCGGTCGAATCCAGCGCTGTCCAACAACCCTCCCAACCCGAGGCGTCGAAGGTCCGCAAGGCGCTGCGCGCGGTAACGCCGCGCATCAATCCTCGGCGATTCGCCATCGTCTGCCTGGCAGTCGCAAACGTCATCGTGTTCGCCCTTGGCGGGCGGTCTCGCCTTTTCGGGCCGACAGCGGCCATGGGCGAAGTACCGCCAGATATGCCGGCGACCATCGCGGTCTTCCCCTTCGACGGTCGCGCCACTGCGTTGACTGGGCAGCTGTCACGTGCGACAGCGGAGCTGCTCACGGCTTCCCTCGACGGGGGCACGGGGCTCACGGCGGTCTCCGTGTCGAGCGAGTCCGAGCCGGCGACTCGTTCGCAATCGAATGACTCGGTGGTTGTCGACCTGACGAGCGCGGCGCGCATCGCAGAGCGGCTCGGCGCGCGGCTCTTCGTGGTTGGTCGCCTGGTCGAAATTGGCGGGCGTTTGCGCGTGACCGCCACGATGCACGACCGCAATCACGTTGAACCACCGTACGCTCGCGCCAGCGCGGAAGGCTCGGCGAACGAGATGTTCGAGGTCGTCGATCGCGTCGCGGCGGAATTGCTCGCCGGCCGATTCCCAGGTAGCCGAGGCACGCTCGCGCGGGCCGCCGCAAACTCTTCGAGCTCGCTCCCGGCAGCGAAGGCGTACTTCGCCGCGGAGCAGCATATTGGCAATGGACGGTTTTCCGCCGCGATCGACGCGCTTCGCGACGCGGTGCGTCACGATAGCGGCTTCGCGCTCGCCTACTATAGGATGAGCCACGCGGCCGAACTCGTCGGGGACGACGCCGGCGCGCGTGACGCAGCGGCCGCCGCCATCCGATCGGGCCAGCGGCTCGATGACCACTATCGTCGGGTCCTTGCCGCAGCAGCGGCGCGGCAGTCTGGCGACGTCGCGGCAGCGGAGCGGGCGTACACGCGCCTAACGCTCGACTATCCGACCGACGCCGACGCGTGGTTCGGTCTGGGCGAAACGCTGTTCCACCTCAACCGGCTGCGCGGTCGTCCGGCGAGCGAGG
Organism: Gemmatimonadaceae bacterium; assembly: GCA_036509075.1. Taxonomy (GTDB): domain Bacteria; phylum Gemmatimonadota; class Gemmatimonadetes; order Gemmatimonadales; family Gemmatimonadaceae; genus JAJKIV01. The sequence continues at coordinate 3,235 of DATCGG010000319.1, forward strand.
CGCGTGAGGCGTTCATCAGGGTCGTCGAGCTCGACCCGAGGCATGTCGAAGCGCTGGTCCACCTGGCGCGCATCGAAGCGCTTCGGGGCAATTCTCTCGAGTTCGATCATTGGCTCACGCAGACGCGGGAATACGCAACGGACGATTTCGTCGCGCGTCTCGCGTTCCACGTGCGGGGTTTCAGCGGCGTCGATCGTCAGCGACTCCAACGCGCGAGCGCGGCGCGCGCGGGGGCTGGCGCCCGCGAGATCCTGGCGGCGGTCGATCCCGAAGACACCGAACGATTCGCCGCGCAGCTGCTCACGAAAGACGTCCCCGGGGATCTCGCCGCCTACGGGCATCGTCTGGCGGCATACGCGACGACCGCGCGCGGGCGGTTCGGTGCGGCCCTCAAGCACCTGGACGAGGCACAAGAGGCCGACGTCGATTCCGACGTCGAAGCACGCTCGATCATGGTCGCGATTCCTGGCTCGCCTGTCGACTCGAGCGTGATTGCCCAAACCCGCATGGAGGTGGAGCACTGGCAGCCTTCGTACCTCCATGACCCGGATCAGTCGTCCGACGCCCTCGCTCGCACTCGTACCTCCGCGTTGTTGCGTCAACACTGGCTCGGGCTGATCGCGTTGCGCGTCGGAGACACAGTGTCGGCCTCCAAAGCCGCCGCGAAGCTCGCGTCGATTGCGGAGCCTGACTCGGAAACGCCGCCGATTGCTGTGGCCCTCGCCACGAGTTTGCGAGCGCGAATCGCGGCCGCTTCCGGCGATTCGGCACGCGCACTGGGCATGCTCGAACAAATCGCATCGTCCCCTCTGGACCGCGTTCCCGGTTTCGAGCCGATGGACCGACTCTTTCACGCGGATCTCCTTGCCGCCGCGGGCCGCTACGCCGACGCGGTCCGTTGCTACGCGACGCTCGGCAACGGGGCGCCCGAGGAGCTGCCGTTCGTCGGGTTCGCTGCACTCGGAATGGCACGCGCGAGCGAACGCGCGGGCGATCGCGTGGGAGCGGCCCGCGAGTGCCGGCGTTTGGCGGACCTGTGGCGGGATGCCGACGCGCCGCTGCGGGAGCTGGCTGCGGTCTGTGCGCGGCGCGCGGCGGCGATGGATTCGACGCCGCCGTTAGGCGGCGGGCGTTGACGGTCTCGAGCCCCGGATCTACTCCGGGGCTTTTCGTTCGTAGACTACCCGCCCGCCGACCGCGGTCAGCGCGATGTGGGCGTCGCGAATCGCCTCGGGGGCGACCTTCGTGAGGTCGCGGTCGATGATCGCGAAGTCCGCCAGCGTACCCGGTGCGATCACTCCCTTCTCTTTCTCGGTGAACGTCGCGTACGCGGCGCCTCGCGTATAGGCGCGCAACGCGTCCTCGAGGGAGATCTTCTGCTCGGGAATCCAGCCAGTGGGATTTCGGTCGTCGAGCGTGCGGCGAGTCACCGCGGCGTAGAGCCCTTCGAGTGGCGTGGGCGGTGCGACAAACCAGTCGCTTCCGAACGCCAGCGTTGCGCCGGCGTCGCGAAGCGATCGAAATGCGTACGTCGTCTTCGACCGCTCGGGCCCGATGACCTTCTCGGCCCAGCGACCGTCGTCGATCGCGTGATACGGCTGCATGCTCGCAATGACACCAAGCTTCGCGAAGCGCGGGATGTCGGGCGGCGCGATGTGTTGCGCGTGCTCTATGCGGAACCTCCGATCACGCGGGCCATTCTCCTTTTCGACTCGCTCGAAGATATCCAGCTGGTCGCGGATGGCTCGGTCACCGATGGCATGCACGATCACATGCAGTCCGGCCTTGTCAGCACCCGACGTCCATTCATACAAATGCTCGTGGGTGTTCACGAACAATCCCGTATCCGATGGCGCGTCGGTAAATGGCTGCAGCATCGCCGCCGTGTGCGAGCCTAACGATCCGTCGACGAAGCCCTTGAGGGCGCCGATCCGGAGCCACGCGTCGCCGCGCCCACGCGCCGCCACCGTGTCGCGCAGCTGCTCCCACGTTGCGAGCGGCACTGCCGCGTAGATACGGGTCTTGAGGCGGCCTGCCTTGTGCGCGCGCTCGAAGATGGCGAGGTCGCGCCACGTGCCCATGTGGACTACCGACGTGACGCCCTGCGCGGCGACGTAGGCCATAGCCGTGTCGAGCGCGCGATCCTCGAGCTCCGCGGGCGGGTTGGGCATGACGGCATTCACGAGATCCGTCGCGTTGTCCTTCAGGACACCGGTCGGCTCACCTCGAGCGTCGCGGACGATGGTTCCGCCCGCCACCTCGCGCGACGCACGAGTGATCCTGGCGGCGCGCAGCGCTGCAGCGTTCGCGAGCGACATATGTCCGTCGAGCCGATTGATCCACACGGGATTGTTCGGCGTAACGGAGTCGATCCAGTCGTGCCGTGGAAGCTCCCCGCCCCATTGCTCGTGATCCCAATTGCCGCCGGTGATCCACGCGCCGGGAGGCACTGTCGCAGCGAATGCCTTGATCCGAGCGATGAACTCGGCGGGCGTCTTGGCGTCGCGAAGCTGTACGGACGAGAGCCCGAAGCCGCCGTCGATGAAGTGGACGTGCGAGTCGATGAATCCCGGCACGACCATGCGCCCGGCTGCGTCGATCACCCTGGCGGTGCCCGCGACCTTTCGAACCGCCGCGCTCGAGCCGACGGTCGCGATTCGTTCGCCTCGGACGGCGAACGCCTCGGCCCATGGGCGAGCGCTGTCACCGGTCCAAACGCGCGCGTTGACGACGGCGAGCGTCACCGGTTCTCCGGATGCAGCTCCTTTGTCATCCACCGACGCGCTCCCGCCTCGAGATTCGCAGCCGGCGACCACGCCTGAGATCAGTGCTGCGACCGCGCAGATGCGCAGCGCGTTCATCGTCGCTCGAGGGCGTCACGTACGTCCAGCAGGATCTCGAAATAGAGCTGTTCGCGGCGGTACGCGAAGTCGAGGGTCGCCATCTGGGCGGAGTCACCGGAGGCCTTGGCGCGTTCGAACGCCTCGCGGTACATCTCATCGAGGTTGGCGAGAATACGATCACGGGAGCGGGACATGCGAGTTTGGTCGATGGCTCGGGGAGTGAGACGGGGTGGCTCGTCGACAGGCTCGTCCCGCCCGCGATCGAGCGAGTCGAGCAGGTATCGACGGGCGGCGCCCATCATGAGGCGTCGCGAGTTGAGAGGATCGGTCATTGAAGCGTGAAGAAGTCTTCGCGCGCGACGGTCACCGGTGCGTGTACTGCGGCGAGGTGTTCGCCGCCGACGAGCTGACGATCGATCACGTACAGCCGCGGGTGAGGGGTGGGGACCGGTCGGGAGGCAACTTAGTGACGGCCTGCGGGGGGTGCAACGTACTCAAGGGTCACCGCCGCCTGGCGGATTTTCTCAGCTCCTCACCGTCCGCATACGCGAACTTTCGTCGCTACGCGCGACATGTTTGGCCCCGGCACATGCGTGTCCTTGAGGAGGAAATCAACAAGTGACGACGGGCGACAGGCGACAGGCGGCAGGCGACGGGCGGCAGGCGACGGGCGACGGGGCGACGGGGCGACGGGCGACGGGCGATAGGAGGCAGTTTGGAACTTCGAGCCTATCCCGGGTATAAATTAGGCTGAGAAGGGGAGTAGCTACGCGGGGAAACCCCGCGCGATCGAGTCGTCAGGACTGCCCTGCAGCATGCGGGGCACGGTTCGATCGGGTCCACAAGACTAGGCGAGACCTTCGCGATTGGCGGGCATTGTGCCCGACGCGCGAAGGGCTCGCCTTTCGCGTTTGGACCTCAGGCAGGTGGGGATCGATATGAACAACCTCAAGGTCTTCGTGCTACTCGCGGGGCTCACCTCGCTGTTCGTCGCGATCGGAGGCTACTTCGGTGGGCAGAGCGGTATGGTGCTCGCGTTCGTGTTCGCCGGGCTCATGAACTTCGTCATGTACTTCGCGTCGTCGAAGATGGTGCTGCGAATGTACGGCGCTCGCGTCGTCAGCGAGCAGGAGGCGCCAGAGCTCTATGCTATGGTCGACAGGCTGCGCCAGCGCGCGGGACTGCCGATGCCGACGCTGGCGATCGCTCCGCACGCCCAGCCGAATGCGTTCGCCACGGGGCGCAATCCGCAGCATGCCGTGGTGGCAGTGACGGAAGGGATTCTGCAACTGGTTTCTCGCGATGAGCTCGAGGGCGTGCTCGCGCACGAGCTTGCACACATCAAGAACCACGACATGCTGCTGCAGACGATCAGCGCGACATTTGCCGGCGCCATCAGCAATCTCGCGCATTTCGGGCTGTTCTTCGGCGGGCGCGACGACGAGAACTCGAATCCTGTCGCGGGAATCGCCATGGCGATCCTCGCGCCGATCGCGGCGATGCTGATCCAGTTCGCGATCAGTCGTCAGCGCGAGTTCAAGGCTGATGCGGTGGGCGCCCAGATCAGCGGCCGCCCCCGGTCGCTCGCGAACGCGCTGCGGAAGCTCGACACGGCGGCGCATCGGATCCCGATGAACGTCGCCCCGGCCGTTGCGCCGCTGGCGCAGGTGAATCCGCTGGCTGCCTACCGCGGCGGTATCGCGTCACTCTTCTCGACGCATCCGTCGACGGAAGAGCGTGTGGCGCGCCTCGAGGCGCTCGCGGCGTAGCCCAGACTCGAAGGAGGCCGGCTCGAGCTACGTGGCGTCGTGGTTGGTGGAGAGGCGGTGAAACACCGCCTCTTCCACCACTCGGCCGTCGCGCAGGTGCTCGACGACAATTCGCTCCAGGAGTGCCGGTGTGACGTGGCCATACCACACGCCTTCGGGATACACCACGACAATCGGCCCTCCCGCGCAAACGCCCAGGCAGGGCGTTTCGCCGCGCTTAACGCGACTGGGCCCGAACAACAGATCTTCTCGCTCGAGCAGCCGCGCGAGCAGGCTGTAGAGCGCTCTGCCGCCGCGCTCGGGCGAGCAGAATCCTCCGGTGCAGACGAGGACGTGCCGCCGATACGGCTCCATCTGCGGCTCGTTGATGGCACCCGGATTGGATTGGCCCATGAGCGATTAAGCTAGCCGCGCCGGCAACACGGGGTGGAGCCCGCACGATTAGACGGCTATCATTTACGGCTCACGGCATGGCCGACGCCCGAGAGTCGAAGCCGATGGGTCGGCCACGTTAGGCGCGCAGCCGGGCTCGCTGCGCGACGCATCACCTCCACGAGGAGGACGACACCATGGCCGCCACAGCAACGCCTGGCAGCTTGCCCGCGATCGATCAAAAGGGCTACGCTCACCCCGAAATGCTCGTGAGTACGGAGTGGCTCGCCGCCCATCTCAATGACCCGTCGATCCGGATCATCGAGAGCGACGAGGACGTGCTGCTCTACGACATGGGCCACATTCCGAGCGCCCAGAAGGTCGACTGGCACGCCGACCTCAACGACGCGGTGGTTCGTGACTACGTGAGCCGCGAACAGTTTCAGGAGCTCCTGCGATCGAAGGGTATCGACGAGAAAACGACCGTCGTGTTCTACGGCGACAAGAACAACTGGTGGGCCACGTACGCGTTCTGGATTTTCCAACTCTTCGGGTTCAAGAACGCGCGAGTTCTGGACGGCGGCCGCACCAAGTGGGAGCAG
>DATCGG010000320.1:0-15636 GCA_036509075.1 Gemmatimonadaceae bacterium
TGGTTGAGCCATCGCTCCGACCCTCGTCCTAGATGCGTGCCCGCCGTCCGGCATCCAGAACCCAGGGGTCGACCGCATGAGCGAAATGAGCAGCATACTGGGCATCCACCCAGGTCGACGAAGACTCCGCGTGCAACGAGCTAAATGAAAAAGGGGAACGGCTTTTCGGGATGGTAGCGTCCCGAGCGGCAGTCCCCCCTTTTTCATTCGGCTCGTGGTGAAAGGGAGCTTCCCGGTAGAGCACGATGTAAAGCATGCTGCTCATGCCGCTCATGCGGTCGACCCCTCGTTCTGGATGCATGCCCGTCGGTCTGGCGCCCGCCCTACTTCACGACTGCGCCGAGCAGCTTGCCCAGGAACGCATCGATCGATGGGTTATCGATCCACCGCACGACCGCGACCAGATCCTGATCCGGGCTCACGAACACGAGATTCGTCCCATTCCCCACATGCCCGAAGGCGTTAGGCGGCGCGCTCGGCATCCATTTCCGGTCCGTGTTCAGGAACCAGTTCATGAACCCGTAGGTTGGCTGCGGCACCGTCGGCGTGAGGGCCATCTTCACCCAGGCCTCGCTCAGGATGCGCTTGTCGCCCCACATCCCGCGACGCAGCGTGAGCAGGCCGAAGCGCGCCATGTCCCACGCGTTGATGAACATCCCGCCGCCCCAGTGGCCGCCGCCGCTCACGACCTGCACGGGCCGACCATCCAGCGTGATCCAGGCGTTGTCGTAGCCGAACCACCGCCACGACGCGGACGCGCCGATCGGATCCATGATGTTGTCGCGCAGCACTTCCGGCAGCGGGCGACGCCAGACGTTCGTTGCCGCGAGCGCGAGCACGTTGACCCTCACATCATTGTATTCGTACGTCGTCCCTGGCTGCGCGCGCTTGCGCGTGCGCCACTCGGCCGGATCCTGCGAGGGGCGATCGGCCCAATCGGGCTTGCCCCACAACGTGCCCTCCCAATCGCTCGTCTGTCGCAGGAGATCATCCCACGTGATCTCTCGATTGTGCGGCGTCGTGAACGGGTCGAGAAAATACGATTCGCCCGCGGTCGTTCCGGGTTCGCTCGGAGCCTGGAGCCGGAGACGATAGATCGGCGCCATCGCCTTCCAGACCGTGTCGCGCACGGAGGGGATGAGGCCGCGATCGAACGCGACGCCTACCACCGACGAGAGAAAGCTCTTCGTCACGCTGTGCGTCATGTCCACGCGATCGGGCTCTCCCCACGTCGCGACGACGTAGCCGCCGCGCAGGATGACGCCGGTCGGTTCTCCGCGCGGCTTGAACGGGCCGATGCCCTGACCATACGGCTCGCGAGCCCCGAAGGACTGGTAGTGCGCGACCTCCATGTCGCGCGGCGCCTTCGCGTCGGCCTGGATCGCGAACTGAATCGCCTCGGTCAGGCGCGCGGGGTCGAAGCCGGCCGCCGCGGGGTCACGCCGTTCCCATGTTGCGCCGGGCACGTACGCCCCGGTCGCGCGAGCGCCGGTGCGTTGTTGTGCGACGGCGGGCATCGCGAGCGTCGCCGTCGCGAGCAGGAAGACTGACGTAGGGGAGGGAAGTCGCACGAAAGCTCGAGGGAGAAGAAGCGCGGGCGAACGATGAGTGAACGACCAGGACTATCATATCGTAGAAGGGCCACCCGTGCAGGGCACCCTTGCGCCGTCCAGCGTTGCATGTGAATCACCTGCGGATCACCCGGGCGGTCCGTTGCCCGTGGTGATCTCCAGCCTACTCCGCCTCGTTTTCTTGTCGGCGCTTGATCCGACCCGCCGCGCACGACTGCGCGATGCCGGACCAAGCACCACCGACATCAACGAGGATTCCTACCATGTTCGATACGCTGCTGTCCACCGCCCGTCGCCGTCAGGCCGGAGCCGTCGGCGCACTCCTCGCCGTGAGCATGCTCGCGGCGTGCGACAAGGATCAGCCCACGTCACCCACCGCCAAGCCCACGACGGCGAGTGCGTTGCGCGGGGGTATCGGCCAGATCCCACCGGCCACCATCAGTTGGAAGATCGTGGACGAGAACAACGCCATCGTGAAGTATCCCGACGCGATGTTCGAGGTCACTGGCGCGTTCGGCTATGACCATCTGTTCTACGACAACAGCTACCCGGAGGACAGCGATCCGGCGTACGGCAAGGTGTCTCTCGTCGGGATGGCCGAAGGGCCGTACACGGTGTGTCAGACGGGCTTCGCACAGGGCTTCGGCTCTCCGGCGGCGGGCGCCCAGTGCTTCTCGGGTTATCTGAGCCCCGGCGGCCAGCTCGCCTTCACGTTCTTCAACCCGCGCCCGCCGTACATCCAGTGGTCCGCCGTGACCAACGTCGGCACGCTCGCGGGTGGAGGTTCTGCCTTCACGGTGAAGGATTCGCTCGGCCAGGGCGGTGCGGTGACCGACAACCAGTGGCCCGATAGTGATCCGTTCGATGGCGGTCTGCAGAGAAGCCTGCCTCACCCGGGAACCTGGACCGTCTGCCAGACCTCGGCGCCAACCGGTCTCGTGATGCCGGCGGGCCAGCCGTGCCACAAGGTCGTCATCAACTGGGGCGGAATCGGCCAGGGCGGCCAGTTTGCGAACTACTTCCCCTACAGCATGAATTGGGGCGTCACCGAAGGCGTCGTGGACGCGAACAACAACTACGTGCCGCTGGCCGGTGCAAAGTTCACCGTTCAGTATCAGCGCAGCTTGAGCAAGACGTCTATCGACGACAACGGGCCAAACGACTACGATCCTCGGCCGGGTCGTGTGGCGATGAAGCTGGGGGCGGCCGGCACCTACACGGTGTGCGAAGTACAGGCGCCAGCGAACCACTGGCTGCCGAAGCCGCCGTGCCAGAGCGTCAACGTCCAGTACGCGGCGCCGGCGTTCGTGGGATGGTTCATCACGCCTGAGGCGCAGGTCATCTACATTCCCTAACGAGACTTCCACGAGAACACAAACGCCCAGCCAGAGGTGGCTGGGCGTTTGCTCGTTATGCCACGGGTCGGCGTTGCCACTGCCGGGCCCCGATTGTCACTGGGTGATCGTGACAACCACCCGCTGGTACCGCGTCAGCGCCGGCGTCCCGTTGTCCGTTGCCTCGACGACGAGCTGGATCGTCTGTCCCGCGGCCGCGTCGGCCGGGACCTGCACGCTCACCGCATGGGATGCGGCGTCCGACAGCCTAACGTCACCCGGATACGTATCCACGTCCTTCCATCGCCACCACTTCACCGTGACCGCGTTGCCGTCGGGATCCGACGTCATCGCCTCGAGACGAACCGTCGTGCCGGGACGAGCGTCGATCCGCGAGCTCCCACGCAGCGTCACGTGTGGCTCGTGATTGGCGGCGGCGTACGTCGGCGTCACCGACCACGCCATGCGAGCGGCCAGCGCATTCTGCGTGGCGGGCGTGAAGTTCGGGTTGGGTGACGGCGGCCGCGCGGCGGGACTGACATCGCCAGCGGCCGCGGCCCGTTCGACGCTCTTCAGGAAATCCTCGTATGTGAACGTCGGAGCGGGCTGACCGACGCGCCGAGTGCTGTCGCCCGGTGCCGCATGCATGACGACGTGGCCTGCCCAGCCGCCCTGCGTTCCGTCCTGGTATCCGAGCAGTCCGTTGTCGATCAGGTTCAGGTAGGTGAACGTGTCCCCTTCGCCGATGAACTCGCCCTTAGGCCGCGGCGGCGTCCACACGATGTAGCCCATCGAGCGGAGCTGAGGGACGGAGTACCCCGACAAGCCGAAGTAGTCGAAGATGTCGCCCTTCACCATCTGCTTGCCATCGCCCCAGACGCGGTAAAACGCGCCGAGCGGGCCGCGACTCGAGATGTGGTCCCTTGTCCAGTCCACGCTGTAGTAGCCGACATTTTCCGCGCTCACCGTGGCGGCGGCGCCGTAGACCAATGCGACACCGCCCACGCCGACCGGCAAGGACCTTACGTTAGGCCAGTTGGGGCGGATGTACGTCGCGTACGTGTCGTCCTGGTCGCCTGATGGCGAGAGGATCGCTTTCTGTGAGACCTTCTGATAGATCGCGTCCCACTGGGCCGTGCCCTTGTACTGGTCCTGGATCGATTTGAGCGCCCGTGCGATGGTGCTCTGTCCACCCCAGGCCAGCAGGTAGATCGGGCCCGGCTCGTCGTCCAACAGCAGCGCCTTGATCAGGTCGGAGCCAGGGGTGTCCTTCGAGATGTCACCATCGAACTCGACGTTCCCCCACCGGATCTTCGATTTCAGCTCGGCCGGTGTGGGGTAGCTCGGATCATGCACGCGGAGGTTCGGGTAGACCTGCGCGTAGGTCTCCACGGCGTCGTCGATGAAGCGCTCGTTAGGCCCCCAGCGCCACGACGTGCACGGGCACAGGTTGAGCCCGAAGCGGAAATACTCGCGGTTGGGCACGGACCATTTCTTCCCCGTGCCGTCGCCCTTCCAGTGAAAGCCGCTGCTGGCGTAGACCAGCCCCTCGGTTCGAAAGTCCGGACTGTGGAGCAGATAGCGGACGAGGGAATTCGAGTCGTCGAGCTCGGGATCGGCGGTAACAACCACCCTGGGCTTCGCTGCAGAGGATGACTCCCGAGCGGATGACTCCCGAGGCGTCGCCGTCGCGCAACTGCTCGTCGCGATTAGAAGCAACATCAGGTGCCAAACGCGAACGGCTACCACCAGGTCTCCATTTGCACGCCGATCGCGCTGCCGTGGACGGCGTTCGGATTCGTCGCCGAAGCGATGCTGCCGCGGAACGAGTCCGACCAGTGCGCCCAGGTCACGAACGCGCGCAGCGACGGACGGCTGAGAAACTTGAAGGCAGGCGTGATCTGCGGAGCCAGCGTCAGCTTGATCAACGAGCCGCCCGGCTGGTCGCCTTGCACGGTGTAGTCGTAGCCGGCCTCGGTTGCCAGCGAGAAGAACCGCCCGAGCTGACGCACAGGGCGGACCCCGACAGACGCCCAATGAATCCGACTGTCGGTGGCGGCACCGTTCTCGAGCTCCTGGTAGAGAGCGAACGCCTGCAGCGCCCACGGCCCTCGCTGGTCCAGCAGGAAGTCGTTGAGGACCCGGAACTGCCACACGTCGTTGAAGCGCACCGTCTCGCCAGGGGAGAACGTCCGGCCAGCGGGCGTCGTTAGGATGGATCGAAAGTCGAAGGCGGCGCCCGAGCCGTACTGTACCACGGACCGGTTGCGTCCTCCCGTGAACGGCCAGTCGAATACGGCGGTGGCTGACGCGCCGAAGCTGTCCTCTGCTCTGATCGGCGCGCCGCCCCCCGTGCTCACCTCGTCGCCCTTGAAGTACGAGAGGTCGACGGCGACGGAACCCGTGGCGCGGCCAACACCAAAGTTGTAGAGGCGCAGGTCCAGCGTGTTCTTGTTGAGACGGAACAAGTCTTCCTTTGGCACCGTGCCGTTCGGGTCCAGCTGGTCCTGCGTACCGCCGATCCACGCGGCCGCAAACTTCGTACTGCGGCCGAGTGCAATGTCTTCGACGCCGCCGCCAAAGCCGCTCGGATCGCGGAACCAGAAGTCGGTGAGGTGCACGTCGTAGCGGTCGTAAAAGCGTGCCCCGGCCCAGAACGTGGCGTTCGGCTGCGCCGCCCATACCCGCCGCGCCAGCGCATACGCCTCACGGAGCGAGAAGGTCGTGGCGAATGTGTTGGACTGCGACGTCGGCGCCACGTAGGCGAATCGGACTTGCGCGTCGAAGTAACCGGGATTGTCTCCCTCCGAGTTCGCGTCGTAGGCGAACAGCGCTTCGAGGTACGTCTCGGCCTCGTTGCCCAGCCTGTACTTCGAGCCGGCGAGTGGCGCGATGAACGGCTGTTGGCCCTTGCCGGTGCCGTCCACACCGAAGCCCGATCGCAAATAGCCGTGGAAGCGAAATCCGGTGTCGCTCAAAACCGGAGCGCGCGACCGCTGGGTCGTGTCGCTTGATTGGGCAGCTATCGGTCGCAAGCTCCCTGTCACGAGGAGCGCCGCACCGATTGCGCGCGAGCAGCGTCGCCATGCCGGTCTGGGCATCACGTGTCACTCGGTGTGAGGTGATGTCCGAAAACCTTCACCTCGAGGGCGACGGGCGCTATCGTTCAAAAGCATGACTTGCTCGATCGCGCATTCGCTGACGGCATGGCGGTGGCCCTCTCCCCGAGCGGCCTGCTAGCGCACGCCCATCCAGCTGCGCACAACTCCGGGGTCGCTCGTCATCGAGCGGCCCTTTCCGTTTCGCCCGGTGTCGAGCCGACCTCGCTCACGTTTTTCGAGGAGCTTCACACCAATGTCCGCCACCATTCTTTCGCGCTCAGGTGCCAAACAGCGCCGGAGTCACGCCGACGCGACCGACGTCATTCTCACGGGTGACCGGCCCACCGGCTCGCTCCATCTCGGGCACTACGCCGGCTCGCTGCGCTCTCGGCTCGCTCTTCAGGGCCAGTGTGCACAGACCCTGTTGATCGCCGACCTCCAGGCCCTCACCGACTCGAGCGGACGCGCCGCGGACGTCGCTCGGCACGTGACGGAGGTCGCGCTCGACTATCTCGCCGTCGGAATAGACCCCGCGCTGACGACGATCGCGGTGCAGTCACGGCTGAGCGCCCTCGCGGAGCTGACGCTGCTCTACCTGAACCTCGTCACGGTCGCTCGACTCGAGCGCAACCCGACGGTGAAGGCGGAAGTGGAGCTGCGCGGCTTCGAGCGCGACATCCCGGCGGGATTCCTGTGTTATCCGGTCAGCCAGGCCGCGGACATCTCCGGGTTCCGTGCAACGCTCGTTCCCGTGGGGGACGACCAGCTTCCGATGATCGAGCAGACCAACGAGATTGTCCGGCGGGTGAATCGCCTAACGGGAACGCCCGTGCTGCCCGAGTGTCGGGCGCTGCTCTCGAGCACACCGCGCCTCCCGGGCGTCGATGGTCGCAAGGCGAGCAAGTCGCTCGGCAACGCGATTCCGCTGACCGCCACGACCGACGAGATCCGGCGGCTGGTACGCGCGATGTATACCGATCCCGGTCATGTTCGTGCGTCGGACCCGGGCTGCGTGGAGGGGAATGTCGTCTTCGCGTACCTCGATGCGTTCGATCCGGACGCAACGACGGTGACCGAGCTCAAAGCGCGTTATCAGGGCGGGGGACTCGGAGACGTGGCGCTCAAGCGGCGCCTGGAGGACGTCCTCGAAGCGCTTGTCGGGCCGATTCGTGCGCGGCGCGCCGAGCTCGCGCGCGACCGCTCATATGTCATGGACGTCCTGCGCGCGGGGAACGAGCGCGCCAATGCCATCACAGAGGGTGTCCTACGCGACGTGCGTGCAGCGTTCTCCCTCGACGCGCCAGTGAAGTCACGTTAGGCCGCGGCTCGATCGAGATGAACCTGGCGCTGATACAGGAACAGTGGCAACCCGAGTGAGACACCCACGAGGCAAGCCGCCGCGATCGGAAGCCAGCGCCGGGGCAGGCCGAGCCTGCGACCTTCGGTCTCGACGAACAGAACCAGCACGCAGGCCGAGAGGATGACGTCGAGCCCGAAGAACGTACTGACGCCGTTGGCAAGGAAGTCGGTCACGAATCGCTGGGGCGCAAGCCCGTGCGTGGCGAGCCACGGCCAGAAGGCGGCGTTGGGCAGCGCCAGGCCGAGGACGCACAACATGGCATACAGGTGTCGAGCGCGCATTGCCATTGCCTCCTAGCACAGTGTGTTCGTGGCCTAACGCCGGTAGCTACGTCCTGGCCGTTCGGCATCCGGACAAGAGATCGCGGATGTAACGGAAACAGCTGATGCAACGGATTCAATCCGTGTGATCAGCAGTTTCCGTTGGATCCGATTCCCTTTGTTCTGGATGCTTCGTCTGATTTCTCCTGCATCCGTCCCACGCCAATCAGTCCTTCGGCACGGGCACTTCACTCACGGGCGTCACCGTCGCCGTGCATTTCCTGAACCCCGGCCAGAGAAACTTGTGGATCGCGTTCACGTCGTCCGCTTCCACGATGTAGAACAGCGTGTGCTGCGCGTTCGCTCCGTATCGGCCGATGAGCTTGAGTCCGGGAACGTTGGGGTTGAATAACGAGTTCGACCCACCTTCATCCCGCGGACACGTCTCGGGAGTGTGAACCTGGGTGATGTGGAAGAGCACTCTGCCTCCTCGTCGAAGGATGAACGCGCACGCCGCGACTAGCAGACGAACAGGTTAGTCGCCCATCGACCGGGACACCACCCTGAAATGTCCGCGCTCGAACGGGAACCGCGCAGTCTCACGAATGGGTGGCTCCATTCAGTCCGCGCCTACGCCTACCCTCGCGGGAGCGGTACGACCCACGACCAACGTCACTTGCCTCTTGAGCCGCGTTCGAGGAACCAAATATGAAAACGACCCGCAGAAGCCCATACGCATCCGCGGTTGCCACGCTGGTCACGCTTGCCATCGCGGCTGTTCTGGCCGCGTGTGCCGACGACGCAACACGCTCCCTGGAGCCGAGTCTTCCGAAAGCCCTGGCCAGTGTGCAACCGGACCTTGGCACGTGCGGAAACCTGGCCGCGCCTGCCGGAAGCACGCTCGTCTTCCACGTCTACGCGCGAGGCGTGCAGATCTACCGCTGGACCGGCACGAGCTGGCAGCTCTACGGCCCCAATGCTGTGTTGTCGTCAGACGCCGAAGGCAGCAGCACGGTGGGCACGCACTCGCCGGGCCCGACGTGGGAAACCAACAGCGGCAGCAAGGCGGTCGGCACCGTGATCGACCGCTGCACCGTGGACCCTAACGCGGTCCAGTGGCTGTCGCTCTCCGCAAAGTCATCGGGAGCCGGCGTCCTCAACGGCGTGACGTTCGTCCAGCGCGTGAACACCGTCGGCGGCAAGGCACCCGCGACCGGTGGAACGGTCATCGGCGAAGAGATCCGAGTGGCCTACTCGGCCGAATACTTCTTCTACCGATAGCGGTGACGGGCACGGATGCGCTGCGCATCCGTGCCGCAACAAGCAACTGAGTCTTGGGTGGGTGGACAGAAGTATTGTCCCACTGAGACCATCAAAGACCTCACGCGGATGACCAACGATCACGACGATGACGCGGATTGGCTCATCGTTTTTATCGTGGTTCATCCGCGTTAGGTCTTGCCGTTGTCAGAACGCAGACCCCTCGCAGCGCGGAACCGACGTGTTCCAGTTCGTGAACATCCCGCCCGGATTGTGCTCCCACAGCCAGATGTGGAACATCCACCCACCGAACCGCGACGGAGCGAAGGCGATGTCAGGTAGGTCGCTCATCGTCGGGAAGTCTTTCAGCCTTGGCGCCCGCTCGAAGTTCGGATCGTCGGGTCCCGGCCACTTCGGGCTGTAGGGGATGAAGTAGTCGAACGCGGCGAGCCTTCTCCTGGCTTCGCCGTCTTTGCGCGGACCGTCCTTTGGTGCGTAGACGAGGAACTCGGGGTCGAGCAGAGTGACCGCGTCGTCCGCGAGATTGTTGCCGCGGGTATAGTGATAACCCATTCCACCATCGGCTGCGCTCGAGATGCATCCGTCGGCGGCGGTCAGCGGCGGCAAGACGAAGAGACCATACCCCGCGGCCTCTGCCTTCGAGAGATCGTGGAGCGGAGCGGTGAGCGTGCGAAGCGCGGCAAGCGTGTGGGCATTGGTCGCTTGCGACAGGCTCGAGAGCACGAGCCCACTGCCGTGCGCGAGGTGGCCATCAGCCTGGAGGGGTGTATCCGCGTTGCATCCAGCAAGAACGAACGCGAACGAGCCAAGCAATTGCGCAGTCTGTTTCATCGTGGCCTCGGATGAATGAGTTGCGTTGTGCCCGGTCGACTCGGGCAGGGCTATGGCGGGAGAACGTGACCCTGCTCCGAAACCGGACAGACCGCGACACATCGGCGAGGCGGACCGTTAGGACTCAACTCACCTTCATGATCTCCACTCTCACATCCACGCCTTCGCCAACCTTCCCGCCAACACCATCCCCGGTCGCGGCATAACCAACGTCCAGCGCCAGCGTCTCGCTCCGGATGAGGCCCTCGTGCGTCCGCGCGGCCGCGGTCACGCTGGATGGCGCATCGATCGTTAGGCGAATCCGGTCCGACACGTCCAGTCCCTTGTCCCGCCTCGCCTGCTGAATCACCCGAACGAGGTCGCGGGCAAGCCCCTCGGCCTCCAGCTCCGGAGTGACCGTCGTATCCAGCGACACGATCCCCGAGCTGCCCGGAAGCTCCGCCGCCGCGCCCGCGTCCTTCGACACCAGCCGTCGCTCGTACTCCGCCTCGTGCAGCTCGATACCATCGGCCACCACCGCGCCTGACGGCGACGTCGTCCAGTGGCCTGCCTTCACCGCCTTGATCACACGCTGTACATCCTTGCCAAGCCTCGGGCCCGCGACGCGCGCGTTCACCGTGATCTCGAACGAACCATGCGCGGCGAGGTCGGTCGTGAGCTCGACGTTCTTCACGTTGACCTCGTCCCGGATGAGGTCGACGAACTCCCGCAGACGCTCGGCGTCCGCCGCCGCGACACGCAGCGTCGCCAGCGGGAGCCGCACGCGGAGCTTGCTGGCCGTCCGTAGCGCGAGCGCGGCCGAGCAGACCTGACGCACCCGGTCCATCGCGCTCACGAGGGCAGAGTCGTTAGGCAACGAGTCCACGAGCGGCCAGTCCGTGAGATGGACGGACCGGCCGCCGGTCAACCCTCTCCAGATCATCTCGGAGGTGAGCGGCAAGAGTGGCGCGACCACTCGGCACGTCACCTCGAGCACCGTGTGCAGCGTGTCGATCGCGTCCCGCTCACCGGCCCAGAAGCGGTCCCGCGAACGGCGGACGTACCAGTTCGTGAGCGCCTCGAGAAACTCACGGACAGTCGCGCACGCGCCCGCGAGATCGTACCGGTCCATCTGTGACTCGACGTCCGTCACCAGCTCGTTCGTCTTCGCCAGGATGTACCGATCCAGAAGGTGCGCGGAGTCCGTTCGGACCACGCCGTCCATGTTCTCCGCGTTCGCGTAGAGCGCGAGGAAGTAGTACGTGTTCCAGAGCGGCAGGAGTGCCTCGCGAACGGCATCGCGAATGCCGACCTCGGTCACGATCAGGTCGCCGCCGCGAAGGATCGGGCTCGCCATCAGGAACCACCGCATGGCGTCCGAACCGTCGCGGTCGAACACCTCCCGCACGTCGGGATAGTTCTTCCGCGACTTGGACATCTTCTGCCCATCGTTGCCTAACACGATGCCGTGCGCCAGACACGTGCGGAACGCGGGCCGGTCGAACAACGCAGTCGCCAGCACGTGCAGTGTGTAGAACCAACCGCGCGTCTGGCCGTTGTACTCGACGATGAAGTCGCCCGGGTAGTGGTGCTCGAACCACTCCTTGTGCTCGAACGGAAAGTGCACCTGCGCGAACGTCATCGACCCCGATTCGAACCAGCAGTCGAGCACCTCCGGCACCCGGCGCATGGTGGACTTGCCCGTCGGATCGTCCGGGTTCGGACGCGTCAGGTTGTCGATGCCAGGACGGTGCAGGTCGTTAGGCTTCACCCCGAAATCGCGTTCCAGCTCGGCGAGCGAGCCGTAGACGTCCACGCGGGGATACTTCGGGTCGTCCGACACCCATACCGGAATCGGCGACCCCCAGTACCGGTTTCGCGAGATCGACCAATCGCGGGCGTTCTCGAGCCACTTACCGAACTGGCCGTCCCTGATGTGCTCGGGCACCCAGCGGATCTGCTGGTTGAGCTGCACCATGCGGTCGCGGAACTTCGTGACGGCCACGAACCACGAGCTCACCGCGCGCTGGATGAGCGGACTGTCGCAGCGCCAGCAATGCGGGTACGAGTGCTGATACGTGTCGTGCCGGACGAGAGCGCCCGACGCCTTGAGGTCGCGGATGATGTTCTTGTTGGCCTCGAACACGTGCTGCCCCTGATAGGGCGGCACCTGCGAGTCGAACTCGCCGCGCGAGTTCACGGGTGTCACCGGCTCGATGCCGGCGGCGTCCGTGACGACCTTGTCCTCCTCGCCGTAGGCGGGCGCGATGTGCACCATCCCGGTGCCGTCTTCGGTGGTGACATAGTCGGCCGAGAGGACCTGGTGGGCGTTAGGCTGCTTGCCGGAGAAGAAGTCGAAGGGCGGGGTGTAGCGCGTGCCGACCAGGGCCGTGCCCTTGAACCGGGC
The DNA here is from genome assembly GCA_036509075.1 of Gemmatimonadaceae bacterium. Taxonomy (GTDB): domain Bacteria; phylum Gemmatimonadota; class Gemmatimonadetes; order Gemmatimonadales; family Gemmatimonadaceae; genus JAJKIV01. Next base: position 12,125 of record DATCGG010000320.1, read on the forward strand.
GAGCACGGCCGGCTCCTCCCCCAACTCGCGTGCGTACGCGCCGACTCGCGCCTCGGCCAGCAGGTACCGGCGGCCGTTCTGCGCCTGAACCACGACGTAATCGACGTCCGGGTGGACGGCGGCGGCCAGGTTCGAGGGGAGTGTCCACGGTGTGGTCGTCCAGACGAGCGCCTCGACGCCGGCGAGCTCGGGGCGATCGGACGTTAGGCGCAGGCCGACGGTGACGGCCGGGTCCTGCCGGTCCCGGTAGACGTCGTCCATCTTCGTTTCCGTGTTGCTCAGCGGCGTCTCGCACCGCCAGCAGTACCACAGCACACGGAATCCCTCGTAGATGAGGTCCTTGTTCCAGAGCGTCTTGAACGCCCACATGACGCTCTCCATGTACGGGAGGTCGAGCGTCTTGTAGTCGTGGTCGAAGTCCACCCATCGTGCCTGACGAGTGACGTAGTTGCGCCACTCCTCGGTGTAGCGGAGCACGGACGTGCGGCACGCGTCGTTGAACTTCGCGACGCCCATCGCTTCGATCTCGTTCTTGTGTTCGATCCCGAGCTGCTTCTCGGCCTCGAACTCCGCGGGGAGGCCGTGGCAGTCCCACCCGAAGCGACGCTCGACGCGTCGGCCTTTCATCGTCTGGTACCGTGGGACGACGTCCTTGACGTAGCCCGTGAGCAGGTGGCCGTAGTGCGGGAGCCCGTTGGCGAATGGTGGGCCGTCGTAGAAGACGAACTCGTTCGCGCCGTGCAGGCCGGCCTCGCGCGCCTCGACGCTCGCCTCGAAGGTCTGGTTGCGCTGCCAGTAGGCGAGCACCTGCTCTTCGAGCACTGGGAACGATGGACGCGACGGGATGGCGTCGTTGTCGGTGCGCTCGCCGACGCGAGCCTTCGGGTATGGCACGGGACATCTCCTCGTTATGCGTTCGTACTCGCATACGGGGGCGACGCGTGCTCGACGATTCGCACGCACCGCGGTACCACCCCGCTTGCCCGCGCGTCACCTGAGCACCATTGATGCGCGAGCCACTCACTGCGGCTATGCGGGCCGCACCCGACCGGGTTTACTGAGGCGACGAGCGCCCGTTCTTCCGGTTGGCTCCCCGGTGATTGCCGGATCGTCGCCGACCACACCGAATTCTATTCTGCCTTTCGTGACATTGTGAGATGGCCCGGCAAGGCGGGTAAACGCCGTATAGCAGCTTGACCGACCGTTCCGCATAATGTCGGCCCGACTGCGCTTACGCAGCCGGGCCGAGTGACCCATAAAGCTTCGCACCGCCCGGAGGTTGCCGTAATGCTCCGTACCCCTTCCATGCGCATGGCTCTGGCTGCCGGCGTCGCCCTCGTGATCTCGGCCTGTCAGGACCAGCCGAACCCGATATCCCCTGACCCGCGCGACGTTGCGGTAAGCACGCAGCGGTCTGCGCAGGGCGGCGGTCTGCCGTCGGTGGACGAGCTCGACCGTCAGGTCCCTGGTTTCGGCGGTTTCTTCATCGACCGCAACGGCGAGCCGACGATCTACCTCGCACGTGGCGCGAGCCGCGCACCCGCGGAGCGCGCGTTAGGCGCGTACATGGCGGCCCGTGGCCAGTCCGCGGCCGCACTCCACGTTCGCGAGGGGCGCTATGGATGGCAGCAGCTCCAGCGCTGGCAGGACGCGGCAACCGATGGTGCCTTCGGCGTGAACGGTACCGTCTACGTCGACAACGACGAGACGACGAACCGCGTTCACATCGGGGTCGCGAACATTGGCACGACGGGCCAGGTGCGCGCGGCCATCAAGCGCCTCGGGGTGCCTGACGACGCGGTGATCGTCGACCAGGTCGAGCCGATCGTTCAGGTCGCGACCCTGCAGAACGTCATCGATCGGCCAGTCCGCGCCGGTGTGCAGATCAACTTCCCCGGGTTCCTCTGCTCCGTCGGGTTCAATGCGACGTCCGGGGGAACGAAGTCGTTCATCACGGCGTCGCACTGCACGAGCAGGCAGGGTGGCGTCGAGAACACGCCGTACTTCCAGCCGCTGCAGTCGGTGAACGGGACGGTCATCGCCAGGGAAGTGGCGGACCCGGTCTACACGAACTGCGGTGGCGGCAGGATTTGCCGCTTCAGCGACGCGTCGCGTGCGGCGTACGTCAACGGGGCGAATCAGGCGCTTGGGCGCATCGCGCGGACAAGCGGTGCGAACAACCACAGCCTCGAGATCGTCGGCTCGTTCACGATCACGGCCGATGACTGTACGACGACGTTAGGCGGCTGTCTGGCAGTCGGCACGACCATCAACAAGGTTGGCCGCACCACCGGCTGGACGGCGGGAACCCTTACCAACAAGTGCGTGAACACGGGCGTGGCGGGAACCCGTATCGTGCAGCTGTGCCAGAACTTCGTGTCGGCGGGCGTTGGCGGCGGCGATAGCGGCTCCGACGTGTTCCAGGTCGTGAGCGGCACGAACGTGAAGCTGGCGGGCCTGCTCTGGGGCGGCAGCTCGGCGGGTAATCTGTTTGTCTACAGCCCGTTTGCGAACGTCGTGCGGGAGCTGGGCGCACTCACGACGCACTGAAAACAGGCGGCAGGCGACGGGCGGCAGGTGACTCGATTCGCACGCACCGCGGTACCACCCCGCTTGCCCGCGCGTCACCTGAGCACCATTGATGCGCGAGCCACTCACTGCGGCTATGCGGGCCGCACCCGACCGGGTTTACTGAGGCGGCAAGCGCCCGTTCTTCCAGCTGGCTCCCCGGTGATTGCCGGATCCTCGCCGACGACACCCAATTCTATCCTCTCGCGCGGGTGTGAGGGCGTGCCCGCTATACGTGCGGGAGTACTCGCGTCGAGAACAGCTCCATGCTCCGCACGACCTGATCGTGCGGGATGAGGCCGCCGAAGTTGAACCAGCAGATCACCCTCCCGGGGTTGAACTCCTCTCGAATCTGGAGGAGCCGTTCTACACACGCCGATGGCGTGTCGAAGATCCCCGTGACGGCGTTCACTGTCTGGTATGTCATCCCGCAGAGCTGCTCGACGATCGCCTGCAGCCTTGGCCGCTCGGCTTCCGGCGCTCTCGCAACCAGACCCTGGAAGACCGCCGCCGCGGTCTCGGTGAACTGCCTTACGCTGGGTGCGACCTCTCGCTCGACGCGTCGACGGTCGTCGCCAACGTACAATGGCATCAGCAGTGTCAGGTCATCGCCTGGCGCTCCATAACCAGCCTCCGCTCGCGCGCCCCGATAGACCGGCACCAGCTCACGCAGTTTCGGGAGCGGGTTGACGTTGGAGGCAAAGAAGACGGGGTGCCCCTCGCGCCCGGCCCACGCCGCGGTCTCCGGGCTGTTCGCCGCGACTCGAATTGGCGGGTGCGGCTGCTGAATTGGCCTGGGCGCGAGTGCCAGGTCGTCGGCCTGGAAGAAACGCCCATGAAACGAGAACCGGTCGCTCGTCCACGCGCGACGGATATAGTCCAGGGCTTCGACCATTCGATCGCGGCTCTCGGACATGGGCACGCCAAAGCCGGCGAAGTGGCTC
>DATCGG010000321.1:0-4840 GCA_036509075.1 Gemmatimonadaceae bacterium
CTGGATCCGTTCCGCATCGCGAACGCCTACGGGCTCTTCGCCGTCATGACCGAGGGGCGCTACGAGATCGAGTTCCAGGGAAGCCTGGACGGAGTGCTCTGGGTCGCCTATCCGTTCCGATACAAGCCTCAAGACCCGGGCGAGCATCCGGGCATCTATGCCCCGTATCAACCTCGCTTCGAGTGGAACCTCTGGTTCGCGTCGCTCGGCCCATGGCAGCAGTCGCCGTGGGTCGTGCAGGCGCAGAAGCGACTCATCGAGGGAAGCCCCGCCGTGCTGCGACTGTTCAAACGCGACCCGTTCGCCGGTAAGCGGCCGGCGCTCGTTCGAACGGTGCTGTGGCAGTATTGGTTCACCGATCTCGCGACGAAACGGAAGACCGGGGCGTGGTGGCGTCGGACGGAAATCGGCCCGTTTACCGGCGTCGTGGGCCGGCCGTAGACTTCAGCGACGCGCGCGTCATGCCACGACGGCCGCCTCACGCGGCTTGGATCGCGCGCGGGAATTCCACCAGGCCGCGGCCTGCTCCTGCGACCACGGCTCGACATCCGCCTCGGCAGCGGCCAGCGCATCGGACAACGCCGCTGCGCTCGGCGGCCTCGCGGCGGGATCTTTCGCGAGGCATGCCAACACCGCGTCGTCGAGCGAGCGCGGGATCGGTTGATCCGTTCGCCGCGACGGCGGCACCGGCTTCTCCTCGACGTGCCTCACCAGGAGCCGCATCACGTTGTCGGACTCGAACACCACCTTCCCGGTGAGCAGGAAGTACATCACGCAACCTAACGCGTAGAGATCGGCGCGACCATCGAACGCCTCGTCGAGCGCGATCTCCGGCGCCATGTACGTCGGCGTGCCGACCGTCATCCCCTCGACGGTGAGCCGCGGGTCGCCGGCGGTGGGGCGCTTCACCTCCTTCACCAGCCCGAAGTCCAGCACCTTCACGAAGTCATACTCGAGGCCGACCTGGCCGACGTTGATGTTCGCCGGCTTGATGTCGCGGTGCACCAGCCCCTTCGCGTGCGCTTCGCCGAGCGATTCGCACACCTGACGCATCAGATAGATCACGCGCGCGGCCGGTAACGGCCCGCTTTGACTGACGAGCGTCTCGAGATCCATTCCCTCGAGCATCTCCATCACGAAGTAGAGGGTCTGATCCTCGGTCACGCCGAAGTCGTAGACCTCGACGGTGTGCGGTGACCGCAGATTCGCCGCGGCTTCCGCCTCACGCGTGAACCGTCGCACCGCGAGCTGGGCGCCGTCGCTATTCGCGGCGCCTAACGCCTCCGGCCTGATCAGCTTGATCGCGGCCGCCCGCGCGAGCATGGTGTGCGTGGCCTTGTAGACCTCGCCCATGCCTCCGCGACCGAGGAGCTCGCCCAGCCGATAGCTGCCCATCTCGCGCGCCCGCGTGACCTGCCGGCCGAGCTGCGTGACGACGTGCGATATGACGCCCGCCACGCCGACGAGGAGGAAGTCCGGGTAATGCATCAGCAGCACGTTCGCCGCGTTGCCGGTATCCCAGGTTCCGTTCGCGCGCGCGAACAGCATGCCGATGGGATTCATCGACGCTGCAACGAACGCGGCCACGACGGTCTTCCATGGTCGCGTCGGGACGATCGCGGCGAACAACAGCATCTCCACGCCGATCCAGCTGATCTCGGGCGTCATCGGGCGGTTCACCGGTGCCCGACCGCCGGAATAGGTCACACCGAAATGCACGAGGAGCCCGATCCCGGCCGAGCTCACGATCATGTACGCCAGGCCGAGGTCGAGGCTGATCCTCGATTCTCTATGTCGGCGCGTATAGGCGTAGAGCGCGAGCGAGCCGATGATGCTGATCGCGGCGATCGCGTCGACCGGGAGCGCGATGGATCGCCATCGCGTGTCGCCCGGCGGACTCTGGGCACGCAGGAAGATGTGTCCGAGGAGCGTGCCGAGGAACCAGAGGACGGCGCCGAGGAGCGACAGGATGCCGAGCCGCTGCGACGCCTCGCGCAGGAGGTCGGGCGGAAGCGTTCGAGGACGTCCCTGCGAGTCGAGCGCAGGTGGCGTCGAGCCGTGCGGTCGATGGATCAGCTGTGGAGCAGGCATCGCAGAGGGATACTATGCGAAAACCCGCCCCGTGCATAGCTAGCCCAGCGAGCCCACCCGACCCCGCCGGTTCTCGGCAATGCGCAGGTGCATCCCGGCGTAGGCCCGCCACGGCCGCCATCGTTCGGCGCGCGTAACGAGCTCGCGCATGCTCGACACGCCAACGGCGTTCCGCAGGGCGCGGTCGGCCGCCGGGAACGCATCCGGCCACTGCAGCGCTCGGCCGACGATGGCGGTCGCGACGCAACCCGTCATGCCGTCCACGCTCAAGAGTGTTCGGTGCGTTGCATCGACGTCGCACCCCGGCTCGAGCCGCAGCTCCCCGCTCGTGACCATGTGTGCAACCCGAACTATCGCCGCGGCGATCCCGGCGGGCGCTCCGAGCGTCGAGAGCCGCGACGTCCCGGCTTGGGCGATCGATCGCGGCGTCGGGGCAATGTGCGTCAGCGCGGCGTTCCCCACGTCGAGTGGCTCGCCCAGTGTGGCCACGACGCGTCGGAGCACATTCAGCGCGACCTCAGGCTCGAGCGCGCTTCGCACGAGCAACCCGAGTGCGACCTCGAAACCGTCGAACGCGCCCGGAATGCGCAGGCCCGGTAACTCGCGGACCATCGCGGCGAGACCACTCTGCTCGAGATGCCCGTCGATCACAGTGGGCTCGGCATCGAGGTCGAAGAGGTGTCGGAGTCGCGCAAGCAGCGGCATCAGCGCGGGCACGAGCGACGGCGAGACATCCACCGTTAGGCTCGGCGGCCCCTGTCGCTTCGCACTGCGCGCGTCCGCATGAACGAACACGACACCGGTTCGCTCTCCGAGTCGAACGGTGCGAGCGTATCCTCGGATGTCGACGACTTCCACGCCAGGCAACGCGCTACGGCCCAGCACACCGAGCAGGGCGTTCCATGCGAGCGGCTCGCGGTACGCGAGCGTGAGTCGAAGCGGGCTGCTAGTCTCGTCTGTCGGAGACGGCCTCGCCGCCGACTCCGTCGACTGACGCCGACGCAGCGCGGTGGGGCTCATGCGATATCGCTCGCGAAATACGGAGTTGAATCGCCGGAGGCTCTGGAAGCCGCTCGCATAGGCGACGCGCGTGACCGTGAGCGGCGTGTCGACGAGGAGTCGTTTCGCCAGGAGCAAGCGATGTGTCTGTGCGAGCTCGAGGGGCGTCACGCCGACCTCGCGCTCGAGCGCTCGTCTCAGGTGCCGCTCACTGACGCCGAGGTCTCGAGCGAATTGTCGGACGGAGCAGTCGTTGAGCGCACCGGCGGCAATGCGGTGCGCTGCCACGCTTGCGAGACGGGGCACGGCGTCCACCAGCGCACGGCCCGGCGCGAGCTCCGGCCGGCAGCGAAGACAGGGTCGGAAACCCGCGCTCTCGGCGGCAGCGGGTGACTCGAAGAAGCGGCGGCGCTCCGGATACGAAACGCGCGCGGGACATACCGGCCGGCAATACACGCCTGTCGAGGTGATGCCGACGAAGAACAGTCCGTCGAATCGTGCGTCACGCGCGCCTAACGCTCGCGTGCAGATCTCTGCGTCCAGCATGGGACTCCCAGCGGGTCGGATCGTTCAATCTAGGTCAGGGGCGGGGCCGAGGCTGGTCGGAATCGGACCTGGAATCGAAGGCGGGAACAGGGAACGGCGAACCGGGAACAGTGACTCCACTGCGAGCTACAGTTCCCGGTTCCCGGTTCCCGGTTCCCGGATTCCAAGTACCGCCCTAACAAGCTTCTGCACCATCGGCACAACGTCTTCCGGCGTTCGATCCGGGCCGGCGAGCTCGTTGAACGTATCGAAGCTCAGCAGGACATAGATGACGGTGATGGCGTCGGCTCGCGGGACAACCGGGCGCGCCTTGTCGCCGAGTCGTCGAAGGAGAGCGGCGAGACCCCTTCGGCGACGCTCGTTGCGCGCGTTCATCGCGGCCGCGAGCTCTGGGTCGTGCAGCGCTGCGGCGCGCAAACGCCCGTGCGCGCGGCGCCTCACCGTCCAGAATCTCCCGAAGATTCCCACGTACTCGTCGAGCGCGACGAGTGGGTCGTCCATCTTGAGGACGTCAGCGATCTGGCCCAGCGGCCCGCGCGCCGCGAGGGAATCGAAGAGCGCCTCGAGCAGGCCGGCTTTCGACTCGAACTGGTTGTAGATCGTCATGCGCGCCACGCCAGCGCGGCGGGCCACGGCGTCGATCGAGAATCCCTCGGCGTCGTCGTCCTCGAGGAGGTCGCGTGCTGCCGCGAGGATGCGCTCGCGACCCTCCTCGACGGAGCGCATCCGTTCTCCCGGATTGTACGACCGACGCCTGGGCATGGGTTGATTTTCGTTAGACTGGTAGTCTAATTTCCTTAGACTGTCAGTCTAAACATGGCAATCAGTGTCGGTGGAGGCGAGGATGGGCATTTCTCGGATGTTGCTCGTGTTCATGCGGGCCGCGATGGCGGTTCAGGTGATCCTCGGGATCGGGTTCTGGACCGGTCACTGGGCGAACCTCGTGAACGTGCACATGGCGATCGGCTCGCTTTTCGTCATCGCGCTCTGGGTAATCGCCGGAATCGCCGGCGCGCACGGCAGCCCGGGTCGCCTCGTCGTGTTCGGATTCGTTTGGGGTGTGATCGTGCTCGCGCTCGGGATGACCCAGCAGGGGATTCTCATTGGCAGTTTGCACTGGATCGTTCGCGTGCTGCATCTCGCGATTGGGATTGCCGCGATGCCGATCGCGGAGCGGCTGGTGGCGGGGCCACAGCCGACGCCG
>DATCGG010000322.1:0-7191 GCA_036509075.1 Gemmatimonadaceae bacterium
GCCGTTGCCGTTCGCGTCGAAGCTGGTGACGGCGCGAGCCTCATCGCTCACGATGCTCTCGAGCGTCTGCGCCGGTGCGGACGCGAAGCGGAACAGGAATCGCCACAGCGGGGCGACCAGCCCCCACTCGAAGAGCAGGCCAGCGCCTAACGACGCGATCAGCAGCCCGGGTTCCGGAAGCAGTGGTCGCAGCAGGAGCCCCGACGCGCCGATCCCCACGAGCACGCTGAACGCCACCCGGGGTTGTAGCAGCGCGAGCAGGCGCGACGCGCCGGACGCGCCACGCACGCCCGTGTGACGCGCTCCGCCCGCCGGCACGTGAGTCGTGTGCCCGTCACCGGCATGGCTGTGGTGGGCGGGGCCGTGTCCGTGCGCGCCGTGGCTGTGACCCACATGCGCTGCCTGCGCAAAACCGCTCAAAGCCATAACGCCGAGACCAACACCACCGAGCGTCAGACTGAACGTGTAGGGGTCCATGATTGGAGTTGAGAGCGCCTCGAAATAAAGGGAGTGAGCCGGACCGCACAATGCGGTCGCCGCATCACTCCCAGTCGATAAGCGCTCACGCCTAAGTATACGAGTGGTGCCGGACCGCCGTTTCGACACTGCGCCAAACGCAGCGCCGACACAGAGTTAGGCGGAGCACGCCGCTGGTTTTGCTACTTGCCGAGCTCGCGTCGCAGCGCCGGACCCAGCTCGGGGTAATCGAACTGGAACCCTGCGCGCATCAAGCACTTGGGGTTGACGCGCTGCCCGGAGAGCAGGGTTTCCTCGCCCATCTCACCGAACATGAGCTTGATGGCGAACTCCGGCACCGTCGCGAGAGCGGGACGGTGCAGCACATCGCCTAACGTGTGCGAGAACTGCGCGTTCGTCACCGGATTCGGGCCGCAGACATTTACGATGCCGTGCATGCCATCCGCGACCATCAGAAGCTCCAGCGCGCGCATCGCGTCGTGCCGCCCGATCCAACTCATCCACTGCCCGCCATTCCCGATCTTTCCGCCGCCGCCGACGTTGAAAACGGGAATGAGCTTCGCGAGCACGCCGCCATCCGGATGCAGAACGAGCCCCATGCGGGGGTGAACGACACGCACGCCCGCATCACGCGCCGGCGCGGCAGCGAGCTCCCACTGCCGAACGACATCGGCAAGGAACCCCTGCCCCGGTGCACTAGCCTCGTCGAGCACCTCATCGCCACGTGCGCCGTAGATGCCGACGGCCGATGTCGCCAGGAATACGCGGGGCGGAGACCGTACCGCGACCATGGTCCTCGCCAGGAGGTCCGTGCTCCGCACGCGGCTCGCGAGGATCGCCGTCTTGTGCTCGTGCGTCCAGCGCTGGGCGACCGTTGCACCGGCGAAATTGATCACCGCGTCGGCGCCGTCCAGCGCCGCGGGATCCAGCGTTCCAGCAGCGAGGTCCCAGTGGAAGTCGACGCCACGGCTCGTCCGCCGACCGATGCGCCGGACGTCGTGCCCCTGCCCCGTTAGGTGCCGAGCGAACGCGCTGCCCAGAAAGCCGGATGCGCCGGCAATCGCGACGGTGATCACGACGTTCGTTACTCCGCGAGCTCGAGACTTCGCCAGAGGTACCAGGAGGCTACCGTCCGATACGGGGCCCACGCCGCGCCGATCTTCAGCACGCGCTCGGGCAACGGACGCTTGCGTAGGCGATAGGCACGTTGGATTGCTTTCTGGATACCGAGATCGAGCTCGGGCAGCACGTCGGGTCGGCCCAACCGGAACATCAGGAACATCTGCGCTGTCCAGCGACCAACGCCCTTGATGCGCACGAGCGTTCCGATCACCTCGTCGTCGTCAAGGTCGTGCAACGTCTCGATCGGAAGCTCGCTGGTCGCCACGCGTGACGCGAGATCCTTGAGATACGACAACTTCTGCCGCGACAATCCGACGGCGCGCAGCTGCTCTTCAGCGGTCGCCGCGAGCTCGCTGGGCAGCGGCGAACGTCCGCCATAGAGCGCCAAAACGCGGCCGTGGATCGTCGCCGCGGCCTTGCCCGAGAGCTGTTGGTAGATGATCGAGCGACACACCGCGTCGAAATGGGTCCCTTCCGCTCGGGGTGACAGACGGAAAGGGCCCACCTGGCGAATGACCTCACCGAGCACCGGATCGGCACGCGTGAGATGGGCGATCGCGCGTCGCGCGCCACGTGGAATGGTCGGCGGAGTGGGCAACGGGAACACGGAGAAAAGGAGCCACCGAAAAGCGATGGGTGCCAATCGACTCGTTTGGCACCCATCGCATAACTTCAGCACTAGACCGGCATGCTCGCAACAAAACGATGAAATTGGGGTCAGACACCGATCGGACCAAATCGACTCCGTGAGACGAACAGTGCATCGTACCGCTCGATGGTCCGCGTTGGCCGTTGCCACCGCGGCGTTCATGACCACCGCTTGCCGCGACTCGAAGGTTGATGTCGCGGCGGCGGACTCGTCCCTCGCACGTGACATCACGCTGGCGAGTGCGGTGACGGCACCCACGCCCGAGCTGCGCGATTTACCGGACTCGGTACCGCCTACCTCCGAAGCCCCGCTGCCCAAACCGAAGGTTGAGCGGAAACCACCGAAGCCGACGACGCAGCCGCCAACTCCTGTGCGCGAAGTGCCACCGCCGGCGCCGCCCGCGCCGACTCCGGTCGTCGAAGACACGGCCTCTGCGGCGGTATCGGCTTCCGGGCCGCGCGGTGTCATTCCCGCGGGCACAACCGTTGGTCTTACACTGGATTCTCGCGCCTGCTCGGATGCCAACCGACCAGGAGACAAGCTCGTCGCTCACACGACCGAGGCCGTGACGGCCACGAACGGCGCCGTTTTCCCGGCTGGTTCAGCGGTCGTCATCGAGGTCGCGACGGTGGCGGCAGGCGGCACACCTGATTCGTCGACGATCACCTTCCGGGTGAAGTCGATCACCGCGAACGACAAAACGCGACCGGTCACTGCCGATATCGTGGCAACCGGGCCGGTCGAGAGGAATCGGGTGGAGACCAAGTCAGCCGACAAGAAGAAGGTGGTAGCCGGCGCGATCCTCGGCGCGATCGTGGGGCGCGTCGCAGGAGGTGGGACGAAGGGGACGGTCATCGGCGCGGCCGCGGGGGCGGCGGCTGGCGCGGCGGCTGCCGCGGCGACCGCGAAGTACGAGACCTGCCTGCCCGTCGGTGCTCCGCTTCGAATGACGATCGCCGAAGCGATCGAGGTCGGGGTCTAGTCGTTGCTGCGCTGACGCATCGCGTATCTTCCAGCGCAGTGCCGTGGTGGCACTCCTTGACCCTTCGTTGTCGCTCATGCGCACACCCATCATTGCGTTGCTGTCCGTCATCCCCGCCCTGACGCTGGGCGCGCAATCACGCGCGTTGTCACCCGCCGTGCGACGAGGACTCGAGACGATCACGGCGGGGGATGTGAAGCGGCGCATCGGCATCATCGCTGATGACTCGATGCGCGGGCGCGACACGCCAAGCCCCGGGCTGGAAGCGACAGCGCGCTACATCGCCTCCGAGTTCCGGTCCTTCGGTCTCAAGCCCGGCGGCGATAGCGGCACGTTCATTCAACGGTACCCGATTCCCGGCGGGTCGCCCGATCGAAAACCCGGCACCCGTGTGCGAACGGCGCCTAACGTCGTGGGGATCCTGGAAGGCTCCGACCCGGTACTCAAGGACGAGTTCATCGTGCTCTCGGCGCACATGGATCACGTTGGGGTCGGCGCGCCGGTCAATGGCGACTCGATTTACAACGGCGCGGACGACGACGCGTCGGGCACAACCGGCGTGATCGAGCTAGCCGAGGCGTTGAGCACCCCGGGTGCGCGGCCGAAGCGATCCGTGCTCTTCCTCACCGTGAGTGGCGAGGAGCACGGGTTGTGGGGCAGCGGCTGGTTCAGCGAGCATTCGCCCGTGCCGATCGCGCAGATCGTCGCGGATCTCAACATCGACATGATCGGCCGCAACTGGAAGGACACGATCGTCGTGATCGGCAAGGAGCACTCGGACCTGGGGGCTACGGTCGATCGTGTGACCAAGGCGCACCCCGAGCTCCGGATGAAGGCGATCGATGACATCTGGCCCGAGGAGAACTTCTACTTCCGCTCGGACCACTACAACTTTGCGCGAAAGGGCGTTCCGATCCTGTTCTTCTTCAACGGAACGCACCCGGACTATCACGGACCTAACGACGAGCCCGACCGCATCGATGCCGAGAAGGAGTCGCGCATCGTGCGGCTGGTCTATCTGACCACCCAGGAAGTCGGCAACGCGGCGCAGCGCCCGGCCTGGAACCCGGCGAGCTACAAGCGCATCGTCCGTCCGCAGACGCGCTGACTCGCGTCCGTTCCAGACCGCGCAACACGTCCGTCCCCTCTGCCCTAACGCCGAGACCCGATGCCCTCCGTCAGCTTCTACCGCTGGTCCGATCTCCCCGAGGAAACGCTATCGCCGCTCCTGGGCCGCAAGCTCATCACGGGCGACCGCATGATGCTCGCCCACGTGTATCTGAAGAAGGGATGCATTGTCCCGAAGCACAATCACGAGAATGAGCAGCTGACCTACATCCTCGAGGGTGCGCTCCGATTCTCGATCGGGGATGATGGGAAGGAGATCGTGGACGTGCGGGCGGGGGAGGTCCTGTACATCCCGTCACACGTCTGGCATCAGGCCGAGGCGCTGGAGGACACGCTGGACGTGGACGTGTTCAGCCCACCACGCCAGGACTGGATCGACAAAACCGACTCGTACCTGCGCGGCAGTCGGTAGGGCAAAGTTGGGAGCGGCTCGCGTCACGCGAGACCGCATGCGCAACGGACCTTCGTTAGGCGGCGGGTGTGCCGCGCGGCGCTCGCCGCCTGAGTGCGTGGCGGATGGACGCCGCCAGCCCCACGGCGATGCCGAGTCCGATCAGGCCGAGGCCGAGCGATGATTGTGCGCTGAAATAGTCGGCCCGCTGCACGAACGACTGCACGCCGGCCGGCAGCTGGCGGGGCCCGCTCGCGAGTGATGCCAGCCCGTTCCGCGCCATGAGGAACAGCGTCGTGCCGGCCACGATCAGCAGCATCGCGAGCGCGTCCCAAAGGCGCTCGGCGGTGTGTACACCAGGCTCGATGCGCGGTGGTCTGGTGAAGTTGGCCTGTGCCGGGATTCCAAGCGGTGAGTGCACGTTTCTAGGACGCGTGACCGCCGCGGACGACACGACGCCCTCAGGGCCTGCTCCGCAGCATTCGCCGGAAATCCTTCTGCCACTGCTCCTTCATCGCCGAAACGCGCACGCCCTTCCCGGCCCGCTTGGCCATACCCATGAGGCCAAGCGGCGATGGGTGCGTAATCTGGTGGTATGCGATGGAGGCGTCGTCCCTGAGTCCGAGATGCGTGCCGAGCAGCCAGTCCGCGGTGCGCCCGAGGACAATCACGGTATGAAGCCCGCGCTTTCGCGCCTTCGCGAGCTCCGACCTCACTCGTTTCACGTTCTCAGGGCTGCTCAGCTCCGCCTTGCTCGGCGCGCGAAAGTGCTCGCCGTCGTCAGTTGGACAGATCTGATACGCGTTCGAAAGAGCAGCGTCGGAGACGATCGGCCGGATTTCGGCCGCGCGCAGCGCCGCGCCATCCCACCGGACGTCGTCGATGGGTCGCGTGAATCGACATCGAGCTTCCTCTTCGAGCGCTTCGTAGAGTGGCCGGCCCGCACGATCGCCAAAGAACGGGATCCCCGATTTGTCGGCGCCGTTAGGCCCCGGTGCCTCGCCGTAGACGAGGGCGCCGACCGGTCCCTTCGCCGGGAATAGCGCAGGGACACGAGTGCCCAGGATGCGGCCTTTTGGTGATGCGGATCGCTTTGGTTTTGCTAGAGTTACCATCGATTCTCGCCTGCCGTCTTCTGTTCAATGGATCTCTCTTCTGCGATGCGCGTGCCGGGACTCCGGCGCGCGCTCTTGGCTTTCGGGGTCCCGATCCTCGTGATTCTGGTCACGAAAGTCGTGGCCGGGAAAGAGGTTCGTGGCCGCGTTCGGTCGCTCTTCAAGGACCCGCCGCCGCCGCCCGCCGAGCTGGTCAACGTTCCCGTGGCCGTCCCACGAGACCACGTGATCGTGCTCGATGACTCCCTGTTTGGTCGCAGCGGTAAAGTCCGAGTGAAGATGCTTCGCGGCCTGGATGCCGACCGGATCGACGGCCTCAAGGACGTGTTCGGCGCGAAAGCCCTCGCGAGACCGTCAGTGCTGGGGATGGCCACGGTCGACGACCCGCAGGCGTTCTCCTTCATCACGCTGCTCCCATGGCGCGAGAAGCGAGGAGCGTATGTCGGGCCGTATCACATGGGCTGGTGGCCAGCCGAGCGCTCGGTCGTCGCCGCGAACTACGAGAATCCGACCGGGTTCATCGAAGTCACGCCCGCCAATCAACTGACCCGCGTGTCCGAGCATTTCCGGCTCCGCGACTTCCTGACACACGACCAGGACGATGTCTGGCCGAAATACGTCGTGCTTCGGGAAGCGTTGCTGGACAAGCTGGAGCTCGTGCTCCAGACGCTCCAGGCGCGGGGCACACCCACTCAGAACGTGCGTGTGCTGAGCGGGTTCCGCGCCCCGTACTACAACGCGGCGCTCGTGGCGGAAGGCGCTGCCCGAGCGAGTCGTCACCAGTTCGGCGATGCGTCGGACATCATCATCGACAACGACCACGATGGGCGGATGGACGACCTCAATCACGACGGCCGCGTGGACTTCCAGGATACGGAAGTGATTCTCAATGCGGTCGAGCGGGTGGAGCGGATGTATCCCGAGCTCGTGGGGGGGCTGGGACTCTACGCCGGTATGGGACCGAGCGGTCCGTTCACGCACATCGACGTGCGCGGCTCACGTGCCCGGTGGACCAACAGCGGCGCATCGAGGCGACCGGCCACGCCGCGTTATGCGTGGAGCGGTGGCGATCCGCGTCGCGCTGAGCGCGTCTCTGGATGTAGCGCGACGGGAGCGTCGGCGGCGCTCTGCGTCGGTGTTCACTAGCCCAGCGAGCCCGCCTGTCGCGTTAGGCGATGCGCCGCACCGAGCCGCTATCGGTCCGCGTCGGCGTGCCTGAACTGTCCCCCGACCTGGGCGCCGGCCTCGTGGCGTCGATAGCCCAGCCCTGGCGGACGCGCTCGAAGAAATAACCGGAGAGGTACGCGACCTGCGACCAGAGGTGCAG
>DATCGG010000323.1:0-7883 GCA_036509075.1 Gemmatimonadaceae bacterium
CGGAGACCGCTTCGCCCGACGGTAGTGCGCCGTGCGCGAGCCGCGCGCGCAACGACTCGCCACGGACGAACGGCATCGTGTAATACGGCACGTCATCCGCCACGCCCGTCGACAACACAGGCACGATGTTCGGATGCTGCAGCGACGCGGCGACGCGGATCTCGCGGGCGAACCGCTCCGCGCTCACCTCCGCCGCGAGCTCCGGCGGCAGCACCTTCACGACCACCTTGCGCCCGAGCGCCGCCTCGTCGGCGACGAAGACGCGCGCCATCCCGCCGCCGCCGAGCTCCCGCTCGAGGGTGTAGGTATTGCCCAGCGAGAACTGCAGATGCTCACGCAGGTCCATCGGGCGGGTTTGGCGCGCGTGAGGTGGCGCGCGACGGAACCTCAGCCGCGCAACCGTTGGGCGGTCAAAGTAGGTGTGGTGCTCGCACCGGGCAAGATTGTACTGGTTCGACGAGGTGCGCGAGACAAGGCTCCACTAAGGATTGCGCGCTCCGAGCGGTCCGACCCGCCGCGATATCGAACGTCCTGCACCTGAATCCGGATTCGGTTATGGTCGGTGAAATACAGCTCCCTCGTATCGCCACGTAACCGGATCTTCCCCTCAAGGCCCTCGGGGTCGATGGAGCATCGCCTACACCAATGTCGTGGGTCGTGAATAGTCAGACTCGGCGAAGTGGAGGCGTTTTCGCGCGGCGAGACGCTGGGTCCCCTTGCGCATTCGACCAAGCACGGGTCATTGTGATGGTCCAGCTCGCCTGATTTGGGTGCTGTGGTCCTACACCACTACCAAGGTGTTGCCATGCGCCGCCGAATCGCAGTGGTTCTCCCTGTCTTCGTTCTTGCAGCCTGCTCGGACCCTAACCGGAGTACTGGTCCTCACAAGTTTGCCACGCCAAACGCGGTCGGTGCGGTTCGGTCTGCGTCGTCGACTGCATCCGCCGCCGGAACGCTGACGACGATCGTCGAGGTCAATGACACCTTCACGAACGACTTCGATTGTCCGTTCCCGCTCGAGGAGACTGTGTCGGGGTCCTACAAGGACATGCTGTATCTCGACGTGAACGGCAATCCCGTGAAGGAGATCCTCACAGCGCAGTTCAGGGGGCCGCTCACCGTTACGTGGGCGAACCCCTCGACCGGCAAGACGCTAAGCAGCAACCAAGCGGCGTCGCTCATCGTGTACTACAACCCGGACGGCACATTCGCGTCGCTGCAGAACGTGGGGCTACTGTTCCACGTTTCGATCCCAGGCGCCGGGACAGTCCTGCTAGACGTCGGACGCGTCGTCATCCGTCGCGGTCAAGGTATTGTGTTCGCGGCCGGACCACACCAGGAGCTGAGCGGAGACACGGCGGCATTCTGTGCGGCGCTGAGCTGACGGTGCTCGAGCGGCAGTCTCCTAAAGCGTTAGGGTGAGTTCAACGTGTGTCCCCCGCACGCGGATCAACCCTCACGCGATCTTCGGATTTCGAAGTCCGACGGCTCGTCGGCGCCCATCGAGGCGACGAGCTTAACTCTCATGGCGACTGTCTCGATCGGGCAGGCCGACGCGGTATCGTCAGCCTTTCCTGAAGCGCGGGAGCAGTGTGGCAACTGGGTCGGCGTGCTCGGGCAGGAGGCATCAATCGCTTGGCATCGCAATCTTAGAGCCTGAACTCCGCGCGCCTCGAGACGCTGAGACCCCGTGCAGGCCTCGAAGCCGTCAAGCTCGTCTGGCCCATCCGACGCCAATATCCGCCGCCACCAAGACAGCGCATCGTGACCCCGCACTTCTGGCTTGCGACTGTTGTTGAATGCAGTATAGGCGAGGGAACACGGCATCAGGCAGAGTTTCGCATCGTCGATGACGAGAATGGCGAGGCCGTTTGCGAACCTATACTTCCCGAACCGTGGGACTTCAGCCCCGACCGCCGCGGAAAACGGTTTCGCTTCTCCGCGGTGAGCCGAATCCGGGTTGCCATTCCTCGAATGAGTGACCTCTCGATCCAATTGTTCATCGACGGCGCGGAACTGGGCGAGACGCCGGTCTACGTGAACACGCCGAGCAGCGGGCCCTTGCTTCAGTTCGGATTGGGCGGGAACAGTCCGAACATTCATTGATTCATTCGTACGCGGATCGCGAGCTCCAGCCACGCACAACGGTGGCGAGGGAGCGGTTCAGAGGTTGTCGCTGGTGGAGCGCCTAACGAAATAACGTCAACGAGAAAACCCCGATGGGTACCATCGAAAAGAGCAAACGTGAGGAGCGCAAGCAGCGCTCGGAGGAGCACAAGGCCGAGTTGGAGCGCCTGAAGCAGAAGAGGCGGTTCCAGTCCCGCGTGACGTTGGTCGTCACGGTACTTGCGCTCGCCGTGGCGGGCTATGTCGTCGCGGCCCGTCGTCCTAAGGACGGTGAGGAGCGGAACGGGCTAGTCTGGTCGGCCGCGCACGGCCACTGGCACAACAAGTACGGGGGCGAGGCGCGTTAGGCGATGGGACCGTTATTGGATCGGGCGCTCCAGATCGGTCTCCTGTGGGTTCGCGGCGTGCTACTCGTCCTCGCCGCGACGAGCCGCGTCGCGGCGCAGGCACCCGCATCCATCGCCTCCGCGTCTCTGGCCCGCAGCACACCCGAACGCGAGGGCATTTCCTCGGCCGCAATCCTTCGCTTCGTCGCGGCCGCCGACAGCGCGATCGACGGCATGAACAGCGTCATGATCGTGCGACACGGACGAGTGGTAGCGGAAGGCTGGTGGTCTCCGTACGAAGCGTCGACGCCGCACGTGATGTACTCGTTGAGCAAGAGCTTCACGTCCACGGCAGTGGGTTTCGCGATCGCCGAAGGGAAGTTCACCCTCGACGACCAGGTGCTGCGCTTCTTTCCGGACGAGGCACCAGCGTCTCCGTCGGACAACCTCCGAGCGATGCGCGTGCGCGACCTGCTGCGGATGGCGACGGGACACCAGACGGAGCCGTCGATGCTCGTTCCCGCCGACTCGTCGATGCGGGACGCGAGCTGGGTGCGCCGCTTCTTCGCACATCCCGTGGCGTTCAAGCCCGGGACGCACTTTCTCTACAACTCGCCGGCGACGTACATGCTCTCCGCCATCGTGCAGAAGACCACGGGGCAGACGGTGCGGGACTACCTGACGCCGCGGCTGTTCGAGCCGCTGGGCATCGCTCGCCCGACGTGGAGCACGAGTCCGGAGGGGATCAGCGCCGGCGCCTACGGTCTCAACGTTCGTACCGAGGACATCGCCAAGCTCGGCCAGCTCTACCTGCAGCACGGCGTGTGGAACGGGAAGCAGCTGCTGCCCGCGGGATGGGCGGACACGGCGACCGCGCGCCAGACGTCGAACGGGTCGAGCCCGACCAGCGACTGGGACCAGGGGTACGGCTTCCAGTTCTGGCGATCGCGTCACGGCTACCGCGGGGACGGCGCGTTCGGGCAGTACATGCTCGTGTTGCCGGAGCAGGACGCCGTCGTGGCCATCACGAGCGGCGTGCGGGACATGCAGTCGGTGATGACCCTCGTGTGGAACATGCTGCTCCCCGCAATGCAGGCGTCACCGCTCGCGGACGATTCCGCGTCGCTCGGTGCCCTGCACGGCCGGCTGGCGCATCTCAGCGTCCACGCGCCGCGGGGACGGACGACGTCGCCGCTGGCGGCGGCCGTGTCCCGCCGGTGGTACGACATTCCGGAGAACGATCGGGGAGTCCGCGCGGTGTCGCTGGATCTCACGGCGCGCGCGCCGGCGCTGGTGGTGCGCACCGCGTCCGGCGAACAGCGCACGCCGCTGGGGCTCGGCACGTGGCTGCGCAGCGACAGCGGGTATACGAATGGAATCGAGCGCATGCTCGCGGTTCCGACGCCGGCGCCGGTCGCGCTCAGCGGCGCGTGGACCGCGGACACCGTCTTCACCGTCAAACTGGTGGCGCCGGAGACGCCGTTCTACTCGATGCTCGAGTTCCGCTTCAGCGGCGCGAAGGGCGAACGGCTCACGCTGGCCTCGGAGTACAACGTCTCGTTCGGCGGGCCGCAGCCGGTGGTGCTGATGGGTTCTATGGTTTCGCGGGCAGGTCGGCCGTGAGCGCTTTGCCAGGCGCTGCACCGTCGATCACCTGACCGTCCCGTACGACCGGCGTTCCCCTAACGAGCACGTGCCTCATGCCGACGCTTGGGGTAAGCGGGGCACGGTACGTCGCCTTGTCCGCCACTGTTGCCGGATCGAAAACCACGATGTCGGCATCTGCTCCTTCCTGAAGCCGGCCCTTGCGATGTGCCGAGGCGGTGACCGTTTCCAATCGCAGCGCTGGGAGCAGGGACATCTTGCGAATCGCGTCGATCAGCGACAGCGATTTTTCCTCGCGGACATAACGAGCAAGTACTCGCGAGTACGTCCCCGCCTGACGAGGGTGGCTCGATAGGCCGTCGCTGGCGATCATCGTGAGTGGTGATGTGGCTGCCAGGGCGACGATCGAATCCGGATTCATGTGGATGAGGACGTACACCGCCTTCCCCGATGCGTGCAGCGCATCGAACCTCGCCTTCGTCAAACGCTCGCCTGTTTCAGGAATCTCGATCGCATCGTACCCAATCGACCGCCGCTCTCTCCAACCGGGATTGAACAGCGCCGACGCGATGCTCGTCATCCCCGCGCCATACGGATACGCTTCGGTGGTGATGTCGAGCCCTCGTGCGCGAGCCCCTTCGATCATCGTCAGGCAGTCGCGCACGAATCGGATGCAGCTGGAGTTGATGTGGACGATGTGAACCGGCGCGCCGGAGACCGCGCTCGCCGCGATCATTTCGCCGACGGCCTCAACGCTGGACCCGGGCTCAAGCGCGCCGACACTCCGGATGTGGACAAACACCGGACGATGCCATTTCGCGGCCTCCTGGAAGATCCGGATGATCTCGAGCCGCGTTGCACCGGGCGTGTATTCCAGTCCCATCCCGACGCCTAACGCGCCGGCGGTGAGGCCCCTGTCGAGGAACGCGAGCTGGCGCGCAATCTGTTCGTCGCTGGCGACGTTGTTCGTGGCTGGCCCCGATGGCGGGTCGTCGATCGATCCCGCTTCTCCCATCACGCTTGTCGCAAGCGTGTCGCCAAAGGCGAGCACGCGCGCCGCTTCCTGGCTCACGGTGGCGCCATAGTTGATCAGCGCTTTCCCCTCACGCACTGCCACAAACGTTGCAAAGTCGGGCACGCCGCTCTCCATCTCGAGCGCTGACGTCACACCATCCAACGCCTTCAACCGATACGCTGCCGGACTCTGGTCGTGCTGATGCAAGTCGATGAATCCGGGGCTGACGACCAATCCCGTTGCATCGATCACCTTTTTGCCCTCGAGCGGCTGCGCCGAAACCCGGACGATGCGATCTCCAACGATCCCGACGCTTCTGACCGCGTCGAGTTTCGTCTCCGGATCGATCACTCGGCCCCCGTTGATGACGAGATCGTATTGCTGCGACCGTGAGCACGCCGCGCCGACCGCACAGACGAGGAGCACAACAAGACGCAGCCGGTTGGTGCCGAGCTGTGAGGCGTTTCGGTCGAATGCCAGCATCATTGATGAATCGCGAAGTGGTTGTCTAAGGAACTTGCACCAGGTCTCGCGCGTGAACTTTGTCGAGTCCAACGCGCCTGGAGAAGGCCGAGCTAGTCCCGGCTTCGCGCTTCGCGACGAGCGTTCGTCAAGCCGAACTCGCTACCGCTGGCGACGGTGGAGCTCATGAACCTCGACACGGCGTTACTAGCGCATGCTCGCCGTTGCGCGTGATGGCGTGAAGACGCGCAACCTCCGTTGGAAGGGCACGGCCATCATCCCCGTGCACATCGCCGAGCATCCGGAGTCGGACATGATGGCCGTGATGCACGTGGACCGCTAGCGGAAGATCCGCACCCCCGCCCGCATGCTGATCAGATTGCCCTTCTCGGAGTCGGAATAGTCGCCGCTGCCATAGTCGTGCGACACGCGCGCGTAGTGCACCGCGCCGTCGACCTGGACCGCCTTCGCGAGCGGCCACAGAACGCCCGCGCCCAATCCGTACATCCAGCCATCGGCGTCCGATGTCCCGCCATAGCTCTCGTCGAACGACGCCATCGCCTTTCCGACTCTCGCCGCGACATACGGTGTGAGGCGGCGCGTCGCTGACATGAATTGAAACCGTGGCTCGAGGTACAGATTGCTCACCACGAAATCGCCGTTTGAGTCTTCGTGGCCGTGATTCGCGCGGTCGTAGCCAAGGCCGAGTTGCCATGCACCGCGCGTAACACCGGCATTGACGTCGAACCCCGCGGCGGCCTTGGTTCCGTCGAAGTCGCCGCCCTTGAGATTCCCATAGTTCAGGGCCACGCCACCAGTGAAGCCGAGGGTCGGCTTTGGAGCGCAGGCCGACAGCGGGTAGATCAACACCGATGCGACAAGTGCTGCCGACAAAGCAAATCGAGGCGCGCGCATGAGCTCTCCTCAGAGAAAAGTGAACGACGAACCCGGCATCCGATCATTGGGATGCAGGCTCGGCCGAACTTTTCTCGTCTGTGACCGTCGCCCGTCTCGCCCGCGGCTCCTGATCGACGAGCGTCTCGCAGCTCTCGATCACCGCCGGGCCGCCCTGCGCGCGGCGCCCGGCATCAACTCGCGCGACCGTACCACCACGGCGCCGACGAACCACACGCCGGACTTGGCCCCTCCGGACTGCACGCGAGTCGCCGGCCACGCCTGTTGTAGAGGTTTCCCTCCGGCCAATCCTAGGCTGGCCTTCCGTGCGGCGACGTGATGGCAGCAAGTCAGAGGGCAAACACCGGGCCGCCACGTTGACTATCTGCGTTCCGACATCGGAATCGCCACCTCGGTCATTCGCTGAGTCTGTCCGTTAGGCAACGGGACTTCCCCGTAGACCATGTACGGGGAACTGTCCACGAGGTACCACGTCGCCAGCAGTTGGCGGTCGGAATACCGCCGCTCCTCCACCTTCCAGGACGTGACATCCGACCCTTCGACGCGCACTGAAACCTGCCCAAGGACCGAAAAGATTCGTAGCTCGGCCTTCGTCATGGCAGGACTCCAGAACGGAGCCGTGATGACCGTGCCCGCCTTGAGCCCCACCGCAGTCGGCACGAGATCCGACGCCGAAGCCACGAACCCAGGTCGGTCCAACGTGACGTCGACCTCCTGCACGGCGGTGTCACCCGGCAGGCGCCTGCTCCCGCGCACTCGCGTACCGTCGAGGGTGAGCTTCGTGGAGCTCCCGTTGCTCGACATTGCGGAGTACCCGTACGGCGCCAGCGTCACGGCGTCGTACGTCTGACGCAGCTCCCAGGTGATGGTCCCGCCGTTCGGTCCAGAGCGCGTCCCCTTTGTCACCCAACGCATCACGGGTCGGCCAGCCGAATCGCCCAGGGTCAGCTCGTTCGTCCATTCGGCCGTAGGCGCCGTATCGAGCGACCCGACGTGAACGCGCACGCGTGCTGCGTGCGGGGCGTACACGCGTCCGTTCACTTCGCTCGACCCGACTTCGAGCCTGATGGTGTCCGCACCGGTGACGAGCCCGGCGCCTATGACGGGGCAGGGGACGGCAATCAGAAGGCACAGTGGGATGATCATGGTCCAGGGTCTCCTTGGGGCGCCGGAATGTCGTGACGCGACGCTCTGAAAACGACGTTGCGCCGGCGGGGTCGCCAGCACCGGTCGATCCGTCGTGACGCGTCCACTTGTCGCGCGCCACTCGGCGACGCACGTTAGGCGGCGGGTCGGCATGAGGCTCAGCCCGCCGGTGCTGGCCGGCTCGCACCCTCTGGCCACGCCCTGGGGCGGCGCCCATCTTCGCAGAAGCGAATATGAGGATGTCGTGCTCGGCCAGGTCATGACGGCGGTGATCGACCTGCTGGGAG
>DATCGG010000324.1:0-4959 GCA_036509075.1 Gemmatimonadaceae bacterium
AGCGCTTGCCTAACGCCTCATCAGCCGTTTTCCAGAAGCGCTTCGCCATGTACTCGTTGATCACGGCAACCCGTCCTGCCACACCGCTGTCCGCCCACTCCTGTTCCGTGAACATGCGACCGCGACGGATCGGTATGCGGAGCGTCTCGAGGTAACGGGGCGACACCCACCGGATCTCGAGCAGCGGCTCCGAGCCGAGCTGCGTCGGCTGGCCTTCGGGGACGAAGAAGCTGTTGTTGTTGCTTCCCCCAAGCGGGATGTTGTTCGTGACGCCGGCGGACACGATGCCGGGACGTGCGTACACCTGCGTGAGGAATCGATCCAGGAACGCCGCGCGCTTGTATGTCGAATCGTACTGCGGGCCGCTCATCGTCACGCGCAGTGTCAGCAGACGGCTCGGGTCGAACCCGGGGTTCACGCTCTGGAGACCGAGAAAGCTACGGACGAGGAGCGTCGCGCCGACGAGCAGGATCACCGACAGCGCAACCTCGGCCACCACCAGCCCGCTGCGCAGGCGCTGGCGTCCCTTCCCCGCACTGGAGCCGCGCGCGCCGGCGTCGCGCAGGGTCTCGATGAGGTTGGGGCGCGCCGCCTGGACCGCCGGGGCCAGGCCAAACAGGAACGCGGTCGCGACGGCGACGATAACCGTGAACGCCAGCACCTGACCGTCGATCCGGAACTGCATCCAGAACGGAACGCCGTTGAGCAGGCTCGCCTTGACCCACTGAAGAAAACCGTACGCGAATCCGACGCCTAACGTGGCTCCGGCCAGCGCGATGATGAGACTCTCGGTCAGCATCTGACGAATGACGTGCCATCCGTTCGCTCCCATGGCGACGCGCACCGCCATCTCCTTCGATCGCACGGCGGCACGCGCGAGCATGAGGTTCGCGACGTTGGCGCACGCAATCAGGAGAACGAACGCGACCGATGCCATCATGAGCAGGAGCACGGGCCGGATGTCGCCGGACATGTACTCTCGAAGCGACTGCACGTCGACGCCCCAGCCGAGATTCGAGGTCGGGAACTGCGTCTCCAGTGATGCGGCAACGCGGGCGAGATCGAGGCGCGCCTGGTCGCTGGTGATGCCAGGTTTCAACCGGCCCATCACCTGCCAGGAATGATTCCCCCGTTCTTGCAGGGGATCGGTTTGCATGGTCCTCCACGCCCCGGCATTACCGGGAAACTCGAAGCCGCGCGGCATCACGCCGATGATCGTGTGCGGGACGCCGTTGACCATGATCGAGCGACCAATCGCGTCCGGTCGCGCCTCGAATCGGTCGCGCCACACGCGGTCGCTCAGGATGAGGACTTTGGGAGCCCCGACGCGGTCTTCGTCTTCCCGAAAGTCGCGGCCTAACGCGGGCGAGATTCCGAGCACGTGGAACATGGTCCACGAGACGGTGCCGCCCTGGACGTAGTCGGCGCCGTCGCCCGTCGCGAGGTTGAATGACGCACCACTGTAGATCCCGACGCTCTCGAGGGTGCGATTCTCCGCCTGCCACGTCCGGAAGTTCGGGTAGGACACCGGGTTCATGTGCCACCCGCGCGGCCGGTTGGACTCACCGAGGGCGACGATCTCGTCGGGCGCGCGGAATGGGAACGGCCGTAAGAGGATGGCGCGAACGCAGCTGAAGATCGTCGCATTGACGCCGATCCCCAGAGTCAGACAGAGGACGGCGGCTATCGAGAACGCCGGGCTCTTGGCCAGCGTGCGAAGGGCGAAGCGGAATTCCGAGAGCATGATCCGGTGGAAGGGGCCACCGGTTCGGACATTTGGTCGGTTACCGTGGTTGGAACGGACAGGCGGCAGGCGGCAGGCGGCAGGCGGGAGGCGGCAGGCGGCTGGCGGCAGGAAAACGGGGCTCGGGGCTTGACAGAATCGTTGTTCTGTTGAATTTTCAGCACGGTTGAAAAATCAGCACCGGCACTAATCCGCGACACGACATGTCAAAGACCTTACCGATAGACGATCTCTCCAGGCGGGAACGCCAGGTCATGGAGATCCTCCACCGCCGCGGCGAGTCGACGGTGGCCGAGATCATGGCGGAGCTTCCCGATCCGCCGACGTACTCGGCAGTCCGCTCGATCCTTCGGATTCTGAGCGAGAAGAAGCTGATCGAGTACAAGGAAGACGGCCCGCGGTACGTGTATTATCCCGCCGCGCCGACCGAAATAACGCGCGACGATGCGCTCGAGCACGTCGTGCGGACGTATTTCGGCGGTTCGACCGAGCAGGCCGTCACGGCACTTCTCCGGATGTCGGACGCCGACATGAGTGATGGCGAAGTCAACCAACTCCGCGAGCGGATCCGCCGCGCGCGTCTCAGCGGGAGGTAAGAGACAATGCCCGCCATATTCTCCGCATTCTCCGGCGAGACCGCTTCGTCCGGTCTCTCGGTGCTCATGATTCTCGCCAAGGCAACCGTGGTGCTGCTCGCCGCGCTCGGCGTGACGCGCGTCATGGAGCGTGGCTCCGCAGTCTCGCGACACCTCGTGTGGTTCGTGTCGCTTGGCGCGCTCCTGCTCATTCCGCTGCTGGCGTCGTGGAGCCCGATCCGTCTGGCGGTTCTCCCGTCGGACGTAGCCGCTCCCTCGCTCGGCGCTCCGACATCGGCTGGGCCTACCGCCGCGAGCGTGCCGTCCGTGGCGCCGATGGGCGCGCCGGCCATCGCGGTCCCTGGGTCACCCGTTTCCACGCCCCGCAGCGAGACCGCGGCTAACACGGTTCGGGAGATTGTCTCACCTGATACGCCGTTGTTCGGGATTCTGAGCGACCCGAAGCTCCTGTTCGGAATCTGGGCTACTGTCGCTCTACTGTTTGCTAGCTGGCTAGCGTTTGGCGCGTTGTCTGTTCGTCGTATCATTCATCGCTCGCGTCCGCTCGAATCCCCGGACTGGATGAATCCTCTCTGGGAAGTGGCCGATCGGCTCGAGCTCGACAGGGCACCGCGCCTCGTTCGCAGCGATGACGCGAAGATGCCGTTCGCGTGCGGACTCCTCCGACCCACGATCGTCCTGCCGGCCGAGTCAGACAGCTGGACGCTCGACCGGCGGCGGGCCGTTCTGCTTCACGAGCTCGCGCACGTACGTCGCCGCGATCTCGTGGGCCACACGGTCGGCCGGTTCGCGTGTGCGCTGTACTGGTTCCACCCGCTCGTGTGGACGGCGGCCAAGCGGCTCCGCTCCGAGAGCGAGCGCGCTTGCGACGATCTGGCACTCAACTGCGGGGCTCGCGCGAGCGACTACGCCGAGCACCTGCTGGACATCGTCACGGGCGTTCGGCACCACGCGACGCCGGCTGTGGCTCTGGCCATGGCGCGGCGGAAAGAGTTCGAGGGACGCATGCTGGCCATCCTCGACCCGGAGCTCCGCCGTGGCGCGCCGAGTCGGCGGCAGACGGTCGGGTTGGTCGGCGGACTGGCGGTGTTGTCGCTCGTCGTTGGAGCGGCCGTGCCGGTTGCGCGTGCCGCTGACGCGTCGGTTCGTCCGAACCGCGGCGCGTTGGTAGCGACGGGAGCGGCGGCCGATACGCCCTCGTTCCTCGATGAGGAAATGTCACAGGCGGTTCGCACGGTGGAGCGCAAGGAGACCCGCCAGCAGACGTTGCGGCGAACCGACACGGTGCACGTACAAACAGACCTCGGGACAGCGATCGGCACCGCAGTGGGCACCGCCGTCGGTACCAGTGTGAGCAAGAGCGTCGGAAAGTCCGTGGGTGAAATCGTCTCGAGCACGGTGCAGGAGGTGGTGCCGGCGGCCATCAACGCGGCGGTCCCGTCGGTCGAGGCGCTGACCGCGGCCATCAACTCACCTAACGCGAAGCAGGGTCGGAACGACGACCGGCCGGCGCTGCTCGCCAACGTGCTCAAGACCGACAGCAGCGCGACACTGCGCCGCGTGGCGGCCTGGGGGCTCGCGCAATTCGGCGAGTCGCAGGTTGGGGTCGACGCGCTGACCCAGGCGGTTCGGCGCGACAAGGACGCGACGGTGCGCGAGACCGCGGCCTGGGCCTTGGCGGATGCCCGCTCGAGCAGGTCGGTCGTCGACGCGCTGTCGGCCGCGCTGAAGAGCGACACCGACGCGAAGGTGCGTGCGACGGCGGCATGGGCGTTAGGCAGCCTCGGCGACGATGACGGCGTGCCCGCGTTGACGGCCGCCCTGAGCGACACGAGCCGCACCATCCGCCTTCGGAGCGTGTGGGCGATCGGCAGCATCTCGCCCAAGCAGGCTCCGAAGCCGCTCGTCGCGCTCCTGTCGGACAAGGACGAGGAGATGCGGCAGATGGTCGCGTGGGCGCTGTTCACGATCCAGGACCCCGATGCCGTTCCGGCGCTGACGACGGCCATGCGGTCGGAGACGGACAAGGACACCCAGCGCGCGCTGATCCGTGCGCTGGCGGCGACCGGCGAGCAGTCGGTCGATGCGATCAAGGCGCTGATCGACTCGAAGGATCCCGAGGTGCGCGAGGCAGCGATTCGCGCACTGGCCGGCGGGCGCGCCAGTGGCCCGTGGCCGAAGCCCTGGCCGCAGCCGCGGCCGCACCCGTACTGATCGACCCCGACACGGGCGCTGCCTAACGATTCGTCGTCCTGGCGCGCCCGTTCCTCGGTGTGGAAGTGCTGAAAATTCAACAGCAAGACACGCGCTCTGCCCTATCCCGTGCTCAAAATGGCCCGAGCCCGAGGCTTTTTCGGAGGAATCATGTATCGCACGTGCGGACTCATTCTCGCCGGTGTGTTCGTTGCCTTCTCGTCGGAGTCCCGGCGCACACCCATCGTGGTCTCGATGCTCTCCGCCGAGCCACGAGTACCGTCGGCGTTCGGGCAAGTGACGACCGCAGGCGGCGGGCTGGCGGAGGCGCAGGATATCACGGCGCTGCTGAGCGCAGCGCGCGGCGTGCCGCCGCTCATCTGCGCGTTCGCCGCGCAGTCGGTCGGGAACGGCGGGTGGGGATGG
>DATCGG010000325.1:0-19810 GCA_036509075.1 Gemmatimonadaceae bacterium
CGATCTGACTGGTGGCAGGCGACAGGCGACAGGCGAAAAAGCGTGTCATCCCGAGCGAAGCGAGGGATCGCGATCGTCCCGAAAGCGGGCCACGGTTCCCGGTTCCCCGTTCCCGGTTCCCTTCGTCTCCCGCATTCGCTGTAGCGTGCCACCCGGTCAGATGAATGTTCTTGGTACCATGCCCCGACTCCGCGGACTCTGGTCCAGCCGCCTCTGGATCCTTGCCGGCTTTCTCGGCGCGACGACCATCTATTCCATTGCCGCGACCGTCCACGGCGGCAACCAGTCGCAGCTCCAGCTGCTGCACATCGCGCTCCTCCTCATCGCGACGATCATCGTAGTCACGCTCGCGGCAACCGCGTCGAGACGAGAGCTGCTGCTGGCGCGCGCCCGCTCGGATTTCATCGCCGCCGTGTCGCACGATCTCCGCATGCCGCTCGCTCAGATCCTCATCGCCAGCGAGACGCTCGCCATGCAGCGCGACCGTACGGACGCCGAGCGAGTGTCGCTCGCCAGCTCGATCGTTCGGGAGACTCGGCGCCTCGTCGGCCTGGTGGACAACGTGCTGCTGTTCTCTCGCTCGGGCGCGCTCGAGCTCACGCCCTCGCTGCGCCCGGTTGGCGTGGACGAGCTGCTCGACGATGTGGTCGACGCGGTGCGGCTCGCGGTCGACGATGCGGGCCAGACAATCGAGATGGTCGGTGAGCGGGGGCTCACGGTCACGGCCGATGGGCGACTCGTCAGGCAGGCGCTCGTGAATCTCGTGGACAACGCGCTCAAGTATGGCAAAGCGGGACAGCTCATCCGGCTTGGCGCGGAGCGACACGGCGAGCGCGTGCGAATCTCCGTGGAGGACGACGGGCCCGGCGTGCCGGAAGCCGAGCGCACCCGCGTCTTCGAACCCTATACGCGATTGCCAGAGGATCAGGTGTCCGAACGAACGGGCACGGGACTTGGTCTGGCGGTCGTCCGTCGAATCAGCGAAGCGTGCGGCGGCCGCGTGTGGATCGAGGACGGGACGACGCGCGGTGCGCGCGTGATCGTGGAGCTTCGCGCACCGTGAGCAGCATTCTTCTCATCGAGGACAACCGCGACTACGCCGCAACGCTTCGCGCGAACCTCGAGCGCGAGGGCTATACCGTAGCGCATGCGGCGACTGGCGTCGACGGACTCGAGCTCGCGAGGCGCACCGAGCCTGACCTCATCATCCTGGACCTGATGCTTCCCGCGATGAGCGGCTTCACGGTGCTGCAGCGTCTTCGCGATGAAGGCCGCGAAGCGCCGGTCCTCATCATGACGGCGCTCGGCACGGAGGAAGAGAAGCTGCGTGGCTTCGGGCTCGGAGCCGACGACTACGTCGTCAAGCCATGTGGGCTGCTCGAGATCCTGGCTCGAGTCAAGGCATTGCTCCGGCGTTCGAGTGGAGGCGCGAGCGCACCGCGGTCGGAGGTCCGGGTCGCCGACCTCAGCATCGACTTCGGCGCAAGGGTCGTGAGACGTGGGACGGTGGAGATCACGCTTCGGCCGAAGGAGTTCGACTTGTTGGCTGCGCTCGTCCGGCACCGTGGTCGAGTCCTGTCGCGCGCAGACCTGCTGCGCGAGGTATGGGGATACGCGGCGGGAACTGAGAGCCGGACGGTCGAAACGCATCTGGCAGCGCTGCGGGAGCGGTTGGGCGATGACCCGCAGGCGCCGAAGTACATCGTGACCGTCCGCCGCGCAGGTTACCGGCTGGCGGGGTGACGCGCTGGCGGTACGTGGAGTTGTTTCGGTAGTCGACCTGTCACCGCCTCGAGATGCTCGCATCGGACCTTGCCCACGCCGTGCGAGGCCTTCGCAAACAGCGAGGGCTCGCGCCATCGGTGGTACTCACCCTTGGCATCGCGATCGCCACAACGTCCGTCATCGCAGCGCTGGCGAACCAGGCTCTCCGGGAGCCCCTTCCCTACCGCGACGCGTCGCGTCTCCTGCTCCTCTGGGAAAAATCGAAGGGTGGGGATTACCGTCTCGCGTCCTATCCGACGTTCCTCGACTGGCAGGCGGCAACGCCACGATCGCTGGCCGGCCTCGGGTTCGTTCGCGGCGACCTGGACGTCCTGTCCACGGCCGAGGGCCCACTGCGCGCGACCACCGGGTTCGTCTCGCGAGGCTACTTCAAGACGTTAGGCGCGACACCGCTGCTCGGCCGCTTCTTCACGAGCGATGAGGAAGCTGCCGGGCATGGGAATGCCGCTGTGCTCTCGGAGCGGCTGTGGCGCTCGCAGTTCGGCGGGGACCGCGGCGTCATCGGGCGGTCGATCACCCTGAGCGGGCGCTCCGTCACGGTGGTCGGCGTGGTGTCCACCACCATGGCATACCCGTTCTGGGCCGACCTCTGGCGCCCGATCAGCGCCATCGTCGATTCCGACCCGGCACTCGCGTCGCGCCATCACCACACCGACAGCCGGCTGATCGTGCGACTGGCAAGAGGGGTCGAGCCCGGGACGGCGATGCGCGATCTGTCCATCGTCCAACAGCGTCTCGCGACGACCTATGCCGAGCACGGTCCTGATTGGATCACCGCCGACTTTCAGCCTTTGAGCTGGGAGTTCGTCGGCACGTCGGCGCCTGCGCTCAAGACGCTCGCCGGCGCCGCGGTGATGGTGCTGCTCGTGGCATGCGTGAACGTCGCCACGCTATTACTGCTCCGGGCCTTTGCGCGAGAGCGCGAGTTCGCCATCCGATCGGCGCTGGGGGCGAGCCACCTCGGGGTCGCTCGCCTAACGCTCACCGAGAGCGGCCTACTTGGCTCCGGGGCGGGGGTGGTCGCCCTGCTGCTCACATGGTGGGGACTCGGATTCGTCAGGGGCATGGCCCCGGACAGCCTTCCGAGATCCGCCGAGCTCCGGTTCGACGTGCGCGTTGCAGGGCTGGTCGTTGCGCTGGCGTTGGTTGCTACGACGATCATTGCGTCCGCGCCGTTCGTGCGTGCGGTCCGCCGGCACACACTGGAGCCGCTGCGCGCGGGTTGGCAGCCGACGTCGGGCGGACGCGGCGGAAACCGGTGGCGTTCGACGCTTGCGGCCGCGCAGCTCGCGATGGCGCTCACGCTCCTCGCGGGTACGGGGCTGTTGATCGAAAGCTTCCGGCGGTTGAGCAAAGTCGATCTCGGCTTCGATCCACATCACCTGGCGTTGTTCTGGATTGCGCCGCCCGCGCCGAAGTACGACCAGCCCGACCAGGCCGTCGCGCTCTACGCCCGTCTGCGGGATGCCGCCGCGGGAGTACCGGGCGTCGAGGGAGTGGCGATCGCGAACCACGGGCCGCTCACCGGCGGGTACGTCGTTACGAAATACGTCGTTCCCGGGCGCATTGCTCCAGCCGATGGCTCCGACGCCGCGCTCTACAAGACGGTGGACGAGGACTATCTCGATGTGATGAAGGGGCGGCTCTTGCGCGGCCGCTGGTTTGCCGCGACCGACATTCGCGGGGCGGGCGACGGGGTCGTGATCAACGAGCGATTGGCGAAACGCGTGTGGCCTAACGCGGACCCCGTTGGTCAGCCGATCACGGTGTTCCGCTCGTCGCAGGCACGACCCGGGTTCGGCAGTCCGTTGCCGAGTGTCGTGATCGGCGTCATCGCCGACATGCATCACATCTCGATCTCGGATGACCCGGTCGACGAGGTGTACGTTCCGTACACTCGTGAGGTGTGGCCCGGAATTGGGCTGCTGATTCGCGCGCGCGGTGAGCCCCTCACGCTCGGACCCGCGCTGCGTCGCGCGCTGTTGGGCGTCGAGCCCGACCTTCCGGTATTGGGAAGCGCCGGGTGGCGGACATTCGAGCCGATCGGCACCTACATCGACCGCCTCCTTGCACCTCGCCAGCTCGTCCTGCGTCTCGTACTGGGGTTTGCCGGTGTGGCGGTGGCCCTCGCGGCGATCGGCGTATACGTCGTGATCGCTTTCGGCGTCGCGCAGCGCACGCGTGAGATCGGCATCCGCATGGCCGTGGGCGCGACGACGCGTGACGTCATGAGACTCGTGCTGCGGCAGAGCCTCGCGCTTGCGACCGTCGGCGCTGTCGCGGGAATCATCGGCGGGATCGCGATCGCGCGCGTCCTCCGCGCGACACTGGACTCGGTTCTCTATCGAACGTCTCCGTTCGCGGTCCTTCCACTCGTGATCGCGGCGGGCGCGCTCGGCGGCATCACCCTCGCTGCGGCCTGGGTGCCCGCGCGGCGTGCGGCCGGCGTCGATCCGGTGACGGCGCTGCGCTCGGAGTAGCATCGCGGCGCAGTCGCTCGCGTGGCGCCGGGTTGAACAGCAACTTGTCGCCATGACAACCGTCCAACCGGTCCGCTGGGGGATCCTCGGCGCCGCGAACATTGCGGTGAACAAGGTCATACCGGCCATGCGCGCGAGCGCAATCTCCCGGCCGATCGCGATTGCATCGCGCGACATCGCGAAAGCCCAGCGAGCTGCCGACCGTCTCGGGATTCCTCGCGTATATGGCTCGTACGAGGAGCTGCTCGCCGATCCGGAGATCGAAGCCGTCTACAACCCGCTGCCTAACCACTTGCACGTCCCCTGGTCGATCCGGGCCGCGCAGGCCGGCAAGCACGTACTGTGCGAGAAGCCGATCGCGTTGACGGCAGACGAAGCACGAACGCTGCTGGCAGCGCGCGATGCGAATAGGGTTCAGGTGGCCGAGGCGTTCATGGTGCGCACGCACCCGCAGTGGCTGGAGGTCGAGCGGCTGATAGCGAGCGGTGCGATCGGCCCGCTGCGGTTGGTGAGCGGGCTATTCAGCTACTACAAGCGCGACGCCGCGGACATAAGGAGTCGCCTGGAGTGGGGCGGCGGGGCGCTCATGGACATCGGCTGTTATCCGATCTTCATCGCGCGGTGGATGTTCGGGGCGGAGCCGACGGATGTGACGGGGATGATCGATCGCGATCCCGAGCTTGGCGTCGACCGCCTAACGTCGGCGATGCTTCGCTTCCCCACGGGCTACGCGACGTTCACCTGTGCGGGCCAGGTGGTGCACTACCAGCGGATGCATCTCTTGGGCGAACAGGGCCGGATCGAGGTGGAAATTCCGTTCAATGCTCCGCCGGATGCGCCGACGCGAATCTTCCTGGACGACGGCTCCCAGCTCGGCGACGCGAGTGCGAGGGCGATCGAGCTTCCCGCGGTCGATCAGTACACCGTGCAGGCGGATCGATTCTCGGAAGCCGTGCGGGGTGTGGGGTCAGTGGCGGTCTCGCTGGAGACCGCCATCGGGAACATGGTGGTCATCGAGAGGCTGTTTCGGTCGGCCCAAACGGCTGAGTAGCGGGGCGTTTGGCTGCCATCCAGATACACGTCTCGCACGGATTCAACGGAAACATCGGATCAAACTGATCCGGTCGGCGGGCGCGCGGAGACCATCCGATAGAACTTGGGCTCAGGGCCAAAATGCAGAAACAAGCCGACCTGTAAGTGCGTCGCGCACAGGTAGTTGTGAAGTTGCCGAAGGGCGCCTGACCGAAGGTCGTATGTCGATTTTACCTCGACTACGAGCTTCTCATCCACGACCATGTCGAGGCGTTGCTTCCCCATCACCATTCCCTTGAAGAACACCGTCACCCACACCTCGCGCGCTATTCGGTGGCCGCGAGCGCGAAGCTCATGCTCAAGCGCCGGGATATAGATGTGCTCGAGGAACCCGAAACCAAGGACGTTGTAAACCTCGTAGAATGCTCCGATAACGGATCGTGTGAGGTCTTCGTGGATAAGTCGTCGGCGTGGCATGCTTCACAATCGTGACACACTCGCGGGGCATCATCGATTCGTTCTCACCCTATCCGATCCGTTTGATCCGCCGTTTCCGTTGAATCCGCTGACCTCATCATCTGGATGCCGGCCCAGCGATGCCGCGGTTGCGCGAGAGCGCGCTGTGTCGTTATGGATCCAGGACGTCGTCAATCACCAGCAGCAGTACCTCTAGATGGTCCGCTTAGCACGTCATGCCGTCTCGTTGATCACGCTCACCGCCGCGGTCGCCTGCGCGTCCGGACGAGGAACCGCGTCGGCTTCTTCAATGGTGAGCTCACCGACGGTAGCCGACGGTCGCAACGCCGGACCGGCCGCTCGCAGCGACGTGGAGTGCACCGACTGCGAAGCGATCCCGATTCCGAGCGAGATCAACCGCGCCGTCGAAGCGCGCATTGCCGACCTCAGAGCGCGCGGCGGAGACTGTTCGCGTTACGGGTCCGTGCTCGAGAGCTCGTACCGCAGCGGGCAGATCACGCTCCGCCCCTACATGTGGCGCACCGGGTCGCACCTCACGTCCGGCGAAGGGAAGCCTAACGGCGACATGATGCTCGCGCGCGAGATCGATTCGCTGAACGTTGGCGTCCGCACCGTCGACGACGTCCTCTGGACCATGGAGCACGAGGCCGCCCATATCGCCTTCGACCTCGCGTCAGGCAACGAGGCGAACGAGGAGAAGACCGACCAGACCGTGCGCGCCTGCCAATCGTGACGGTGGCCAGCGGGACCTGACGCCTCACCTGCTCCGCCCGAAAATGCGTCTCAACCGTCAACGTGCGGTCGCGCTCGCCGCCGCGCTCACGTTGGCTGGCCCCGTCCCGCTGGTCGCCCAGGCCACAAGCTCACCCGTATCTCGTTAGGACGCGCACCTTACGACCGCGTTAGATTCTCTGGTCGCCGAGCGACCGTGCTCGGATGACCTCCGAAACCCGAGCCGGATCCTTTGGCGAAACTCCCCGAGCTGTTCGAGAACAACAAGCGCTGGGCGACCGAACGCGCTCGCGTCGACCCCGAGTTCTTCTCCCGCCTCGTCTCCCAGCAGGCACCTGCCTACCTGTGGATCGGCTGCTCCGACAGCCGAGTCCCCGCGAACGAGATCGTGGACCTGCCGCCGGGCGAGCTGTTCGTCCACCGCAACGTCGCGAACGTCGTCGTGCACACGGATCTGAACTGTCTCTCCGTGCTGCAGTTCGCGGTGGATGCGCTCCGAGTGCGCCACGTGATCGTTTGCGGCCACTACGGGTGCGGCGGCGTGCGGGCTGCGCTCGCGGGCACGAAGCTCGGCCTGATAGACAACTGGCTGCGTCACGTGCAGGACGTCGCGCAGAAGCACGCGACCGAGCTCACTCGCCTCACGCCAGAGGCACGCGAAGACCGCCTGTGCGAGCTGAACGTGCTGGAGCAGGCGGTCAACGTTTGCGAGACGACGATCGTGCAGGACGCCTGGGAGCGCAGTCAGGCGCTCACGGTGCACGCGTGGGTCTATCGGCTCGACGACGGAATCCTGCGCGATCTGCAATTCGACGTCGACTCAAACCGTGAGCTGCTCCGAAAAACGCCGGCGCGGTAGCGATCACTGCTCCGCGAGCGTCGTCGCCGGATCGACCGACGCGGCTCGCCTCGCCGGAACGTAGCACGCGAGCATGATCGTGATCACCAGAAGGACGACGGCCGCGCTCAGCGTGAGCGGATCGGTGCCCTTCACGCCGTACATGATCGACGACAGAAAGCGTGTCGTTCCCAATCCCGTCGCCAGGCCGACGACCGTACCGATCGCCGCAATCACCGCACCCTGGCGCAGCACCAGCCACACGATGTTGCCCCGCGTTGCGCCGAGCGCGATTCGCGTCCCGATCTCGCGGGTGCGCTGACGCACCGCGTACGACATCACACCGTAGATCCCGATCGCAGCCAGGGCGAGGGACGTCGCCGCAAAGACACCGAGGAGCCAGAGGACCACGCGCGTGACGCGCTCCGACTCGCTCGCCACGTGGGCCAGCGTCTGCTCGTCGGAGACGTACGCGTTAGGCTCGAATCGCTTGATCGCTGCCGTGACCGCCGGCAGTGCCTTTTCGGGGTTGGACGCCGTACGCACGAACAGCGTGGTCTGACCCGGCTTGTTCCGCTCGAACGGGAAGTACATGTCCGCGCGTGGCTCGTCTCGCAGCCCGGCGCGACGGATGTTACCCACGACGCCCACGATCTCGGCCGTCTGATCACCCTGGAGCCTGACCCGCTTGCCGACGGCGCTCTCGTTAGGGAAGAACCGTTTCTGGATGGCCTCGCTCACGATCACGACCGCCGGCGCGTTCGCGTCATCACGATCGTCGAACAGCCGGCCCGCGACCAGTGGAATCTGGAGCGCCCTGAAGTAGCCATTCGACGCCAACTGCCAGCCGACTTCCGGCGGCCTCTCGCCGGGGGCGACGGGCTGCTCCGGTCGCTCGAACGGCGACGTCCAGTTGTTGCCGGTCAGCGGCGTGACGGCAGCCATTCCCACATCCTGAACACCGGGAATGGCTTTGATCTCGGCCAGCGCCTGCGCGTAGAACCCTTCTCGCGGACCGCGCTCGCGGTAGCGGTTGGTGGGAAGCTGAACGCTCATCGTCATCACGTTCGCGGTGCGGAACCCGGGATCCACCGCCAGCAGTGCGGCGAAGCTGCGCAGGATCAACCCTGCCCCCACCAACAGCATGATGGCCAGCGCCACCTCGGCCACGACGAGCGCGGATGTCACCCGCCGCGCCCTGGTTCCGATGCTCGAACCGCGGGAGGCGTTCAGTGCGCCGACCGCCTTCTCCGACCGCACGGTGAGCGCCGCCACGAGCCCGAACACGAGCGTCGTCAGAACCACGATGCCGAGCGTGAAGGCCAGCACGGGTCCGTTGATGCGAACGTCGTTGAGGCCCGGCACGTCACCCGACCGCGGCAGCAATGCGACGAGCGCGTGCGCACCCCAGTACGCCATCAGCACGCCCGCCGTACCTGCCACGACCGCGAGGACGAGACTCTCGGTGAGCAGTTGCACCACCAGCCGTCCACCACCGGCACCTAACGCGAGACGCACCGACATCTCTCGTCGCCTGCCGAGTGAGCGCGCGAGCAGCAGGTTCGCGACATTCGCGCACGCGATCAGGAGCACGACCCCGACGGCCGCGAGCAACAGTACAAGGGCAGGCTTCGTATTGCCGGCGAGAGCCGTTCTGAGCCCGAGGGGGTAATACTCCGACGCGAGGTTCTGCTGCGGGAACTCCTTCTCGAACTGTCGCGACATCGCCGCAAGGTCCATCGCCGCGTCTTCGAGCGTTCTGCCAGGCTCGAGGCGCGCCATGGCGAACGTCCAGCCGCTCTTGCGCTGTGCCGGCGCGACCGTGGGGAACTGGTATGGGATGATGATGTCCGTCGTGGCCGTAGGCGGGAACGTGAACCCAGGCGGCGCGACGCCCACGACCTGACGCTCCGTTGCCTCCATCCTGATCACACGACCGATGATCGTGGGATCGCCGCCGTAGCGCTTCCTCCACGTCTCGTAACCGAGCATCATGACGCGCGGAGCGTTCTCACGTGTATCGTCGGCATTGATCGAGCGGCCGAGAACGGGACGCGCTCGCAGCAGATCGAGCGTGTTCGCCCCGACGCCGAGGACCTCGGCACGATATGGGTCGTCGCGATCCATGAACGCCGTCTCGCCGCGCCCCCACGCGCCGATCGACTCGAACGCCTTCTGCCGCGCCGAGAGATCGAGGAAATCGCCGATGGCGATGAACTCCTTCGTGATCCCGGTCTGCTTGTCGCGATGGTTCAGGATCACGAGGTCGTCAGCGCTCGGATACGGGAGCGGCCGAAGGAGCACGGCCTCGACCACCGCGAATACCGCCGCGTTCGCACCGACGCCAAGGGCGAGGGTGAGCAACGCGGCAACCGTGAAGGCCGGTTCGCGAACCAGCTGACGGAATGCGTGGCGGACCAGGTAGAGGAACATGTGCAGGCGCTCCGTCTGCTTTGGTTCGGTGATTCCAGGGTGCGGACGAATGACGGGTCTCCAGTGCTCGCGTCGAATCCAGGAGATGATCGCGAGCCGCCAACAGTCGAGGAACAGCAGGACCGTGAGACCCAGATAGCCAGCCCGTTGCGCTGCCCGGCCTAACGAGGACTTCGTGGGTTGCCGGCGGATGAGGTATGCGACGCGGAGGTCTTCCCACGCCGGCTCGAAGGCGTCGGCGACGACCCGACGTGGGAGCAGTGCGGTCAGTGCGCGCGCAAGCCGTTCGTCACGCATTGGACAACCTTCCCCGGGCGGCGGCGGCGACGACCGTCTCGTAGAACGATCGTGTGTGCTTCCACGCTCGCGAGCCGGCTGGCGTGATGCGATACCGGCGCTCGCGGACGGCCTGATCGCCGACGACGATAGGCTCGTACCACCCCTCGATGAACCCGTCGCGCTCGAGTCGCGCCATGAGCTGATAGAAGGCGGCGCCGGTGCGTCGCACGCCGTAATCCGCGACGACGTCGCGGATCACTCGGCCCGGCTCATCGTTCGAGAGAATGACGCCGAGGGCGAGGAACTGGAGATGGGAGAGGGGCGGAAGCTCGCGGGGCATGGGCGGTGTAAGGTGGCCTTATATACGATCTGGGACACCCGCCGCCACCCTGATGGTTTTGAAGCCCCTTTCGCGGGGGACGAGTCGCGGCTGTCAGGGACGGGCCGACGGCTACTCTCCGCGGATGGCCAACAGTGGATCCACGCGACTCGATCGCAGCGCCGGGACGTACGCACCAAGCAGCGCTGCAGCGAGCAGCACTCCTCCACCGACCAGATACGCGATCGGATCACGCCTCGAGATCCCGTAGAGCGACGCCTCCAGATACCGCGTTGCGAACAGGCCCGCAATCGTTCCGGCTGCGATTCCGCCGAGGGCCATGAGCGCCGCACCGCGGAGCACCTCCGACCGCACCACGCCTGGCGCCGCGCCGAGCGCCATGCGAATGCCGATCTCGCGCGTGCGCGTCACGACGGTGTATGACATGACGCCGTAGATGCCGATTCCCGCGAGCACAAGCGCGATCACCCCGAACGCCGACAGCGCGAACATCGCGAATCGCCGGTCGGCGGCACTACTCGCGATACGATCCTCGAGCGTCGAGAGCGTCGCCGGGGAATTCGGCACCAGGCTCCGCAGTCGATCCCGGACGACTGGCATGAGCGCAGCCGGGTTGCCTTGCGTCCTGATCGCCGCCACGAGCTGCATCCGCATCGGCTCCGCGTTAGGCTGCTGCGCGACGGGGACGAAGATCTCGTTCTGTGAGCCGCGCGCCATCGTCCAGCTCGTCGCCTCGCGCACCACACCCACAACGGTCATCCACGTGTCCGCCATGTAGTTCGTGGCAACCAGCTTTCCGATCGGGTCCTGGTCAGGCCACAACCGCTCGGCGATGCCGGGAGTGATGATCGCAACGGGGGCACTCCCCGCACGGTCACTTGCCGTGAACGCTCGCCCCCGCAGGACCGACTGACGCAGCACGCCGAAGTAATCGGGTGTGATGACTCGGAACCCTCCCATGGCCAACCAGTCGCGGTCCACTGGATCGCCGGGCCGACGGACTGGCGCGGCCTGGTCGCCCCAGTCGAGTGGAAGATGCGTAGCGAACCCGACTCCCGAGACGCCAGGGATGGAAGCGAGCTCCAACTGAATCGCTTCGATTCGCTCGGGCGTGAGGCCAATCGGCGATATCGATGCCGTGACGACACCACGCGCGTCGAAGCCGGTGTCGGCGTTCAGAATGTTGGACAGCGTTCGGATGAGGAGCGCAGAACCGACGAGCAGCACGACGGCCGTGGCCACCTCGAAGCCCACGAGGAGCCGCCACACATCCTTCCGCACGACCGACACCTCGCCGCGGGACGTCCGAATGGCGTCACCCGGATCACCAGCGGCAAGGCGAAGCGCCGGGTAGAGTCCGGCGATCACCGCGGTCACCACCGCCACACCGCACACGAATGCGAGGACGATGCCGTTGACCGACAGCTCATCGAGACGCGGGACGAGTCCAGACCCCAGGGAGCGGACGAGCCGCGTCAACGCGAGCGCCATGACCGCACCTAACGCCGAGCCAACCAGCACGAGCATCGCTGTCTCGGCGAACAGGAGCGTCACCAGCCTGCCGCGCGTCGCGCCAAGCGCGGCTCGCACGGCAACTTCCCGCTGGCGCGCGAGCCCGCGCGCGAGCTGTGCGCTCACGAGATTCGTGCACGCGATCAAGAGCACCATGGCCGCAGCGCCGAACACCACCACGAGCATGAGGCGGTAGTCACCCACGAGGTAGTCGCGCAGCGGCGCGACGTCTACGTCCACGGCCTCGGTGTCGTCACCATATGCAGCCTTGAGGTTCCGCGAAATCGCCGACATCTCGGCACGAGCCTTCGCGAGCGTGACGTTCGGCGCCAGCCGCGCGATGACCCGATAGTTGTGCGCGCTCCGCACCGAGCCCGGCCCGGTCTCGTGTGGGTAATAGACATCGACGGGGTCCATGAACCGAAATCCACGCGGCAACACGCCCACAACTGGCACCGCGGTCTTTCCCCAGAGAATCGTGCCGAGTGGGAGACGCCCAGCCATGTGGGTCTGCCAGAATTCGTGAGACACGACGACAGCATCCGGACCGCCCGGCGTGTTCTCCGCCTTGTTGAACTCGCGACCGACGGCGAGCCTAACGCCGATGATCCTGAAGAATTGGCGGGACACGCCAATGGCTGCGACGCGGACAGGTTCGTTACCGACCGACACACTCGCATCGGGTGCGAATGACTCCGACGCAACACCCGAGAATGACTTCGCCTGGTCGCGCCAGTCCGCGAAATTCGGATACGACGGTGCGATGAGCCGTCCTTCCACTGTCCGCTCGCGCATGAGCACGAGCCGATCCGCAGCCTCGTACGGCAATGGCCGGAGCAGGACAGTATCGAGAACGGTGAACGCCGTCGTCGTCGCGCTGACTCCGAGCGCGAGCGTGAGAAGCGCGAGCGCGGTGAAGCCCGGCTGCTTTCGGAGCGATCGGACTGCCCATCTCAGGTCGTGCATGCGTCCCTCAGGAAGCGGTGTCCACGGTCTGTGGACACCGGCTCGTTGCAGACGGTTGCGCCTCGCCAAACATTCAAACGACTCTGACCCCTTTGATCCGCATGCCGATTCGTCCCACTGTACGTGCGCTTGCGATGGTCGCAGTCGTGGCCTCGCCATCGCGATCACAGACGCCTACGTCGGCGGACATCACCGCCCAGGACGTTCGCACTCGCACGTACATCATCGCGGATGACTCGATGGAGGGTCGCGACACGGGGAAGCGCGGCGGACTGCGGTCGGCCCGGTACATCGCGGGCGAGCTCAAACGACTCGGCCTCGAGCCTGCGGGGGACGACGGGACGTACTTGCAGCGGATCCCGTGGGTATCGCGCACGCCGGACACGACGGGCGTACTGCGCGTCGGCGAACGGACCCTGCGATGGGGCTCAGATTATCTCGTCCTTCCGAAATTGGGCTTCGCGCTTGCGCTTGGTGGCCAGCCGTTCGGTGGCGGATTCCGCGGGGACAACATCGCGACGATCTACGGCGGGCGCGTTGGCGATTCGACGGTCGCACCCGAGCTGACTCGCAACAAGGTCATCGTGTTCTCGGCGCCGGCGTTCGCGTTCTGGCAACTCGACAACCTACGTCGCTACACCGCTGCCCGGGCGATCGTGGTTGCCACACTCGACCTGGGCGCGCCCTCTGCGTTTCGCGTGCGGCGCGAGACGTATTGGGATTCCACCGGCGCGAGTGGCGTCGCACCACTCACGATCATCTCGGTCACGAAGGCAGCGGCGAGCGCGATGTTCACCGCACCGTTCGATCAACTTGCGGTCGGGGCCACGGGACTGCCGCTCAGTGGAAGCGCTGGCTTCATTGATGGACCCACCGAAGCGCCGGCGTACAACGTCGTGGGGATCGTCCGCGGCAGCGACTCGAAGCTGCGCAACACCTACGTCGCAATCGGCGCGCATCACGATCACGTCGGTATGGGACCGCCGGTCGACCACGATTCGATCCGTGCGTTCAACCAGGTGGTGCGCGTTCGAGGCGCCGACGACCCACCGCCGCGTGAGGTGACCGACGAGCA
This sequence comes from Gemmatimonadaceae bacterium, assembly GCA_036509075.1. Lineage (GTDB taxonomy): Bacteria > Gemmatimonadota > Gemmatimonadetes > Gemmatimonadales > Gemmatimonadaceae > JAJKIV01. Next base: position 13,950 of record DATCGG010000325.1, read on the forward strand.
GTGGGCGAAGATCCACGCGGTGCTCGACAGCTTGCATCGCGTGCACGGCGTACGGCTCGACTCGATCTTCAACGGTGCGGACGACGACGGAAGTGGCACCGTGCTCGCGCTCGAGATCGCCGAGGCCTTCGCCAAGGCCAGGCCCAAGCCGAAACGGTCGCTGCTCTTCGTGTGGCACACGGCCGAGGAGAAGGGCCTCTACGGCGCGCAGTACTACTCCGATCACCCGACGGTGCCGCGCGACTCGATCGTCGCGCAGGTGAACATGGACCAGATGGGACGCGGCGATCCGGTGGACAATCCGCCAGGTGGGCCTAACGCGCTGGTCGTCATCGGTCCTCGGCGCCTGTCATCGGAGCTCGGCGCCATGGTGGAGAAGGTGAACGCGCGAGCGGAGCACAGGTTCACACTCGACTACGAGTTCGACCGGGACAACGATCCCACGAACGCGTACTGCCGCAGCGATCACTACATGTACGCCCGCTACGGAATTCCGGTGGCGTTCTTCGTCGCTGCCGCGTGGTACATCGACTATCACATGGTGAGCGACGAGCCGCAGTACATCGCCTACGACCGAATGACGAAGATCGGCCGGTTCATTCGGGATTACGTGGCCGAGGTGGCGAACCTTGGCGCGAGGCCGGTGGTCGACCAGCCGAAGCCGGAGCCGAACGGGTTATGTCGGCAGTAAGAGTCATTCCGAGCCGTCAGGCGAGGAATCGCGATCTTCCCGTAAAGGCCTCTGTCGGGAGGGGGGACGCTTAACTCTGGCATTCAGAACCCAGGGGTCGACCGCTCCGTTCTGGATGCCCGCACATTCTCCTGAACTCCCTACCCTTGCCTGAGGCATTGCCAAACCGGTTGATTGTAGGCTGACGCCCCACCGCGGAGAGCCTCCACATGGTGCACGCAGGTCGCGCGGTAGTGATCCTCGGGCTCGCCGCCTCAGCAGCCGGCGGCCAGAGCACTACCAAGCCCATCAACGACCTCCCAAATCCGTACCAGACAATCGAAGGATGGGCCAAGCTGCCCGACGGCCGCGCGTGGGGATCCACGAGCGCGGTCGCCATCGCACCAGACGGTAGGGGCGTTTGGGTCGCCGAACGATGCGGCGCGAACGCCTGTGCCGGATCGCCGCTGAATTCGGTTTACCTCTTCGACGCGACCGGCAACGTCCAGAAAGCGTTCGGCGCGGGCCTGCTGCTCTCACCCCACGGCATTGACGTCGACCGCGACGGCAACGTCTGGGTCACGGACTGCGCCTGCACCCTCGGCCGCAACGCGCAGCCGCAGAACCCGCCCGCGGGCCATCAGGTCTTCAAGTTCAGCCCCGATGGGAAGCTGCTCATGACGCTGGGCAAGGCTGGTGGGGCGGGCGCGACCGACTCGGGTTTCTTCTGGCAGCCGAACGACGTCCTCGTCGCGCCTAACGGCGAGATCTACGTGGCCGAAGGCCATTCGTCGGGCGCCGGGTCGATTGCTCGCATCCGAAAGTTCTCGAAGGACGGCAAGCTGATCGCCACCTGGGGACAATTCGGCAAAGGCCCCGACGACTACGACCAGCCACACGCCCTCGCGATGGACTCGCAAGGTCGCCTCTTCGTCGGCGATCGGGGCAACAACCGCATCAAGATTCTCGACCAGAACGGCAAGCTGCTCGCCACGTGGTATCAGTTCAGCAGGCCAAGCGGGATCTACATCGACAGGCAGGATCGCATCTATGTCACCGATTCGGAGTCCGGCTCCGTCGAACAGGAACACAAGGACTGGAAGCGCGGCATCCGCGTCGGCAGCGCAAAGGATGGGAAGGTGACGGCGTTCATCCCGGATCCAGTAGAGCATGCGACCAACACCAGCGCCGCCGAGGGCGTGGCCGCGGATGGCGCCGGCAACATCTACGGAGCGGAAGTAGGCCCTCGTGCGTTGAAGAAGTACGTGAAGAAGTAGTCCTCGACCCCAAATTTCCCATGACGTTCACGTTCAAGGTCAACGGAAAATCCACGACGGTGGATGTCCCTGCCGACATGCCGCTGCTCTGGGTGCTGCGCGACGTTCTCGATCTCAAGGGAACGAAGTACGGGTGCGGCATCGGCCAGTGCGGCGCGTGCACGGTCCACGTGAAGGGCACGCCGACCCGGTCATGTCGGACGCCGGTGCAGCGCGTGCAAGGCTCCGAGATCACGACCATCGAAGGTCTCTCGGCAGACGGCACGCATCCGGTGCAGCGCGCCTGGGAAGCGGTGGACGTGCCGCAGTGCGGATACTGCCAGGCAGGGCAGATCATGTCGGCGGCGGCGCTGCTCGCGAGGAACTCGAACCCGAGCGACGCCGACATCGACACGGCGATGAACGGAAATCTCTGCCGATGCGGGACGTACCTGCGCATCCGCGAGGCGATTCACAAGGCGGCCGCGATGCCGGCGACGGACTCGAACGCCGCGAATCGCACCAGCAAGTCCGACAAGAACTGAGGAGACGCGCCATGGATACCAAGACACCCGTGGATCGCCGTCAGTTCCTCCGCGTGAGCGCACTCGCGGGCGGCGGCGTCCTTCTCGCGACGTACATCGAGCCGGTCGCCAACGCCAGCGCGCGTCTCGCCGGCGCACCGAAGACTGCGGCCGATTTCCAGCCTAACGCGTTCATCCGCATCACACCCGACGGCTCGATCACGATCATCGCGAAGAACCCCGAGGTCGGCCAGGGCGTGAGGACCATGCTGCCGATGATCATCGCCGACGAGTTGGATGCCGATTGGTCGAAGGTGACGATCGAGCAGGCGCCGCTCGACACGACGAAATTTCAGCGGCAATTCGCCGGTGGAAGCACCGCGACGCCGGTGAACTGGATGCCGATGCGCAAGGTCGGCGCGTCCGCGCGAGCGGTGCTGGTGAGCGCCGCGGCGCAGACGTGGAACGTGCCGGAGTCCGAGCTCACGACGAGCGCCAGCACGGTCGTCCATCAGGCGAGCAACCGGAAAATCGGCTACGGCGAGCTGACGGCAAAAGCCGCGACGATCACGCCGCCGGACATGGAGACCGTGAAGCTCAAGGACCCGAAGCAGTTCACGATCATTGGCAAGGGCATGCCGGGCGTGGACAACCACAAGATCGTGACGGGCAAGCCGCTCTTCGGCATCGACGTCACGGTGCCGGGCATGCGCTACGCGGTGTTCGAAAAGGCGCCAGTGTTCGCCGCCAAGGTCAAGTCGTCGAATCTCGACGAGATCAAGAAGGAGCCGGGCGTGAAGAACGCCTTCGTCGTCGACGGCGGCCAGCAGCTCCAGGGCTTGTTAGGCGGCGTGGCGATCGTGGCGGACAGCTGGTGGGCCGCGAAGTCGGCCCGCGCGAAGCTCAAGGTCACGTGGGAGGAGCATCCCACGTCGTCGCAGAGCAGTACGAGCTTCGACGCGCAAGCGGCCGAGCTCTCGAAGAAGACACCGATGCGGTCGCTGCGGAAGGACGGCGATGTCGACGCCGCGTTGAATGCAAGCGGAGCCAAGATCGTCGAGGCACGGTACTTCTATCCGTTCATCTCGCACGCGCCGCTCGAGCCGCAGAACTGCACCGCGCACTTCAAGGACGGCAAGCTCGAGATCTGGTCGCAGTCGCAGCTGCCCGAGCCGGGGCGCGCCCTGGTCATGCAGACGTTAGGTCTCAAGGACACCGACATCACGATCCACATGCTGCGCGGAGGCGGTGGTTTCGGCCGTCGTCTCAACAACGACTACATGGTCGAGGCAGCGTGGATCGCGAAGGAGGTTGGCGTCCCCGTGAAGCTGCTGTGGACGCGCGAGGACGACATGCAGCACGACTTCTACCGCCCCGCGGGCTACCACTACCTCAAGGGCGCGGTCGATGCGAGCGGCAAGCTGGTGGCGTGGCGCAACCACTTCGTCTCGTTCGGCGACCCGGAGCGCATGGCCGCGCCGGCTCAGCCGAACACGCCGCCGCCGTTCGCGCCAAGTGCAGGAATCGGTGCGACGGAATTCCCGGCTCGGTTCATCCCGAACTTTGCGCTCGACGCGTCGGTGATCCCGTCAGGTGTCCCGACGGGAGCGCTCCGCGCCCCTGGTAGCAACGGCATCGCCTACGCCACGCAGTCGTTCATCGACGAGCTCGCGGCCGCGGCGGGCAAGGATCCGCTCGAGTTCCGACTCGACATCCTGTCGACCACGCCGATCACGCAGGACCCCGGACCAGCCGGTGCCCCTCCAGGATTCGAGGCGGCGCGGATGCGCGGCGTGCTGGAGCTCGTGCGCGACAAGTCCGGCTGGGGCAAGACGACGCTCCCGAAAGGCACCGGCATGGGCGTGGCGTTTCACTTCAGCCATAGGGGGTACTTCGCAGAGGTCGTACAGGCAACCGTTGCGAAGGATGGCTCGGTGAAGGTCGACAAGGTCTGGGTCGCCGGCGATGTCGGGAGCCAGATCATTAACCCGCTCAACGCCGAGAATCAGGTGCAGGGGGCCGTGCTCGACGGAATCGGCGAGGCGTTAGGCCAGGAGATCACGATCGAGAACGGGAGAACGACACAGTCGAACTTCAACGCGTTCCCGCTCCTGCGGCTCAGGCAGGTCCCGCCGGTGGAAGTCTCTTTCAAGATTACGGACAATCCGCCAACGGGCCTGGGCGAGCCCGCCCTGCCTCCGGTGGTTCCCGCGCTCTGCTCGGCCATCTACGCAGTCACGGGGAAGCGAGTTCGCTCGCTGCCGCTCTCGAAGCAGGATCTCAAGTGGGCGTGAAAAACCACGAACGCTGAGTACGCTGAGGAGGTGCACGCAGAGAACGCTGAGGAGCACATCTGGAAAGACCTGATGTTCCTCAGCGTATTCAGCGCCGCTTGCGTCTGCGTATTCAGCGTTCGTGGTTGATCCGTTCCCTCAGCTCCCGGTCGACGTGTAGCGCCGAACGCCGAACCGCCAGACCCACAGGGAAACCCCGAAGAACACGAACCCTAACGCGGGCGCCAGCACCGCCAGCGCCGGAGCGACGCCCGTCCGATCCGCGCGACCGAGCACCACGGCCACCGGGAAGAACGATACGCACCCGAGCGGCACGATGAACGTCAGGAAATTGCGGAACCACTGGGCGTAGATATCGAGCGGATACTGCGCCGCCTCCACGCCCCCATACGTGAGCGTGTTCGCGATCTCGAGACTCTCCACCGTCCAGAACGCCAGCGTCGCCTGCAGGACGAGGATCCCGGCAAACAACGCCGCACCGCCCGCCACCGCGAACGCCAGGATCGCCCATACCTGCCAGGTCCACGCGATGTTCGTTAGGTGCACCGCGAGCGCCCACGCCAGCGTCGCCTGCGCCAGGCGTCCGATGCGAGTCGCCCGCAATTCGTAGCCGAGCAGTTGGAGCACGGTCGATCGCGGACGGACGAGCAGTCGATCGAAGTCGCCCGTCTTCACGAACTCCTCGCCGAAGATGTCGAACCCTCGCGTCAAACCGTCCGCCAGAGCGAACGCCACGCCGATCACGCCGTAGAACAGCGCGACTTCTCCAAACTGCCATCCCTCGATCTGCCGAAAGCGTGAGAACAGCGCCCACACCGCGATGAAGTCGATACCGGGTGCCACGAAGGCACCGAGGGAGGTGAGGAGGAACGACCCCGGATACTGCATCTGCGAGCGGAGCGACGCGCCGATGTACCGGCCGTACAATCGGATTGCGTTCACGCCGTCAGCCTCCCTGCGTCTGAAGCCGCGTCATCACTCGACCCATGAGAAGCCTGCCGAGGAGGACGAGCGCGACGACCCAGAATGCCTGCCGGCCGAGAGCGGCGGCCGCGTCCCAGCCGCCGAGATGGCCGCTGTAGATGCGAAACGGAGTATCGAGTAATCCGGCGAACGG
>DATCGG010000326.1:0-17849 GCA_036509075.1 Gemmatimonadaceae bacterium
AAGAATCGGCGCGCGTTATTTGCGGTCAGCTCAGCCAATGCGTCCGAGGTCGTACCACGAACGCCAGCCAATCGCTCGATCGTATGGCGCACGAACGAAGGCTCGTTTCGCTTCCCTCGAAACGGGACGGGCGCGAGGTACGGCGAATCCGACTCGACGAGGAGATGGTCATCCGGCACGAGTTGCAGCAGGGCGAGATCGTCCCATTTCTTGAACGTCACGATGCCGCTGAACGACACATACCAACCGACGGCCAGCGCCGCCTCGGCAACGGCGTGCGTGCCAGTGAAACAGTGCAGTACACCGCGAACGCCGGCGCCGGCTGCAGAATCGACCATCGCGGTGATGTCAGTGTCCGCCTCACGTGAGTGCACGACGACGGGACGGTCAAGCTCCTTGGCGACTCGCAACTGCGATTCGAACGCACGCCGCTGCGCGTCGCGTGGCGAATGATCGTAGTGGTAGTCAAGCCCGCACTCTCCCACCGCAACCGCGCCTTCAGCCACGTGCCGCCGAATCGCTTCCAGGTCGCGCACCTCATCGAAATCCACCGCGTCGTGCGGATGGACGCCCGCGGTATGATAGACGTACCTCGGGTGGTTCGCGGCGATTGCGGCGGCTCGATCGGCCGCGGCAATCGACTCCCCGATGGATACAATGGCCGTCGTACCGGCATCACGAGCGCGAGCAATCACGTCGTCGCGATCGACATCGAACGCGGCGTCCGCGAGGTGGGCGTGGCTATCGATGTAGCGCATACAAGCGAACACCGCCGCGAACATCGCGGCGGTGTCGTTGTGTCAGAGGTCAGCGGCTGGCGGCACGTTCCGGTTGTCGATCGCGCGTGGCCCGCTGCGCTGCCGGAATCTCGGTTCTCGACGCCTGAACCGCGGCCTTGTTGGCACCCTTGTCGGTAGCGGTCCGCGGCCACCGATGCTCGATCCACAGGAGCAGCGGCGACGCCACGTAGATCGAGCTGAACGTGGCGACGAAGATACCGAACGCCATCACGACTGCGAAGGGACGCAACACTTCTCCAGCGAAGAAGAGTAGCGCGAGCGTTGCCGCAAGCGTCGTCGCGTGCGTGAGCACTGACCGCGGCAGCGTTTCGTTGATTGACCGGTTCAGCACATCATAGAGCGGTGACTTGCGGTCCTTCTTCAGGTTCTCACGAACGCGATCGAAGATGATGATCGTGTCATTCCCTGAATAGCCGAGCAGCGTCAGGATGCCGGCGACGACCGTGAGCGACACCTCGATGTGGAACAGCTTGATGAACGCGAGTGTGACGAGGACGTCGTGCGCCGTCGAGAGCACGGCGGCAACGCCGAATCGCCACTCGAAGCGAATCGCCAGGTAGACGAGCGTCACGAGAGAGGCGAGCAGCATCGCGATGGCGGCGTTCCGGCGAAGCTCGGCACCAACGCGAGGCCCGACCGCTTCGGTACGGACCACGCGGAACGTGTTCGATCCGAACTCCTTCGTGAGCGCGTCCTGCACGCGCTGAGCGACGCTCTCGGCTCCGGCAGCCTGGGACGCGACTTCCTGCCGGTTCTGCGCGCGAATGGTGAATCCACTGTCCGAGCCGAAGGTCTGAATTTCGGCGCCGGTGATCCCCGCGCGGTCCATGGTGGAGCGGATTCGCCCGACGTCCGTCGCTTTCGCGAACTGGAGCTGCATGAGCGTCCCGCCGGTGAACTCGATGCTGTAGTTGACACCGCCGCGAATCACGAAACTCGCAAGACCGAGCAGGATGAAAGCGGCCGTGAGGCCAGCCGCCCAGCGCCACCACTTGATGAAGTCGAATTTCGTGTCGTGTAGGATGCGTAGCATTAGATGCTCAAGGTCTGGGCGCCACGCGAGCGGCTAAGCCACAGGAGGTAAAACGTTCGGACGACGAAGATCGCCGTGAACAAGGACGCGGTGATGCCGGCGATCAGCGTGACCGCAAAGCCCTGGACCGGGCCGGTTCCATACTGATACAGCACGGCCGCGGTGAGAATGGTCGTCACGCTCGTGTCGACGATCGCGGTCAACGCGTGCCGGAATCCTTCATCGATCGCCGTGCGAACGGTCTTCCCGCGATCGAGCTCCTCGCGGATTCGCTCGAAGATCAGCACGTTCGCGTCGACGGCGATACCGACCGACAGCACGAAGCCCGCGAGCCCCGGCAACGTCAGCACGGCGTTGAAGTACGCCAGCATGGCCATCGTGTACACCACGTACATGCCTAACGCGACAACCGCCAGCACGCCGGAGAACCGGTAGTACACGATCATGATGAGCACCACGAGCGCGACGGCGATGAGCAGCGCGCGGATGCCGTTGCGAATCGAGTCGGCCCCGAGGCTCGCCCCAATGTTCCGGTAATCGGCGACTTTGAGAGGCACCGGCAACGCGCCCGCGCGAAGCACGAGCGCGAGGTCCTGCGCATCCTGCAACGAGCGGCCCTGGCCCATAGTGATCTGTCCACGTGTGCCGATGGCGCTCTGGATGATCGGTGGACGGCCCATGACGCGCTGGTCGAGCACGATCGCCATGTAGTCGCGAATGTGCTTGGCGGTCTCGGCGCGGAAGCGGCGGCCGCCTTCATTGCTCAGCGTGAACTCGACGACCGTGCCTTCGATCGGCACCTGGTTCGGCTTGGCGCCGATCAAGGACTCGCCGGTGATGATCGGACGAGAGTCCACCATGTAGATGGGCCGATACGCCGTTGCGCCGAGTGACACCGTGTCACTGCCCCAGCGCAGCACTTTTCCCGGGGGCAGCGCGGCCTGAATTCCGGGAAGGTCGAGGTAGTTCTGCAGCGTAGTGACATCGCGGTCGGCAACGAAGTATTCACCCGGAAACTGGCCCTGCTGGATGAGCTTCGAGAACGCTCCGCCGGCGGTCAGGGCGAGCGAGTCCTTCTTCGTCGAGTCGTTCTTCGCCGTCGAGTCCTTGCGCGTGGAATCCTTCCCGGACGACAACAGCCCCTGCAGCCCCTTGTCGGCCTTGGCGGTATCGCCAAGAACGCTCGGTACCTTTCCGGCGAGCCCACTCTCCTTCACGATCGCGTCGAATCGCGGAAGCACCTTTTCGAGCGCCTGCGTCTTGTCGGTGATCTGGAACTCGAGAAAGGCGCTCTTCTGTACGACGGCCATCGCGCGCTGTGGGTCGTCGATACCGGGCAGCTCGACAATGATCTGGCTGTCGCCACTCTTCTGAACAACCGGCTCCGCGACACCGAACTCGTCGATGCGGGTTCGGACGACCTTGATGGCGCGATCGAGCGCCTCGGATCGATCCGGCACCGTGCCTTTCGAGTCATCGATCTCGAGCGCGAGATGCATTCCGCCCTGGAGATCCAACCCTCGCTTCAGCGGAACTCGAGTGACAGTGTCGAAGACATAACGGTCGCCGCGCTTCACTCGCTCGATCACCTTGCGCGGGAACAGCGACCAGGCGGACGCCGCGAGAAGCGCAATGATGAGCAGCACGCGGTACTTCAGGTTGGACATGCGACTGCGGGTGGGAGGGTTGGTTTCGGGAAGCTTTGAAGGTTACGGAACGGGTCGGGCGGAGTCAACGGAAGTTGTGCGCGAAATGGTTGGCCCCTCGTCGGTTGCGCGCCGATGGGCAGTCTGCCATTGGCGGTTTCTATCATCCCCGGAGGCTGAGCGCGCGGCGCGCATGGTCTTCGTCACGTCGCAGCTGTTCAACCAACGCGGCTGCGTTCTCGAACTTCTGCGTATCGCGGAGACGGGCGATGAAGTCGACACGAACCCAGGCGTCATACCAGTCGCCGCTCGTGTCGAAGAGGTGGGCCTCTATTCCCACGGACGCGTCTCCAAAAGTCGGCCTCGCACCCAGGTTGAGCATGCCGCCGTGGGCTCCGCCGGGAGTCTGCACCCGGACGGCGTAGACACCGTGGGGAGGCAATAGCTTCCGTGGGCTGGGCGGCGCCAGGTTGATCGTCGGGAATCCCAGCCCACGTCCTCGCGCGGCACCCCGCACCACTCGACCGCCAAGCGCGTACGGACGACCGAGGCCGTGAGCAGCCCGCTCGAGATCGCCGCCCGCGATGGCGCGTCGGATCGACGTCGAAGAAATGGGCCTGCCATCGCCGACGGAAACGGGGGGAACGACTTCGACGTGAAACCCAACGCGAGCACCGAGGGCCTGCAGTACCTCCACGTCGCCCTCGCGATTTCGTCCGAACCCATGGTCGTACCCCATGAGCAGGTACTCCATGCTGAACCGGTCGCGCAGCAAGATGACGAAATCCTGTGCCGCATAACGAGCGAGGGTGGGCGTAAAGGGCATGACCGCGAGATAGTCGATCCCCGACTCGGCAAGCACCTCACGCTTCTCCTCACCGACCGTGAGCATGAGCGGAGCGGCCGCGGGGTTCACGACCTCGAGCGGATGAGGCTCGAACGTGACGAGCACGGTCCGACGCCCCAGCGCCTTTCCGCGGGCGACGAGGCGATCGAGCACATCGCGATGGCCGCGATGCACGCCGTCGAACGTGCCGACCGTGACGACGGTCGCGTTCACGTCAGGCGGAAGGCCGGAGTCGGCGCTGCCGTTCACCCACTCACGCATCAGGGAGCACCACTCTCGGTTGCCAGCGTTCCCCGACCGATTCGGCGATCGCGACGAGCACGCCGGTCGCGTCCACCAGGGCCGCGGTGCCATCGCTCTCAGTCGCTGCAATCGTTCGCCCCTGCCTAACGTGGCTCACATCGGCGGCCGAGAGCGTGACGGCCGGCAGATGAGCAACCGCCGCCAGAGCGGGCTGCGCCATTGCGGTGCCAGCCCGCAGCGCCTCGACCGAAATCGCGTTCGCGACGTCGAACGATCCGCTGCGCATTCGCCGCAGGCTCGCGAGGTGCGCGGCACTGTCGCACCGGCGACCCAGGTCTCGTGCGAGCGCGCGAATGTACGTGCCGCCGCCGCACGTGATGACCGTGTCGAGCCGTTCGTCCGACAGCTCGCGAATCTCCCAGGCGTGCACGGTCACGCGAACGGGGGCGAGGGTGAGCGTTTCGCCCCGGCGGGCCGCGGTGTACGCGCGGCGGCCCTCCACCTGCTTCGCGGAGTACGCGGGCGGAACCTGCTCGATGGAACCAGTGAGTGTTCCGATGCTTTCGCGCACGCGCGAGGCGTCGGGCAGGCCAGCCGTGCGCGTGACGGATCCCGTCACGTCGTCGGTGTCCGTCTCTGCCCCGAACGCGATCGTCGCTCGATACACCTTCGGCTCGCCGTTCAGATGCGGGAGCAGCCGCGTCGCGTGCCCCACGAGAAGCACGAGCAACCCGGTCGCGAAGGGATCGAGCGTGCCTGCGTGGCCGATTCGCCTCGTTCGGAGCCCGCGGCGTGCATCGTTGACCACGTCGTGCGACGTGACACCGGCTGGCTTGTCGACCAGCAAGAGGCCGTCAATCGGTCGGCCCTCCCGTCGGGGGCGATTGCCGTTGGTCGGAGTCGGTCGCGGTGTCGTCGACTGGCCGTTCATCGTGGATCTGCGCGAGCAGCGACTCGATCCGCGCCGCATGCGCGACGCTCTGATCGAGCTTGAACGCGATCTCGGGCGCCAGGCGAAGTCGGAGCGCGCGTCCAATGCGTGACCGCAGATGACTCGCGACGCTTCCCAGTCCGTCCAGCGTCGCGGCGCGCTCCGCATCACTTCCGAGGATGCTCACGAACACCTTCGCGTGACGAAGGTCGCGCGTGACATCCACGCCGGTAACGGTGACGAGGCCGACGACGCGGGGATCCTTCACGCCTTCAGCAAGGAAGGTCGCCACTTCTTCTCGGATCGCTTCGGCAACGCGGTCCGGGCGACGGGTATCGTGCGGCATCGTTTGCGGAATCCTTCGCTCGATCAACGGACACCACGTTCGCGAACCGCGGAGCGGATCGGGCGTGCACGCGACGCCATGAAACCCACAGCATCGCGGGAAAGGGAAAGCAAGAGTGCCGGGCCGTGGCGGGTGCCGGCGGCCCGGCATGACGATCAGCTCGTGGTCTCGGTTTGGAGCGTGCGAGCAACCTCCTCGGTGCGATAGCACTCGATGACGTCGCCGACTTTCACGTCATTGAAATTCTCGACGGAGATACCGCACTCGTAGCCCTCCTTCACCTCGCGAACGTCGTCCTTGAAGCGACGGAGCGAGCCGATGGTACCGTCGTAGACCTCGACGCCGTTGCGGACGACCCGGACGCGCGCCTGACGAGTAATCGTACCGTGCCTAACGTAGCACCCGGCGACGACACCGACCTTCGGCGCCTTGAACGTCTGTCGCACCTCGGCTTCGCCGAGCACGACTTCGCGCTGTTCCGGACGGAGCATGCCTTCGAGCGCGGCACGCACGTCGTTCACGGCATCGTAAATGACCTTGTAGAGCTTGATGTCGACGCCTTCACGTTCGGCCGCCGCGCGTGCGTTGTTATCGGGACGCACGTGGAAGCCAACGATGATTGCGCCGGCCGCACGCGCGAGGAGAATGTCGCTCTCGGTGACGGCACCGACGCCACGGTGAATGACCTCCACCGAGACCTCGGCGTTGGAGAGCTGCGCCAACGCGTCGGCCAGGGCTTCGGCCGGACCGCCCTGGTCGGCCTTGATCAGCACACGCAGCGTCCGCTTCTCGCCCGCCGACGTCTGCGACATGAAGTCTTCCAGCGTGACGGCACTCTTGCTCGTGCGACGGCTCTTCGCTTCGCGGTCGAGCCGCTCGCGGCGTTGTGCAATCTCGCGCGCCTGCGTGGCATCCTCGACGACGCGGAACTCGTCGCCGGCCATCGGCACGCCCGTTAGGCCCAACACCTGGACCGGAATCGCCGGGCCAGCCTGCTTCACCTGCTTGCCACGCTCGTCGAGCAGCGCGCGAACGCGACCCGAGTACAGGCCGACGATGAAGTCATCGCCAACCTTGAGGGTGCCGCTTTGCACGAGGACGGTAGCAACCGGACCCTTGCCCGGGTCGAGCTGGGCTTCGACGACCGTGCCCTGTGCGTTCTTGTGCGGGTTCGCCTTGAGGTCGAGGATTTCGGCCTGCAGGAGAACCTGATCAAGCAGATCGTTGACGTTGGTGCCCTTCTTCGCCGAGATCGGCGTCGAGAGCACCTGGCCGCCGAACGCCTCCAGCACGACGCCGTGCTGCAGGAGGTCCTGCGACACACGCTGCGGGTTCGCGTCAGGCAAGTCGATCTTGTTGATCGCGACGATGAGCGGGACACCAGCGTTCCTCGCGTGCGAGATCGCTTCGACGGTCTGTGGCATCACCGAATCGTTCGCGGCGACGACCAGCACGACGATGTCCGTGACCTGGGCTCCGCGTGCACGCATGGCCGTGAACGCTTCGTGGCCTGGCGTGTCGAGGAACGTGATCAGCCTGCCACTCGGCAACGTCACATGGTACGCGCCGATGTGCTGCGTGATTCCGCCGGCTTCGCCAGCGACGACGTTCGCCTTTCGGATGTAGTCGAGGAGCGACGTCTTCCCGTGGTCGACGTGGCCCATGATCGTGACGATCGGCGGACGCGCCTCGAGGTCCTCGGGTTTGTCCGCTTCGGTCTCCTGCCCCGCGTCCGCGGCGTACTCCTCCTCGCGGACGGCCTGGAAGCCGAACTCCCCAGCAATCAGCTCGATCTGATCGAAGTCGAGTCGCTGATTGATCGTGACCATGAGGCCAAGGTTCTTGAACGCGAACCCGACGATCTGCGTCGCGGGAACCTTGAGGATCTCCGCAAGCTCGCTGACGGTGATGAATTCGTTGACGTGAACGGTCTTCCGCTCGCGCTCACGATCCGCCTCGCGCTGCGCCTCCTGCTCCTCGCGAAACGCCGCGTCGTCCGAGCGTCGCGGTCCGCCTCGGCGCTGAGCCGGTCCGCGGAGCGCGGACATGGTCTTGAAGATGTTGGCAGACACTGCTTCCTGATCGACAGCGCCGCGCTTGCCCTTCTTGCGACGGCCCTGCTGCTGCTGTTGCTGCTGGTTCCCGCCACCACCACCGCCGCCGCTGGGGCGCTGCTGCTGACGATCGTCGCGACGCGGGGGCGCGATGTTTCCACCGGGCGCGGCCGAGGCCACGGGACGTGGCGGAACGAAAGGCGTACCGCTCGCGACGGGACGGGGACGCGGTGCCCCAGGCACGATGGGCCGAGGGCGCGGGCGATCGGAACCGACGGACACCGGAGCCGATGGCGGCGCGGCGGGTCTCGGCGGTTGCGGAGGCTCGATGACAGCCGGGGCGCGGTCCGCACTGTCTGCGCGAGGCGCAGCGGAAGGTGCAGCCACGACCGGCGGCGAGGGAGGCGTTGGAGGCGCGACGGGCGTTGGCGGCGCCGCGGGGGCCACCTCGACCGCGCTGGTTTCCTCGGGCTCACGCGCATGGATCTCGGGAGCCGGTGGTACCTCCGGTTCGTGCTCGACGCTGACTGCGTGATCGGCGTCGCCCAAGTCCGGCGCCGCGATCTCGATCTCATGCTCTTCGGTGGCGATGCCGGCGTCGCCCGCCACCTCGGCGGGACGCCGTCGGCGCCGGATGCCTGACGCCTCCGCCGATGCCGGCGCGGCGGGAGCCGCGGCGGTGGGAGCAGGTGCGGCAGTCCCTCGACGACGACGGGCTGGCGGTGCCGTTTGCTTCTCGGCGCGGACGCGCTTTTCGCGCTCCCAACGCGCACGAATGCGTGCCACCTGATCGTCGGTGAGCAGAGTGAGATGGCTGCGCACCGGGACATCCATCTGGCGAAGCAACGTGATGACGTCGTCGCTGGATATCCCGAACTCGCTTGCCATGTCGTGTACGCGAAGCTTGCTCAAACAGTCCTCCTAGCGGACTCGAATCGAGTCCGCAGCATGCCCCCCAGGCGGGGCCGACTCGACGAGCGCACGAATGCCTCTCGCGAGCTGTAGATCGACGACACCCACTGCGGCCGTCGATTCCCTTCCAAACGTGGCGCCCAACTCGGTCGCCGACGGGCCCTCAATCATCCGAATGTTTTTTGCCCGAAGCATCGGCACGACCTTGTCGAGACTGTGCCGCGATGCATCCGGCGCGACTACCGCGAGGCGCAGCTTTCCCCGTTGTGCCGCATCTCGCACCTGTTGGACGCCAACGACCACGAGCCGTCCGTTCAACCCGATTCCGAGCAATCGGAGCAGCCTGCGGGACGTCGAAGCGTCCATGATTCCCGTTAGGCCGCCGACCCACCGCGACGCGGTGCGTCGTTCGACCCGCGGGCGCCGTCCTCGGCGCCACCTTCTTCACCACCCTCCTCAGTCAACTCATCGAGCATCGCGATGATCCTGTCCGCTTCCTCCGGCGCTATTCCGGGAAGGCGAAGCAGATCCTCGCGCTCGAGGTCGATGATGTCGTTCAACGTGCGATAGCCACCTTCCTCGAGCACCGCCACCGTGGCGGGTGACATCCCTTCGATCTCCGACAGCTTGACGTCCGCCGCCTCGTCTGCCTCTTCAGGCAGCGGCGCAAAGAGCGGCGCGTCGCCGCCGCGATCGAGCCACTCCCGACTCGAGTACAGGTCGATCTTCCAACCCGTGAGCTCGGACGCGAGTCGGACGTTCTGGCCGTTTCGACCAATCGCGAGCGAGAGTTGATCCTCGTCCACCACGGCCTGGATGGTCTTGGCCGTGGGATCGGAGAACACGCGCGCGACGCGCGCCGGCGCGAGGGCGAGCTTCGCGAATCGCTCCGGATCGGCAGACCACGGCACGATGTCAATGCGCTCGCCATTGAGCTCGTTCACGACCGCCTGCACGCGCGACCCCTTGAGCCCGACGCACGCGCCCACGGGATCGATCGAATCATCGCGCGAGAAGACCGCGATCTTCGTACGGCTCCCGACCTCGCGGGCCGCCGCCCGGATGTCGACAATGTTCTGTTGGATCTCCGGCACCTCGAGCTTGAACAGCGCCTTCACGAAGAGCGGGTCGGCGCGGCTCAAAATCAGGCGAGGTCCCTTGGGGGTTTCCTCAACCCGCTTGAGCACCGCTCGAATCGGCTCGCCCTGGTGAAAGTGCTCGCGATGGTTCTGCTCGCGGTACGGGATGATCGCTTCGGCCTCGCGGAACTTGTTCAGCATGACCACGAGTTTGCCTCGCTCGATCTGCTGAATCTCACCGCTCAGGAGGTCGCCCACGCGACCGGCGAACTCATCGCGGATGCGCGTGCGCTCGCCTTCGCGAACCCTCTGAATGATTCGCTGCTTGGCGGCCTGCACCGCGGTGCGTCCGAACTCGGCGAAGTCGACCGGAATCTCCATCATGTCGCCGACCTGGAACTCGGGATCTTCGAAGCGCGCCTCTTCGACGCTGACTTCGCGACTGGCGTCGGTGACTTCGTCGACGACGGTTTTCAACAGCACGATGCGGATCTGGCCGCGATCTTCATCGATCTCGACCTCGGCCTGGACGTTCGGCCCGTGCTTTTTCGCGAGCGCGGCATGAATACCGTCCTCGAGCAGTCCGTGGAGCTCGGACCGGTCGAGCTGCTTGGAATTCGTCAGCTCGCGAATCGCGTTCAGGATGTCAGCGGAACCGATCATTTACGGGCACCCTCTACCCTTTCCAGTGAAATACCAGCCGTGCTTCGCGAATGGCGTCGATCGGGGCGCGATGGGTCTCGCCCTTGTCGTCGCGCACCACGGCAACCGCTTGGCCAGCATCTTCTTCGAGCCCGACTATCTCTCCCTCGACCATCCCGCCAACCGCCGCGCTCGTCAGCCGAGCGCGGCGACCAGCGAACCGCTTCCAGTCCGCGGGCGTCCGGAGCAGGCGTTCGACTCCGGGCGACGACACTTCGAGAACGTACTTGCCTTGGAACACGGCGCCCGCGTCGAGGCGCGCCTCGATGGCGCGCGACGCGCGGGCGCAATCGTCCACGGTCACTTTCTGTCCGTCACGCCTATCGATGCGAACGTCGACTACCGGCCGTGTTCGCGTACCACCCCGCCGGATCTCGACGAGATCGAAACCAAGCGAATCAAGCTCGGCTACTACAACGTCTTGCAACGCCTGGTTCATGTTATGTCGAGGTACCCGCCAAGAACAAAAAAATGTGGGGAACCTTCCCCCACATTTCGCCGACGCTTGGCGAGACGCCAGCATGGTGAATCTAGACGGCCGCCAAGATGCCGTCAAGCCAAACGGCCGCTATGTCACAGAGGGGCAATCAGTACACCGAGCTGCCTTCCCGCGTCGCCGGCGCGATGAGAGTAGAAGCGATCGTTGTTGCATCGGGTGCAGTCCTCGCTGATCGAGATGCGGCGGACGCCACGCTGCCGAGCATGATCGGCAATCAGGGCACGAAGGTCGACGGTCCTTGCGCGGCCTACACTCCGACCAGTCAACCGCTCGAACACATCGGGACTGACCTCGTAGCAATCGCTGCAAATCGCGGGGCCAAGGTGCAACGTCAGCTCGCTCCCAGGCATGCCCCGAGACTCGAAGAGGTCGATCGCCCGCTCGACAATGCGGCTGGCGGTGCCGCGCCAACCCGAGTGAAGCAGCGCCGCGGCGCCTGACGAATGCGTGACAAACACGGGAACGCAATCGGCGATCGAAACGGCCATGCCCGTTCCGCGGTCGAGGGCGAAGTGCCCGTCTGCGTCTCCGCCGCGCAGCCAACCTGCCCATCCCGTTCCGTGCGAGATCACACGGTCGCCGTGCACCTGGCGCGCGGTCGCGAGCCGCGGACCGGCAGTCGATAGCTCATCGCGGAGCCGGTCCCACCTTGCGATGACATCGCGAACCGGCTCGTCACTGGCGACCGCAAAGCTGCCAGCGAGCCGCGTGGTCGTGAACGCCCGCATGCCGATGGCCGCGAGCTCCGGGACCTCCTCGTAGAGCCGCGACGTCTCGCGGCTCGCCTGCGTCGTCATTTTCTCCGCTCGTCCACCCGAGTGATCTGCGCACCGAGCGCGTTGAGCCGCTCGTCGATGCGTTCGTAGCCTCGCTCGATCTGGCCAGCGTTGTTGATCGTGCTCGTGCCTTTCGCGCATAGGGCGGCCAGGAGCATTGCCATCCCTGCCCGAATATCGGGCGACTCGACGCCCGCACCGCGCAGCGCTGATGGTCCAGCCACGAGCGCTCGGTGCGGATCGCACAGAACGATACGGGCGCCCATGCCGATCAGCTTGTCCACGAAAAACATTCGCGACTCGAACATCTTTTCGTGGAAGAGAATGAGCCCGGTGCACTGCGTCGCCGTGACGATCGCAATGGACATGACGTCGGCGGGGAACGCCGGCCATGGCTGATCCTCGAGCTTCGGGACGTGACCACCGAAGTCCGCCTGGATTTCACGCGTCTGATCCGCCGGGACCACGAGGTCGTCTCCCTCGATCCGGCACGAGATCCCGAGGCGGGCGAAGCCGAGCAACGTGGAGCGAAGGTGCTCGACGCCAGCCTGCTGGATGCGAATCTGCGATTGCGTCACCGCGGCCAGCCCGATGAACGAGCCGACCTCGATGTGATCCGGCCCGATTCGATGGGAGCCGCCACCGATCGTCTGCCCCCCATGGATCGTGACGGTATTGGTTCCGATCCCATCGATTCGCGCGCCGAGCGTGCAGAGGAAGTGCGCGAGGTCCTGCACGTGTGGCTCGCAAGCGGCGTTGCGCAGGATCGTCGTTCCTCGGGCCGCCGTCGCCGCGACCAGGGCGTTCTCCGTCGCAGTTACGCTGGGCTCATCGAGAAAGACGTCCGCGCCGACGAGTGTCTTCGCGCGCAGTTCGAACTTGTCGTCGGCGTTCACGTCGGCACCGAGCCGCTCGAGCGCCAGGAAGTGCGTGTCGAGCCGCCGGCGACCGATCACGTCTCCGCCGGGTGGCGGAAGCGTGATTTCGCCGCATCGTGCAAGGAGTGGCCCGGCGAGGAGGATCGATGCGCGAATCTTCCGGCAGAGCTCGGGATCGAGGTCCGATGGCCGGATGGACTTTGCGTGAATCTGCAGCGTGTTGCGATCGGTCCAGTCCGCGCTCGCCCCCACCGACCGAATCAACTCCACGAGCGTCTCCGTGTCGCGAATGCGAGGGACGTTGGAGAGCGTGACCGGGTGCTCCGTCAGCAGCGAGGCCGCAATGATTGGCAGCGCAGCGTTCTTGTTTCCCGAGGGGCGAATGGTGCCGGAGAGTGTGGCTCCGCCTTCGACGATGTACTGCACTGCGGCCATGACTTGGGAACGCGGCGAGGGTGAGGGTTGCTTGACACTCGATTTTGGCGCCCATACGATCCGCGATCACGTGAAAGCATCGCGCTTGGCTCGACCACATGGTGGCCTCAGCCTTGCACATACGCGGGCGGCGGCGGGCCGCGCGGATGACTCGTTGGACGCCGAAGGGTAACACATCAATCCCCCGATCGCATGACAGCGGGTTTCGCGCGGCTGGCTGGTGAGTTGTTGCTGCAAGTCGCACAGACACTGCCCGACACGATCATCACGAAACAGGTGGCGGTCGAGCAGGGGGCGTTTGCCAAGGTCGCGACGGTCGCCCAGGGGCTCATGTCGATCGCGATTCTCGCGCTGACCGTCGTGCTGATCCCCGCGGCGTGGAACTTCCGGACCAGCTACAAGAAGGTCAACGATCTGATCGACCGATTTTACGGGGATATCGGACCGTTGGTACGCAACGCGAACGCGGTGGCCGACAATGTCAACTACATCACGACGGCGATCCGCGTCGATGTCCAGCAGTTCAACCAGACGGTGACGTTGGCGAACGAGCGGCTGACGACGGCCGTGAAAACCGCAGAGCGCCGGCTCAACGAGCTCGATGCGCTCATGCGAGTGGTGCAGCGCGAGGCCGAGGATGCGTTCGTGTCGACGGCATCGACGCTGCGGGGTGTGCGGGCCGGCGCTACGACGCTTCGTGACCAGGTCGAAAACGGCGTGATCGCGGACATGGAGCGCCTGGACGAAGACGACGTGTTCGACGAGACCGAGGAGACTCATGGCGACTACGGTGAGACCGAGAGCGAATGGAACGACGAGCGACCGCGAGTCCGACCGCGGGCGACCGAGGAGCGATCGTGATCAGCAGTACGATCTGCTGACGGCAGCGGTGCTCGGCGCGGTGATCGGCGCCGGTGCTGCACTGATGCTGCGTCGCGGTCCGAGCGGGCGTCGGCCCCTCTCTCCGGTTGCACGCGCAGCCGGCGGTGCAGCGCTGGGCGCGGCCCGCTGGGCGAACAAGCGTGGACGACGTGGAGCGAAATGGGCGGCGAAGCGCGGCGGCGAGCTCTGGGACCGCGTCCCTGTGGATACGGTCCGTGAGGAGCTTGGCGACGCTCTCGATTCGGCGCGCGAGAAGGTTGCGGACGTCGTGGACTCCGAGCTTCGCGATCTGCGCAAGGCAATCCGGCGGCAGCGTAAGCGTCTCGGCATATAGCGTGAGGCGCAGCCCGTCGGGCTGGCGCACCCGCGCGATCGCGATGGCCTGTCCTGTCGCGATCGCGCTCGCGATCATCGCGTTGATTCCGACGCCGGCGTTCGCGTGGACGCCGGGCACTCACGTTTTTCTCGGCGAAGCGGTACTGCGGTCGTTGACGCTCCTTCCGGCGAGCGTGGCCGAGCTGCTCGCCGCGTTCCCGTATGACTTCCTCTACGGGTCGATCGCGGCCGACACGAGCATCGCGAAGAAGTACGCCGCGGCCGGGCGCCATTGCCACGCCTGGCACGTCGGGCTCGAGATCCGCGAGCAGGCGCGCGACGAGCCGCTCCACGCCTTCTCGCTCGGCTACCTCGCGCACCTGGCCGCCGACGCGGTCGCGCACAACTACTTCGTGCCGCGGCAGCTCGCTACCACGTCCAGCACGGCCGCGTTAGGCCACAGCTACTGGGAGAGCCGGTTCGAGACACACCTCGGCGAGCGGTATGCCCGCCGTGCGCGCGAGCTCATCCTGCTCGACCATGCGAGATCCGATGCCCATCTCGATCGGATCTTGAGTCCGACGATCTTCAGCACTCCGACGAATCGGCGGATCTTCCGCGGGATGGTCTACGTGACCGACACCGAATCGTGGCAGCGGATCTTTCAGCTCATGTCGGAAAAGAGCCGATGGGACCTGCCCGAATCGGACGTGGATGGATACCTGACGCGGTCATTCGACTTCATCGTCGATTTCCTGCGCCGTGTGGAAGGCTCCGAGCCCTATGCGCTGGACCCCTCCGGCGACGCGCCGCTTCGGCTCGCGAAGCGCGTGCGGCGGGCCGCGCTGCGGCACGGTGGCGAGGAGTTGGTCGCGACCGAGGCGCAGCGGCATTTCGGCATGCCAAGCTCGACCCTGCAGTTCGCTCGAGCGCTGCCATCCCCGCTCTACCCGCTCGCCCGGGTGGATAGCAGCTGATTCACCTTGCGGGGGTCCGCTCGCCCGCCTGACCGCTTCATCACCGCTCCAACGAAGACACCGAGCAGCTTCTTCTCGCCCGCCAGGTAGCGCTGCCACTCTGCAGGCTTGTCGGCAATGGCCTCGTCGACCCATGCGGCGACCTGGGCTTCATCGCCGACCTGAGCGAGACCTTCACGCTCGGCGATCTGTTCCGGACGATCGCCGGTCTGGACCATCAGGGCGAAAATGCGCTTCGCGGCGCTGTTGCTCACCGCACCACCTCGCACCATGTCGAGGAGCGTCGCGAGGTCTGCCGGCCGCACCGAAAATCGGTCGATGGGCACGCCTGTGTTCTTCAGTACGGCGAGCACCTCGCCCATTACCCAATTGGCAGCCGTCTTCGAGTCGCCGTGCGCATGCGCCACCGCCTCGAAATACTCGGCAATGTGTGGGCTGGCGGTGAGGACATCGACATCATACGGGCTGAGCTTGTGCTCGGTCGCGAAGCGCCGGCGGCGCGCGTCCGGGAGCTCCGGGAGACGATCGCGAATGCCAGCGATCCACTCTTTCGTCAGGCGAAGCGGTGGCAGGTCGGGGTCGGGGAAATACCGGTAGTCGTGACTCCCCTCCTTGCTGCGCGCCGGGCGCACTGTGCCGCGATCGGCGTCCCAGAGCAGCGTTTCCTGCTCGACACGCCCCTGCGATTCCACGATGGCGACCTGTCGTGCGAACTCGGCGTCCAGCGCGCGCTCGACGCCGGAGAACGAATTCATGTTCTTGACTTCCGTCTTCGTGCCGAGCTTCGTCGCGCCACGCTCGCGGATGCTGATGTTCGCGTCGACGCGCAGACTTCCCTCCTCCATGTTCAAGTCGCTCACGTCCACGTATTCGAGTAGCTGCTTGAGCAGGCGCAGGTAGGAGCCTGCCTCCGCGGACGATCGAATGTCGGGCTCGCTCACGATCTCGATGAGTGGCGTGCCGGCGCGATTGAGATCGATCGCGCTGGCGGCCGGATATCGGTCGTGGATCGACTTTCCTGCGTCTTCCTCCATGTGCACTCGCGTTATGCGGACGCGCATGGGTGAGCCGTCATGCTGCTCGCCGATCACCAGCCGGCCATCGAGCGCGAGCGGTTTGTCGAACTGCGAGATCTGGTAGCCTTTCGGGAGATCGGGATAGAAGTAGTTCTTGCGGGCGAAGACGGATTCTTCCTGCACGCTTGCGTCGAGCGCGAGCGCCGCTCGCGTCGCCAGCTCCACCGCCGACTCGTTCAGCACGGGCAGACTGCCCGGCAGCGCGAGGCAGACCGGGCACGTGTTGCGGTTCGGTGGGTCACCGAACTGCGTCGAGCAGTTGCAAAAGAGCTTCGTCCGCGTGCGGAGCTGCACGTGCACCTCGAGGCCCACCACCATCTCGTATTTCGCGAGCGCCGGCGCTCCAACGGTGGCACTCATCGGTGGGCGGCCTCGCCTAACGCGCGCTCCAGGGCGAACGCGACGCGGAACAGTGCCGCCTCGCCGAAGTGGCGTCCCATGACCTGGCCGCCAACGGGCAGTCCGTCCACGCGGCCGATCGGAAGCGAGAGGGCTGGAATGCCTGCCAGATTCGCCGTCGCGGTGAAGATGTCGCTCAGGTACATCTCGTACGGGTCGGACTTCGCGCCGATCGGGAATGCCGGCGTGGGGGCGGTCGGTGTAAACAGCACATCGACGCCGCCCTGAAACACGTTCTGAAAATCGTTGACGATGAGCGCACGCACTTCCTGCGCTTTCTTGTAGTACGCGTCATAGTAGCCCGCGGACAGCACGTAGGTGCCGAGCAGAATGCGGCGTGTGACCTCGCGGCCGAAGCCGTGCGAGCGCGTGTCCGCGTACATCTCGCGAAGCGCCGCAGCCTTGGCCCGTGCGCCGTACCGGACTCCATCGAACCGCGCGAGGTTCGACGACGCCTCGGCGGGAGCGATGATGTAGTACGTCGGGATGGCGAGGTCCGTGTGCGGCAACGACACGTCTCGCACGGTTGCGCCGAGCTGGCGGAGGGCGTCGAGCGCGGCGTCACAGCGCGCGCGAATCCGTGCGTCGAGCGAGTCGGGGAAGTATTCGCGAGGGCGACCGATGACCACGCCCTTCAGCGTCTCGCTGGCGGTGGCAACGTAGTCGTCGACTTCGACGTCGGCGCTGGTCGAGTCGTAGCGATCTCGCCCAGCGATGACGCCGAGACCGATCGCGGCGTCCTCCACGCTTCGCCCGAATACGCCGACCTGATCGAGCGATGACGCGAAGGCGACGAGGCCATAGCGGCTCACCCGACCGTAGGTCGGCTTGACGCCAACGATCCCGCAGAACGCCGCGGGCTGCCTCACGGAGCCGCCGGTCTCCGAGCCCAGCGCAACGCGAACGATACCGGCCGCAACACAGGCGGCCGATCCGCCGGAGGAGCCTCCCGGGACCCGCGTGGGATCGAGTGGATTTCGGGTCGGCCCGTACGCTGAGTTCTCGGTCGACGATCCCAT
>DATCGG010000327.1:0-20326 GCA_036509075.1 Gemmatimonadaceae bacterium
GGAGGAGGAGCGGGACCATGTGGCCTTCGACCTTCTCACGAGCGGTTGCCATGTTGAAGGCGTACGTACAGGCGAGCACGAGGCGGTCGCATCGAGCCGGTTCGTCGAGCGCCAGCTGCTGCGCGATGGCCCCGCCGTGCGAATATCCGAGCACTGCGGTCGAGCCGATGGCCAGGTCGTCGAGCAGGCGCGCGAGGTCGCCTGCGAGCTGCCTGGCCGAGTACGGTGGCGGGAGCCCGCGGCTCCGCCCGTGACCGCGCAAGTCCGGAACGATCACGCGATGTCGCGTCGCGAGCTCGTCGATCACCGGGTCGAACATCTCGCCCGTGATCATGAGCCCGTGCACGAGCAGCAACGGCGGGCCGGACCCTCGCTCGGTGAAGTAGAGCATGATGCGCTTCGTTAGGCGCCGATCCGGAAAACACAACGCCCCCGTGGGGTCCCGGGGGCGTTGAGCACATCACTCCGGCGAGGCTACGTTCGTCGGAGCATTCGCATAATGGTGGCTTGGCGAGGGCTTGGGAACTCGGGCGACCCCCGGAGAACCAACCCAAAACTGACTCGCGCGTCAGGGACGGAACACTGGTTAACGGAACACTGGTTAACGGAACACTGGTTATTCGTTCCGGGTTATTGGTTACTCAAACCTGCTGTCGCCCGTCGCCTGTCGCCCGTCGCCCGTCGCCTGTCGCCCGTCGCCCGTCGCCTGTCGCCTACTCGTCACGCAGCGCCACCACCGGGTCGACTCGCGTCGCCCGCATTGCCGGAACGAACGTCGCCAGCGCCGCGACGCCGACGAGCGTCAGCGCAACCGAGATGAAGGTCGCCGGGTCCGTTGGCCGGACGCCGAAGAGCTGGCTCGCAATCAGCCGCGTCAGCGCGAACGCGCCCACCACGCCGATCAGCACGCCTGCCCCGACCAGTACCAGCCCCTGCCCCATCACCATCCGCAGCACGTTCCGCCGCGCCGCGCCTAACGCCATCCGAATCCCGATCTCGTGCGCCCGCTGCGTCACCGAGTACGACATCACCCCGTAGATCCCGATCGACGCCAGGACCACCGCCATCACCGCGAACAGGCCGAGCAGCATCATCGCGAACCGCCGCTGCCCCATCGAGTTCGTGATGTTCGCATCCATCGTGGAGATGTCGTAGATCGGCACGTCCGGGTCGATGGCGTGCAGCGCCGCGCGCGCGGTCGGCAGCACACGGGTGGGGTCACCATCGGCGCGAATGGCGAACGACATCGAGTTGCTGGTGAACCCGTACCGATGGGATGGGTGGTACATCTGCACGCGAGCCTTGTCGTCGAGCCCGGCGTGCTTCGTATGCCCCACCACGCCCACGACGGTCATCCACCGAACCACCGAGTCACGCTGCGGGTTGTTGAACGTCACCCGCTTGCCGATCGGATCCGAGTTGGGCCAGTACCGCTTCACCATCTCCTCATCCACGATCACGACCGGCTGGCCGCCGGCGTCGTCCTGGTCGGTGAAGTTCCGACCCTTGATGAGCGGCACCTTGAGCGTCGTGAAAAACCCGGGGCTCACGATGCGTTGGTCACCCCATGGCGCTGGCGTGTCCGGCGGTGGCTGGTATCCCTCGACCGCGAAGCTCCCGGTCGACCAATCGTCGGTGAACGGCATGGTGGACGTCATGCCCACCGACCTGACGCCCGGAATCGCCTTCATCGTCTCGATGGCCCGATCCCAGTACTGGATCTGCGCCGTGTCCGACTGATACTTCGCCCGCGGAATCGCCACATTGAAGGTCAGCAGGTGGCTGGAGTCGAAGCCGGGGTTCACCTCCTCCAGCATCGCCAAGCTCTTGATGAGCAGCCCTGCGCCCGTGAGCAGCGTCAACGCCAACGCGACTTCGGCCACGACGAGCGTTCGGCGAAGCGCCTGGCCGCTCCGGTCCGCCGAGCCGCTTCGGCCGCCCTCTTTGAGCGTATCCTGCAGGTTCGCGCGCGAGGCCTGGAGCGCGGGCACGAGGCCGAACAGCAAACCGGTCACCACGGCGATGCCTAACGTGAAAGCTGTCACGATGCCGTCGATCCGGAGCTCCGAAATGCGAGGCACGTTCGCCGGCTTGAGCGCGACCAGGCCTCTCATACCAAGCCACGCGAGGCCGAGTCCGAGCACGCCGCCCACCATGGCCAGCATCAGGCTCTCCGCCATGAGCTGCCGCAGGAGATCTCGTCGCGTGGCACCGAGCGCGCTGCGAATGGCGACCTCCTTGATGCGTGACGCTGCGCGCGCAAGCAACAGGTTCGCGACGTTCGCGCAGGCGATGAGCAGGACGAACCCGACGGACCCTAACAACACGAGCAGCGCAGGGCGGATGTCGCCGCTCACCTTGTCGCTCATTGGCGTGACCTTGAGCGTCCAGTCCGGGGGATAGTTGTTCGGATACTGCGCGCGGAGCTGGCTCGCGAACGCCTTCATGTCGCCGCGCGCCCGATCGACCGAGATACTGGGCTTGAGTCGCGCGACCAGCGTGAGGTACTCGTTCGTCCGACGGTTGTCGGAGAACGCATCCGGCGGGAGCGCGAGCGGCGTCCACAGGTCCGATGGCGCTGGGCCCCTGAAATCGCGGAACGCCGCGGGCATCACACCGATCACGTCGTACGGCTCGTTGTTCAGGATCAGCCGCTTCCCAATGACTGCCGCGTCGCCACCGAACTGGCGTTGCCAGAAGCCATAGCCCAGCACCACGACGTGGTTCTTGCCCGGGACGTCCTCCTCAGGTGTGAACGGCCTTCCAAGAATGGGCGAGACGCCAAGCGTCTTGAAGATGAGCCCAGAGGCACGCGTGCCCTGAAGGCGCAGCGGCTCTCCGCTGTTGCCCGTGAGTGCCGGCGACCAGCCTTGCATGACGAAGACGCCGTCGAAGATCGCCGTCTTGTCGCGCAGGTCGCGGAAGCCCGGCGCGGACGCACCCGCCAGGAGGTTGTTGAGCGACGGATAGAGGTGGTCAACGATAACGAGCCGCTCCGGATCCCGATACGGAAACGGCCTCAGGAGCACTGTGTTGACTACACTGAAGATCGCGCTGTTCGCTCCAATTCCGAGCGCGAGCGTGAGCAGGACGATCAGTGAGAAGCCCGGGGATTTGCGAAGACGCCGAAAGGCGTACCGGACGTCCTTGAGCCAGGTATCCATCGGGAATCGGGAATAGGGATTCGACGACACCAGCCGCCGTGAAGGTGGGACAGGCCCATCTCTCAGAACGTTCGGACCCAGGTCCAAGGTTTCTTGCCGCGTCGATTCGCGGTTCCTGCCACCTACCGCCCGTCGCTCGTCGCCCGATTCCCGTTCCCGATTCCCGATTCCCGATTCCCGACGTAGAATCGCCGTGACCCCAAGCTCGAGGCCGCCCGTGAAAACCCATGCCGTGACCGCCGACGCCCGTGCCTAACGCGGAAGAGGTGCGACTCGCCGAGGACGGCCGGCGCGAGCGGAACTGGAAGCGCTGGGGACCGTACCTGTCCGAGCGCCAGTGGGGGACCGTCCGCGAGGATTACTCCCCCAACGGTGAATGCTGGTCCTACTTCCCGCACGACCACGCTCGCAGCCGAGCCTACCGCTGGGGCGAGGATGGCCTGCTCGGCCTCTGCGACCGCGAAGGTCGACTCTGCCTCGCTCCCGCACTCTGGAACGGCGTCGACCCCATTCTGAAGGAGCGACTCTTCGGTCTCACTGGGCCCGAAGGAAACCACGGCGAGGACGTAAAGGAGTGCTACTACTACGTCGACGCGACGCCGACGCACTCGTACAACCGCGCGCTCTACAAGTATCCCCAAGGCGCCTTCCCGTACGCGGCGCTCAGTGACGAGAACGGGCGTCGCGGGAAGCACGATCCCGAGTACGAGCTGGTGGACACGGGCGCGTTTGACGAGAGCGGCTACTTCGACGTCGCAGTCGAGTACGCAAAGGCGGGGCCGGACGACGTGCTCGTGCGCTACACCATCACCAACCGTGGTCCGGAAACCGCGCCGCTCCACCTCCTGCCCACGCTCTGGTTCCGCAACACGTGGAGCTGGGGCGGCACCGGCGAAAACTTTCCGCCACGCGGCGAGATCGTGCTCGACGGCGCGGGGACACTTCGCGCGTCACACGCGACGCTCGGTGCCTTCACGATGTTCGGCGAGGTGGATGGCGAGGCGGGCGCGCCTGTGGCGCTGTTCACCGAGAACGAGACGAACTTCGACCGGGTGTTCGGGCTGCCTAACGCGCGACCGTACGTCAAGGATTCGTTCCACGACTACCTCATCCACAATCGCCACGACTGTGTCAATCCGGCGAACTCTGGCAGCAAGGCGGCGCTGTGTTACCGCATGACCTTGCCCGCCGGGGCAACCTGGGTGCTGCGGCTCCGTCTCGTGGTCACGGCGGACGCGCCGGCCGATCCCTTCGGGACGGCGTTCGACGACGTGTTCGACGCGCGCCAGGCGGAAGCGGACGAGTTCTACGACGCGCGCATCGCGCGAGAGGCGACGGCCGAGGAGCGAGCCGTCGTCCGGCAGGCGTATGCGGGTCTGCTGTGGACGAAGCAGTTCTACCATTACGTCGTCAGGGACTGGCTCGATGGCGATCCGGCGCAGCCGCCGCCTCCTCCCGAGCGATCGACCGGCCGGAATTCCGACTGGCGGCACGTGCACGCACGCGACGTCATGTCGGTGCCCGACAAGTGGGAGTACCCGTGGTTCGCGGCGTGGGATCTCGCGTTTCACGTCGTGCCGTTCGCACAGATCGACCCCGAATTCGCGAAGCAGCAGATGATCCTGCTGCTTCGCGAGTGGTACATGCATGCCAATGGCGAGCTCCCGGCGTACGAGTTCGCTCTGGATGATGTGAACCCGCCCGTGCATGCGTGGGCGTGCTTTCGCATCTACCGGATGACCGCGCCGCGCGGGCATCGAGACCGGGGCTTCCTCGAGCGCGTGTTCCACAAGCTGCTCATCAACTTCACGTGGTGGGTGAACCGCAAGGACGCCGAGGGCAACAACCTGTTCGGTGGCGGATTCCTCGGTCTCGACAACATCGGGATCTTCGATCGCTCGAAGCCGCTGCCCACCGGCGGCCACCTCGAGCAGGCGGACGGCACCGCGTGGATGGCGTTCTTCTGTGGCACGATGCTCTTCATCGCGCTCGAGCTGGCAAGCGAGGATCCGGCCTACGAGGACGTCGCCTCGAAGTTCTTCGAGCACTACATCGCCATTTCGGACGCGATGAACGCGTTAGGCACGACAGGTCTGTGGGACGAGAAGGATGGGTTTTACTACGACGAGCTCCACTTCGACGGGCAGCTGGCCCCGCTCAGGATCCGGTCGATGGTGGGCATCATCCCGCTGTTCGTCTGTGGCATCCTCGAGGACGAGGTGCTCGCTCGGCTCCCCGGGTTTCGGAAGCGGCTGCAGTGGTTCATCGACAACCGGGCGGAGCTCGCCCGCCACATCTCGCCGGGGGCGTTCGTTCGTGGGCGGCGGGGATCAGGAGCACACAGCGATGGCGAGCCGCTCGTCGGACGGCTCCTCTCGATCGCGCCACGCGAGCGCCTGGTTCGTGCGCTGCGGTACGTCCTGGATGAAAACGAGTTCCTGTCGCCCTACGGCGTCCGATCGCTGTCACGATTTCATGCCGACCATCCGTACACGCTCGAGGCGATGGGCACGACGTACGGCGTCGAGTATGCGCCAGGCGAGTCGACCTCGGGGTTGTTCGGCGGCAACTCGAATTGGCGTGGGCCGGTGTGGTTCCCCCTCAATTACCTGCTCATCGAAGCACTCGATCGCTATCACCTGTTCTACGGCGACGATCTCAAGGTCGAATGTCCGACGGGTTCGGGCTCCTACATGACGTTAGGCGAGGTCGCGCGCGAGCTGGGGCGTCGTCTGTCGTCGCTCTTCCTTCCGGACTCGTCAGGCGCGCGCCCAGTCCACGGCGGCGATCCTCGGTACGCGAGCGACCCGCACTGGAAGGATCTCGTGCTGTTCTACGAGTACTTCCACGGAGAAACCGGACGCGGAGTTGGCGCGAGCCACCAGACGGGGTGGACCGCGCTCGTCGTGCGGTGCATCGAGCAGCTAGCCCGCGATCGGTCGCGCAAATAGTGTTTTCGAGACTGATGACCGAGAATCAATGACCCATGACCCGTCACTCATGACCCGCCAAGACGTCTCGAGGTGTCTTGGCGAGTTTTCGGCCCTGGGTGGTGGGTCATTGGTGTTCGGTCCTCGGTGTCCAACTACGTGCACTCACGCTCACCCCTCCGCCCGCATCGCGGCGAGCGGATCGACCCGCGCCGCACGACGAGCCGGGAGCCACGACGCGAGGAGCGCCACGGCACCGAGCAGCGCCGCCACCGCGAGGAATGTGAACGGATCTCTGGCACCGACGCCGAACAGCAGGCTCTGAAGCACGCGCGACACGGCGTACGCGCCGGCCGAGCCGAACGCGATACCGGCCAGCGCCAGAATGACCCCGCGCCGCACGACCATTGCAACCACGCGCTCGCGGCTCGCCCCCAGCGCAATCCGGATACCGATCTCGCGCGTGCGCTGCTGCACCGTGTACGCGATCACGCCGTAGATGCCCACCACCGCGAGCACCACGGCGAGCACCGCGAAGATGCTGAGCAGCAACACGTAGAAGCGAGGCTGGCCGAGCGCGCGGTCGACCATCGTTTCGAGCGTGAACACGTCGTAGACCGGCAGATCGCGATCGAGCGACAGCACGGTCGCTCTCGCTGCCTTGAGCGCCACAGCCGGGTCGCCGCGCGACCGCATCACGACGGTGATCTCATCGATGGGCCACTGGTCCCAGGCGGCGTAGATGTGCGGCGTCACGTCTTCGCTCAAGCCGTGCTGCCTGACGTCACCGACGACGCCGACGATCTCACCCGCCAGATGGTCGCCATCCCGATTCCACCCGAAGTCGATGTGCTTGCCAATCGGGTCTTCTCCCGGGAAGTACCGGCGCACGGTCTCCTCACTCACCACCATCGTCCGGGGATTGCCCGGCCCGTCGGCTTCGCTGAACACCCGCCCGCGCACGAGCGGAATCCCGACCGTCGCGAAGTAGCCGGGGCTGACGATTCGCACCTGGGCGCGCGGTTCGGCGTTAGGCGGCGGAGCGGGCCGCCCCTGGACGACGTAGCTGAGCTGAAAGCTCGTCCCCGAGAGCGGAAGCCCGAACGTCAGGGCAGCCGAGTCCACGCCCGGGATTCGATGAACGGCTTCGAGTAGCGTCGTCGAGAACGTGCGCTGCTGCTCGAGCGTCTCGTACTTCACCGGGGACAGCGTCACGGTGAAGGTCGAGACTCGCGCGGCAGTGAAGCCCGGCTTCACGTCACGGAGTCGCTCAAAGCTCTTGATCAGCAGGCCGGCGCCGACCAGGAGCATCAGCGCGAGCGTGATTTCCGCGACGACGAGAACGTTACGCGCCCGAGCGCTTCCCGGACGCGTGCGAGAACCACGGTCTCCAGTGCGCAGATGCAGGACCGTGTCCGCACCGGAAGCCTGAAACGCCGGGACCGCGCCGAAGAACAGCGCCGCCAGCGCGGTCGTACCGACCGTGAACAGGAGCACCGTCGCGTCCGTCCGAACGTTGTACAGCCTCGGGATGTCACTCGGCGCGAGCGAAAGGAGGAGTCGAGTCCCGGCCAGCGCGAGGGCGAGACCCAGCACGCCACCCGCCAGCGCGAGGCAACAGCTCTCGGTCAGAAGCTGCCTGACGAGTCGTCCGCGACCGGCACCGAGCGCGGTGCGGACCGCCAGCTCGGATTCGCGTGCGGCAGTGCGACCGAGCATGAGACTCGCGACGTTCGCGCACGCGATGAGCATCACGAAGCCGACCGCGGCGAGGAGGATGATCAGCGCCGGGCGCACTCCGCCGACCATGTCGTCGCGCAGTAGAAGCAGCTTGGTCGAGTAGCCCGCGTTGTGTTTCGGGTCCTGCAGCTCCAGCCGGCGGGCGATGGCGTTCATCTCGCTCTGCGCCTGCTCTCGCGTTGCACCCGGCGCCAACCGGCCGATCACGTCGATCCACCGAGATCCGCGGTTCCCGTCCGACAGATCCCTCGCCGAGAACCGCGTCGTGAGCCACAAGTCCACCGGCGAGGGGTAGCGCATCTCCGGCGGCGCGACGCCGATCACTTCAGTGGGAAAATCGTCGAGGCGTATCCATTTCCCGACGATGGCTGGGTCGGCGCCGAAACGGCTGCGCCACAGTCCATCGCTCAGGATGACCACACGCGGTGCGTCCGGCACATCTTCCCCGGGAGCAAACGCGCGACCCAGCGCGACGCGCACGCCGAGCAGCTGGAACATGTTCGAGCTCACCCGAGCCTGAGTGAAGCGTTCCGCCGTGCCGGTTCCAGTCAGGTTGACGGTGCCTTCCGATGACGCGGCGAGCGTCGAGAATCTGGTCGACTGCAGACGCCAGTCTTTGAAGTCGGCCGGTGACACGGAGACCATCCCGCGCTCGACCTTGGAGTACACTCTGACGAGGCGATTGGGATCGGCATACGGAAGCTCGGCGAGCAGCACGCCGCGGACGACGGAGAAGATCGCGGTGTTCGCTCCGATGCCGAGAGCGAGCGTGACGAGCGCGATGGCGGTGAAGGCCGGATTGCGACGGAGCTGTCGGAACGCGAACCGAACGTCGTTTCGGAGCTCGTCGCCCAGCTCGGCACGACGCTCGTGATGCATGCGCGCGCGGTCGGTGTCGTTGAGATAGCGACGCGTGTATTCGATATCTCCGAACTCGGCGCGGGCGCGGTGCTGGGCGTCGGCGGGTGACGCACCGGCGTCGATGAGCTCCTGCGTTTTCATGTCGAGGTGGAATCGGAGCTCGTCATCGACTTCGCGACGGAGTCGCGATGCGGAGAACCACGGAAGTCTGAAGGCTGGCCGGATGCCGCGAATGCGTCTCATTGGCGTGGCAGAGCGAGAGGTGTTACGCGTCGGGTCACGCGGTCTCGAGGACTTTGAAGACGGCCTCGGCGTACTGTCTCCATTCGCTGGTTTCCGCGCGGAGCTGCGTGCGGCCGGCCTGGGTGAGCTGGTAGTACTTCGCGCGCCGATTGTTCTCGGAGAGTCCCCATTCGGACTCGATGAGGCCTTTGCGTTCGAGGCGGTGGAGGGCCTGGTAGAGCGCCGCGTCTTCGACGGAGAGGACGTTGTCGGTGCGTTGGCGGATCCATCGTGAGATGGCGTAGCCGTGCATGGCGTCCCACGAGAGGGTCTTGAGAATCAGGACGTCGAGGGTGCCTTGGAGGAGATCCATCGTGGTGATTCGTTAGGCAGGTCGGAGGCGGCTTCCACTCACAATGTGAGTGGAGACGTTGGAATCTGTCAAGGAGAGGCGGCAGGCGGCAGGCGGCGACGGCACGCCCGGCAAACGGCACTAGAGCACTGACGACTTTATGGCTCTATTATAAAGACAGTTTTGCGCCAGTTGTGCCTGTTAGTGGCCGACTGCCGACTTGTCGCCCGTCGCCCGTCGCCCGTCGCCTGCCGCCTGCCGCCTGCCGCCTGCCGCCTGCCGCCAGATAACGAAACCATCCCCGCCGCCCGACTGTCTTATTGTCGTCCATTCGGCAGAGACCCATCCCCATGCGCTACCGTCTGCTTTCTGGTGTCCTCGTCGTCGTCACCGCGACCCAAGCGTTCGCACAAAAGTCGCGAAGCGCGGAGCGGTGGCTCGACGACTGTCGCAGCGGGCATTACTCCGGCGACCGCGACCGTGAGCAGTACTGCGATGTGCGCGAGCAAACGATCCCGGCCCGCTCGCAACTCCGTGTGGACGGCCGTGAGAACGGCGGCATCGAGATCATCGGTTCCGACCGGAAGGACATTCTCGTCATCTCGAAGATCCAGGCCCAGGCCGGCTCGGAGAGCGACGCGAAGGACATCGCCGGCGAGATTCGCATCGACATCGGTGATGAGATTCGCGCCGACGGACCGTCGACGCGGTGGCGGTCGTCGTGGTCGGTCAGCTACGAGATACAAGTACCGCGCAAGATCAACCTCGACCTGAGCGCGACCAACGGCGGGATCTCGATCGAGAACGTGGACGGCCGGCTGGAGTTCGAGACGACGAACGGCGGCGTCTCGCTGACGGGCGTCGCGGGTGACGTCCGCGGGTCCACGTCGAATGGCGGCGTCGACGTCGAGCTGACGGGTGACCGGTGGTCCGGCGCAGGGCTCGACGTCAGCACGACGAACGGCGGCGTGGAAGTCGCGATCCCGACGACGTACAACGCCCGGCTCGAGACCGGCACGGTGAACGGCGGGATGGACATCGGATTCCCGGTCACCATTCAGGGCAAGATCAACCGACGCCTAACGACGCAGCTCGGCTCCGGCGGTCCGCTGGTGCGGGTCACGACCACCAATGGCGGCGTGACCCTGCGTCGACGCTGATCTGGTCGCGGCGCCGTCACGGAATCGAGCCGGCCGTACCGCTCCGCCGCGGGTCGGCACCGGCCGTCACCGTGCCCCTGCCTAACGAAATCGCGGCGCCATAGCCCATCCGCGGCTCACCGGCCAGCGAGATCACGTTGAGGGTATACCCCATCTCGCGGAGACGTCGCAGCGTGGCCGGGGCGAAGCCACCCTCCACCTCTACCACAAATTCCCGGCGCGTGCCGGTCGTGCGCCCCTGCGGCAGGAAACGCGGAAGCTCGAGCGCCTGCTGCGGAGTCAAGCCGAAGTCGAGTACGCCCACCAGCGTCTGATAGACCGCCGACGTGATCCACGCGTTCCCCGCCGCACCCACGGCGAGCACTGGCCGCCGCGCGCTGCCCGTGCCCTGAAACACGATCGTGGGCGCAAGCGTGCTCCCGTGCCGCGCGTACGGGAGTCGCGCTCCGTACTGCGACGGGTCGGTGCCGTACGACGTAAGCTTGTCGTTGTAGATGAACCCGAGGCCGGGCGCGACGTAGAAGTTCCCGCCCCAGGTACCGAGCGTCTGTGTTACGGCGACGACGTTGCCGTCGGCGTCGGCAACGGTGAACGCCGTCGTGCCTGACGAGTGACAGGCTTCGACCTCACGCGCATGCTCGGCGACGTTCCCGCACGCGGCCCGCCCCTCGATCGCGAGGTCGACCGGGCCTGCATCACCCCCGTTTGGGTTGCCATCAGTCGTGGTCTTGCGATCCGCAGCGCAGGCAAGCGTGTCGCCTCGAAAGGCGTCCGGAGTGAGCGCACGCGCGGGATCGAAGCAACGCCAGCGCACCCGCGCCGTGTCCTTGTTCACGAACGGCCCGACCGTCACCGGCCAGAGTCCTGGATCCGCGATCCGGTTTCGCGCTGATGGCGTGAGCTGCCACGCGGAGATCATCGCGTGGGCGGTTGCTGGATCGTCAGTATAGACGTGTGGCGATTTCCACAGCTCCAACAGATTGAGCTGCGCCGCGAGCGTCGCGCCGCCCGATACCGGGGGCGCACTCGAGTAGATGGTGTAGCCGCGATACGTCGACGCGACCGGCTCGCGATTGGCCGCGAAGTAGCGCAACAGGTCGGTGAGGCGCATCGCGTTTCCCTTCCCTCGCAGATCCGTAACGATCCGCCGCGCGACCTCGCCCTTGTAAAACCCGTCGGCGCCGCCCTTCGCTATCTGCTCGAGCGTCCAGGCGAGGTCCGCATTACGGAGTGTGTCGCCCGCGTGCAGCGGCTCCCCGTTGCGGAAGTACAGCGCTCGGCTCGACTCGTACTTCGCGAAATGCTCACGCTCGACCGACAAGGTGGTCGCGAGACCATCGCTCACGACGAACCCGTCCTTCGCCGCCCGAATCGCTGGTCCGAGGAGATCGGCCCACGCGACCTTTCTGCTGCCGAACTGCTGCCAGGCGGAGTACATGCCGGCTACCGTACCTGGCACGTTCGCGAGCACGGGGCCGTCCTCGGGATAGCGGCCGTCGGTCAGGAGCGCCGCGTTGGCGAGGGTGGCTTCCTCGGGCACACGCGACATGAACTCGATGAGCGCCGGGCGTTCCGCCCCTTTCGTCTCGATGAGCATCTGGCCGTAACCACCGGGTCCACTGGCGTCCGGCTCGACCACACCTAACGCGAACGAGACGGCAACCGCAGCGTCGACGACGTTGCCGCCCTTCCGCAGTATCTCCAGCCCCGCCGCAGTCGCGACCGGATGCGCGCTCGACACCGCCGCATGCCCGGATGCAGGCTCGCGCAGCGAAGGCCGCTCGCGGAGCATGGCGTAGATGATGTCGTCGAGTGCCGCGTCGGTTGCTGCCGCGAGCGCTTGCGGCCGGTACCGATCTCTGAGCACGGTCCAGCGCTGTCGGCGCGACGCGGCGTCGGGCGCAGAGAAGTACAGCTCCGCGGAGCGCGTCCATACTCGATCGAACGCTTCGGCGTTCCGATCGCGCCGCGGTCTGTCGGCAGTGACGCGCCGCTCCGCGAGGCTGTCGTCCGGCGCGTTAGGTACGGCGACGGTCCAGAGGCGGCCGGCGGCCGCAAGATTTTCGGTCACGTCGTGATCGGTGACGCGCGTGGGATCGCCGTTGTATCCAGGCGGATCGGCTCCGAGCTCCGCGAGCGTCAACGTCCGCCCGTTCGGGGCCCACGCGGGCGCGGCGTGCCGGGTGCTCACGAGGTTCGCGTACCGACCGTCCGTGACCGTAATGAACACGCCGGCACGCGACCCGCCGCTGGTGAACGCAAGCCGATCGCCCTGAGGCGACCAGGCGGGTCGTTCCACGTCGCGATCCCCAATGACCACGCTGTCCGCGGCGCGCGCGGAGTCGCCAGCGAGCGCACGGACGCGCAAACGCCGCCCCGTCTCCGTAATCGCGACGTACAGGACCCTCGCGCCGTCGGGGGACAGCGCGGGCCAGCGTTCGGCAACCTGACCTCGCGTGAGCCGCTGCTCGGTCCCATCACGCGCGCGCGACCAGAGGCGGGCCATCGCACCGCGACCCCGGACGAAGATGATACGACCATCGTTGCCAACCGACGGCTCCGCATCGGGCTCGGGTGAGGTCGTGAGCCGCTCGGGCTCGGCGGGGGCCGCCGAGGCAGACCCATTGGCGGGCACCGCGATGCGCCAGAGGTCGAATCCACCCGCGCGGTCGGACGAGAAAATGATGCTGGTGCCGTCCCGCGACCATGTCGGCTGGCGGTCCCAAGCCGGGCCGCTGGTGAGCCGAGTCCATGAGCCGGCGTTCGGTGCCTGGATGTAGAGATCGCCGTCGATCGAGACGACGAGACGGCCATCGGGCGCGAAAGCCGGGTCGCGTGCGCCGCGGAGACCGGAGTCGGCAGCGACAGGCTGTTGCAGAGCGAGCAGGAGGAACGCGAGAACCATCGGTAAGGCGAAATCGGGTTGCGGTGCAACGGCGAATCGCGGGAGGATGGCTCGTGGGCAGCGGTTTTGTCGATGGCAAGGGGACCATCAATACTGCTCGTGCCTCCCCGATCAGGAATTAGGCGACTGAGAACCGAAAAGCAGCTGCTACCGCAACACCGCGATCGGGTCGGCCTTCGTCGCGCGACGGACCGGAACCAGGAGCGCC
This sequence comes from Gemmatimonadaceae bacterium, assembly GCA_036509075.1. Lineage (GTDB taxonomy): Bacteria > Gemmatimonadota > Gemmatimonadetes > Gemmatimonadales > Gemmatimonadaceae > JAJKIV01. Next base: position 13,543 of record DATCGG010000327.1, read on the forward strand.
GCTGTAGCGCACAGGCACAACATCACGGCGGCGGAGCCTAACGCGATTGGATCGAACGGACGCACCGAGTACAGCAGCTCGCCGATTGACCGCGACACGAACACCGTCCCGACGGCCCCCGCCACCAGTCCGACAAGCATCCAGATCCCGCCCTGGCGCAGCACGAGGCCCGCGATCGCCGCGCGGCTCGAGCCGAGTGCCACGCGGACCCCGAACTCGCGTTCGCGGGCCGCGGCCATGCTCGCGAACATCGCGTATACGCCGACCGATGCGAGCACGAGGGCAAGCGCGCCGAACGCGATCATGAGCACGACTGGAAGCCGCCGCCCCGAGAGGCGATCGGACATGATGTCGCCGAGCAGCTTGCCATCGTGCACTGCGAACGACGGATCGAGCGCCGCGAGCTCGCGCTGGACCGGCTTCACGAGGCCGAGCGGATCACCGCTTGTGCGCAGCAGCAGCGTCCGCGTGCCCCACGGGTCCTGACGGCTCGACGCGTAAGTCATCGGTTCGGGCTGGACACGCGCGGGATCGGCCCGGACGTCGCCCACGACACCGATCACCTCCATCCACGGCATCACCTCGTTAGGCCCGAGCTTGATCCGCGCCCCGACGGCGCCGCCTTTCGGCCAGTAGCGTCGCGCCATCGACTCGCTGATCACGATCGACTGCGTCGAACCGGGCCGATCCTGCGGGCCGAACGTCCGGCCTTCGCGCAGCGGGACCCGCAGCGTCTTGAAGTAGTCGTCGGACACGCTCTCGTAGGCGATGAACGGCTGACCCTCGCCGGCCGGCCACGTCACCCCTTCGATGGACAGGCCGTTTCGGTTCATGTTGGGCGCCGGGAGCTCGCCCGTGCTGGCGACGCTCGCGACGCCGGGAAGCGTTCGCAGGCGCTCCTCGAGGCGGTCGAAGAACCGCGCGCGCACGTCGGCCGCGTTGTATGCGTTCGATGGCACCTGGACCGCGACAGTCAGCACGCCGTTAGGGTCGAAGCCCAGCGGGGCGGTCGCCATGGCCCATAGGCTTCGCACGAGCAGGCCAGCGCCTGCGAGCAGGCTCACGCACAGCGCAATCTGCCCGGCCACGAGCAAACCACGAAGCCGCCGGGTGGGCCGGCCTTCGCTCGTGCCGCGGGCTTCGTCGCGGAGAACGCCCTGCGTGTTCCCACGCCCGACCGACAGCGCCGGCGCGACCCCGAATGCGAGGCCGGTGACGAGCGTCATCGCGCTTGTCACGAGCACGGCCATGGGGTCCAGCGCCAGGTCCGCGTACGCGGGGAGCGCCGGCAGGGCAAGTTGGCGGAGGGCGCGCAACCCGAGCGCCGCGAGCACAAGACCCGTAGCGCCGCCAGCGGCCGCGAGGACCATGCTTTCGGTCAGCAGTTGCCGCACGAGGCGGCCGCGCCCGGCACCTAACGCGATGCGGACGGCGAACTCCTTCCGGCGCGACAGTGACCTCGACAGCAAGGCACCGGCGAGGTTGGCGCAGGCGATCACGAGCACGAGCCCGGCGCTCGCCATGAGCACGAGCAGCGGTGTCCGCGTGTCGCCGACCATGTCGTTGCGCAGCGGGATGGCCCAGAGTGCCATGCCGCCCTGCGACTCGGGATGCTCGCGCGCGATGTCGGCGCCGAGGCGCCCGATCTCGCGCGCAGCCATCTCCGGTGTTGCCGTCGGGGTGAGACGCCCGATCATCGCAAGCCAGTGGTGCTTCCGCGCGCGCACGGGATCGCGGAGGTCCGGGCTGATGTCGAGCGGCAGCCAGACGTCCGCGGCGCCCATGGGCCCCACGAAGCCGCGAGGGAGCACGCCGACGATCTCGTAGGAGTCCCCATCGATGCGTACCGATTTGCCAATGGCGGAAGCACTGCCGCCGAACTCGCGCTGCCACGCCGGCCAGCTCAGCATGGCCACGTTAGGTGCTCCGGCCTTCGTATCGGCATCCGTCAAGGTTCGGCCCCGTGCCGCGGACACTCGCAGCGTCGGGAAGAAACCCTCGCCGACGAGCGCGGCCTTGACCACACGTGGGGTCGCGTCCCCGGCATACGTGACGTCGATGACGCCCTGGAAGGACGTCGCGACCTGCACGAATGAGTGCTGGCGCTCGCGAACGTCTACGGTGACGCCGGCGCTGATCGACGACCGCTCCATCGACCCGTCTTCCATTCGGGAGTAGACCCGCACGAGCCGGTCAGCATCCCCGAACGGCAGCGCGTTGAGAAGCACCGACTTGACGACGCCGAACACTGCCGCGTTCGCGCCAATCCCGAGCGCCAGGGTGGTGATCGCGAGCAGCGAGAACAGCGGCGTCCGCACCGCGGATCGCACACCGAAGCGCAGATCATGCCTCAGGTCATCGAACCAGTTGCGGCGGGATTCGGCGACACGATCCTCGGCCAGCAGCTGCGTGCACTCGGAGTGAACCGAGCCAAGATCGCCGAGGCGTTCCAGCGCTGCGGCTCGGGCAGCCGCGGGGTCCATCCCGCGCGCAACGTACTCCCGGATGCGCTCCTCGACGTGGAAGCGGATCTCGTCCTCCACCTCGGCCTGAGGCGTTTGCTCGAAGGGGCGTCGGCGACGCCACGGTAGCTGTGGTCGCATAAATACCTCCGTCACCTCGCCCAGCTCGGGGCGCGCGTCGACGCGACCGCCTGGGTCACGGCCGACGCGAACCGCTGCCATCCCGACGTCTGCTCGGCGAATTGGCGTCGGCCCTCGCTCGTTAAGTGGTAGTACTTCGCGCGCCGATTGTTTTCCGTGATCCCCCACTTGCCGCCGATCCAGCCCTTTCTGGTCATGCGATAGAGGGCGGGGTACAGCGATCCCTCCTCGACGCGCAGGACGTCGTCGGTAGCGGTCTCGATCCAGCTGGCGATGCCGTAGCCGTGCATCGGTCCCCAGGAGAGCGTCTTGAGTACCAGGAGCTCGAGCGTGCCTTGCAACAGTCCTGCTTCTTTTGCGAACACGACGGGTCCCTCCGGTTCGTCTGGTCGAGGCGAGCTCGGCACGGAATGGTTTCCTATGCCGATCTAGGTAAGAATAACCTCCTTCCCTTAGACTCGCAGAGTGAGCGGATGGTTTGCATCTCTCCGCGATTGACGTCTCGAGTGGCGGGTCGCACCATTGAACGCCACCGGATGCGGGAATCAGCGTCGTCATGAGTCGCCCAGGTTTTGGTCAGGCAGTTTGGATCGGCGGCGTCGTGGTCGCCGCGGCGTGCGCGTCCGTCCGGTCGCCTGGTGTTGACGAGCGCGCGCGGGTGGAAGCGGCGACGCAGCGCTACGCCGCGCTCATCCGCGGGGCACCGGTGGACTCGGTGCTGACGGCGTACACGGAGAATGGCGAGCTCGAGATCCCGGGCGTCGGCGCACTCAAGGGGCGAAAGGCGATTCGCGACTTTCTCACCCCGCTCGCAGCTGCCGTGTCGGTTTCAGCCACCGAGATGCAGTCCGATAGCATCGCGGTATCAGGCAACGTCGCTCAGTCGAGCGGACGGTACCGCCAGGTCGCCGGACCGAAGGGCGGACCGGCAGCGGAATATCGGGGCGCATTTCACGCGACCTGGGCGCGTGAAGCGGACGGACAATGGAGAATCTCGCGACTCGTTATGCAGCCGATGAAGTCCCCGTAGCGTGGCCGCCTAACGCGTGACCGGTCCGGTCAACACGTGGTCCACCCTCGAAGACCCCTACCAGATCTGCTGGAGACGAAAACTTGACCCCTAGCCAGCAGTCAGTAGGCGCCCGTCTGTATTGGGGTGCGAAGTGGGGAGTCCGATTCGGCCACCGGAGCAACTACGAACACTGAGGCCGCAGGCGGCGCTGCGCGCCGTCAGTGTATTCAGCGTTCGCAGTTCGCTTGCCCGACGTCCACCAGGGAAACCACGGCGCCACCGATGTCCTAGCTAGGCGCCGCCGTTGCTAGCGCTGGCTTGTACGTCCCCGGCGTCAGGCGGGCCGCGATCGACAGCCGATTCCAGGCATTAATGGTTGCGACGGCCAGCGTCAGGTCCGCGAGCTCCGTGTCGCTGAAGTGCGGTCGAACCTCCGCGTGCACAGCATCCGGCACCTGACCGGTCGCAACGAACGTCACCGCCTCGGCCCAGGCGAGCGCGGCCCGTTCACGCTCGGTGTACCATGGGCACTCGCGCCAGACGGCGAGCGAGTAGAGTCGCTGCTCCGTCTCGTCGAGTGCGCGGAGATCCTTCCAGTGCATGTCGATGCAGTAGGCGCATCCGTTGAGCTGCGACGCGCGCAGCTGCACGAGGTACAGCAATCGCCGATCGATCGAAGACTCGGCGAGATACTGATCGAGGGCATCCATGGCGTCGTAGACGCCGGGCGCCGCGGTCGTGTACTTGAAGCGTGGATGCATGCGGACGTGACGTGTCTCGTCAGGGTTCATGACAATTGCCGCCGTCACGGCCGCGCGGCGCGGGCTGAATCGGGCACGGGCAGCATGAGCGGCGTCTCGCGATCGCACGTGAAGTACGCGAGGAAGCGCACCGGCTTGTCTGCGCTGGCGTTCGCGGACACAACGTGCGCGCCGTTCGCTGCCTCGTAGAAGCTCTGGCCAGCGGTGTACACCACTTCCTTCTCGCCGCGAACCTGCGTACGGAACGCTCCCTCGATGACATATCCGATCACCGGACAGGGATGACTGTGCGGCTTCGATGACTCACCGGGACCGTACGTCACCTCGACCAACGTGACCTTGAGGTGCGCGCCATCCATCGGCGCCAGCGCGTGGACGTAAGGCGCCGGTCCGCGGGCCGGGACGGACTCGGCATGTGCCTCGTTCACGAGGTCCAAAGTCTTCGCAGCCGGACCACGCTGACAGGCAGCGAGTCCAGCGATCGTTGCGGTGAAAAGCAGGCGACGCAGCATAACGCCTCGCGGGATGACGTGATTGGTGTGGGAGCGAGCGACTGCGACAATGGTAGGGTCTACATGGCCTAGCACGTAGAGCCATTTTCCATATTTTCACTGGACCATTATGCCCAAGCAGCCCACATCCCTCGCGCTCGCCCTTCCCGCCCGTGACGGCAACACGCCAGCCGCTCAATGGCTGTGTGGCGCGCTGCGTGATGAAATCCTCGACGGCCGCCTCCGCCCTGGCAGTCGCCTTCCATCGAGTCGCGACCTCGCCCGCCAGCAGGGCCTTTCGCGAGGAACGGTGGTCAGCGCCTTCGACCAGCTCCGATCCGAGGGCTACGTGCTGGGCACCACGGGCTCAGGCACGTACGTCAGCGCGGTCCTGCCCGACGATTTGCTTCAAGTGCCGCAGCGGAGAGCCGCGCCGCGCGAGATCCCCGTGACTACTCCGCGACGCCGATTCTCCAGATTCGCGATGGCCGCGACGCTCTTCCCGGGGCTCGCGCCCGTGCCAACGCGAGCGTTTCGGACGCACTTGCCCGCCCTCGATCTTTTTCCAACGAGCCTGTGGGCACAGCTCGCCGGGCGCCGGCTTCGCCGCGCGACGACGAGCCTCCTGCTCGGCTGCGACCCGGTGGGCTACCGGCCGCTGCAAAGCGCTGTGGCCGAATATCTGGTGGCATCACGCGGCGTGAAGTGCGTGCCGGAACAGGTCACGATCGTGTCCGGCACGCAGGAGGCGCTGGATCTCGCCGCGCATCTCTTTCTGAACGCCGGTGATCGCGTGTGCGTGGAGAACCCGGGGTATGCCGGCGCGAGGCGCGCCTTCGAGGCCGTTGGCGCGAGGGTCACCGCGATCGACGTCGATGACGAAGGCGCTACCATTCCCCCGGCCCGGCTCAGAGACGTTAGGCTCGCGTATCTCACGCCGGGCCACCAGTTCCCGCTCGGGATGTGCATGAGCCTATCGCGCCGGCTTGCCATGCTCGAATGGGCACGCCGCGCGGGCGCCTTGTTGTTCGAGGACGACTACGACAGCGAGTATCGCTACGCTGGCAAGCCGGTGCCGGCCCTGCAGGGGCTCGATCGGCACGGGGTCGTGCTGTTCGCAGGCAGTTTCAGCAAGGTGCTCTTCCCCGGCCTTCGCCTCGGCTACCTGATCGTCCCGCCGGATCTGGTCGAGCGTGTCACGGCGGTCCAATCCATTCGCACGCGACATCCACCCATGCTGACGCAAGCCGTGCTGTGCGACTTCATCGCCCAGGGCCATTTCGCCAGGCACGTTAGGCGGATGCGGGAGATCTACGCAGAGCGGCTCGGCGCACTGCTCGACGCCGCGCGCGAGCGACTGGCCGGTGTGCTCGCGATTACCGGCGTGGAGGCGGGGCTGCAGACGGCGGCGTGGCTTGTAGCGGGACATGAGGGAGCTCGAGTGGAGGAGCTGGCGGCGCAGCGGCGGGTCGACGTCACGTCGCTGGGGCGATACACCCACGGATCGGCCCGGCAGCAGGGCCTGCACCTCGGATTCGCGGCGGTCGATGTGACCGAAATCCGGCGGGGTGTTCGGGAATTAGCCAGTGTAATCGAAGACGTCGGTCCCCGACGCGGGCGTCGTTGACAACGCCTGGCCCCATGGACATTCTGGCGCCCTCAGTCACTCCTGGAGCGTCCCGATGCGACTCAAAGTTCTCACGCTGACCCTGGCGGTCACGGTGTCCGCGTGCTCGGAAGATCCGGTGCAACCGACTGGTGTTCCCAGCCCAACGGCGAGTGCGGCCGCGCAGTCAGCCGGCGCCAACCGGTCCATTGTCGAGTTCAACGGGCAGCTTCGCAAGGATTTCCGCAACCAGGTCGCCGCGTTAGGCGGGAGGGTTGATTTCGTGGCCGAAGGCGCGGGCTTCGCGGGTG
>DATCGG010000328.1:0-2971 GCA_036509075.1 Gemmatimonadaceae bacterium
GTGGCATCGCACGAGTGCTCGAGGCGATGACGGTGGGAATCGGCGCCGACATCTGGGGGGACATCCCGTACTCGGAGGCGGTGACGAACACGAAAACGCCGAAGCTCGATCCACAGGAGCAGGTCTACGCAGGCATCCAGGCCAAGCTCGACACGGCCGTTACGATGCTCACGGCGGCTACAGGCACCGGTCCGGGTGGCGCAGATCTGTTCTATGGTGGCGACGCGACGAAGTGGCTGCGCCTCGCGCACACGCTGAAGGCCCGGTACTTCCTCCACGTCGCCGAGCGTCAGGGAACGCCCGCGTATGAGAGCGCGCTCGCTGAAGCCCAGCTAGGACTGCAGAAGGGCGACGACATGGTCTCGTACCAGTCTGCCGACCCTAACGAGCAGAACTCATGGTACCAGTTCATCGTGATTCAGCGGTCCGGATACATGAGCCCCGGCGCGAACCTCGTGAACCTGCTGAAGACCAGGAACGATCCGCGGCTCGCCGAGTACTTCGACGCGAACTCGGACGGACAGTACGTCGGCGCGGCGCCGGGTCAGCAGGGAAGCGCGTCGATCTCGGAGTTCGACCCCGACCGGACCGGGCCGGCATTCCGCCAACCGATCGTCACGGCGGCCGAGAACAACTTGATCATCGCCGAGTCGGCTTTCCAGCTCGGGCAGACGGGCCTCGCGCTCTCGGCTCTGAACGCGGAACGCGCCGATGCGGGACTGACGCCGGTCGCCGGCACGACGCTCGCCGACATCATGACCGAGAAGTACATCGCACTCTTCCAGAACACGGAGGTGTGGAACGACTGGAAGCGTACGTGCCTCCCGGCGCTGACGCCGGCGCAGGGCACGACGGGCGGGATTCCCGAACGGCTGTTGTACGCGCAGTCGGAGCGGAACACGAATCCCAACGTTCCACTTCCGTCCGACCAGCCGGTAAGAAACTGGAACGATCCGGCGGGATGTAGCTGATAGCTGGCGACTGGCGACTGGCGACTGGTAGAGGGCGCAGAACCCTCGGGATGCCTCCCTGTTCGGGATGAGCATCCCGAGGGTTTTCCGTGTCGCCAGTCGCCAGTCGCCAGTCGCCCGCCCGCCTAGCGGTGCCCGGGCCACCCGGCCAGATTCGCCGCATGACCACGCACGGCTTTCCGGAGACTCACGTCCTCTTCCGGAAGCTGACATCGCGCCTCCCCGTGATCGAACGCGGCGAGGGCTGTTGGCTCTACGACGCGGACGGCACCGCGTACCTCGATGCCTGCGGCGGCGCGTACGTCGTGAACGTTGGACACGGCGTCGCCGAGATCGCCGACGCGATGGCGGAGCAGGCGCGACGGCTCGCGTACGTGAGCGGGATGGCGTTCTCGCACGATCCCGTAGAGGAGCTCGCGGCGGAGCTCGCGGCGCTCGCCCCTGGAGACCTGGATAAGGTCTACCCGCTCTCGAGCGGCTCCGACGCCATCGAGGCGGCGCTCAAGCTCACACGACAGTACTGGCTGGAGTCGGGACGGCCACGCAAGCACAAGGTCATCGCGCTCGCGCCCGCCTATCACGGGAACACGCTGCTCGCGCTCTCCGCATCCGCACGCGAGCACTATCGAAAGATCTACGGCGACTGGCTGGTGGATGTCGTGCGCATTCCGGCGCCCTACGCGTACCGGTGCGGCTGCGGCGGCGTTCCGCCGTACTGCCCCGCGTGCAGCGGAGCGGCGCTCGAGGAGGCGATCATCCGCGAGGATCCTGAGACCATCGCGGCGTTCATTGCCGAGCCGGTGGGAGGCTCGTCGACGGGTGGGTCCGTTCCACCACCGGATTACTTCCGTCGCGTCAGGCAGATCTGCGACCGACATGATGTGCTCTTCGTTGCGGACGAAGTGCTCGTCGGTGCGGGGCGAACGGGCACGTGGTCGGCGCTCGAGCCGAGTGGTGTGGTTCCCGATGTCATGGTGTTCGGGAAGGGAATTGCTGGCGGTTACGCGCCGCTCGCCGCCGTGGTCGTGCCGACCCGACTGGCCGAGGTGTTCGCACGTGGCTCGGGTGCATTCAATCATGGGCAGACGTTCTCCCACCACCCGGTGCTCTGCGCTGCCGGAGTCGCCACGATTCGATACCTGCGCACGCACCGGCTGGTGGAGCGATGCGCGGCGATGGGGCCCGTGCTGCAGCGGCAGCTCGCGCGCCTGCGCGAGCTGCCGCACGTGGGTGATGTGCGCGGGCGCGGCCTGCTCGCCGGCGTCGAGCTGGTCGAGGACAAGGACACACGAGCGCCGTTCGCGCGCGAGGCCCGCGTCGCCGAGCGACTGACGGCGGCGGCGCTCGATCTCGGGCTCGTCGTGTGGCCTAACGTGGGCCACGCCGACGGCACGCGCGGCGACCTCGTGATGGTGGCGCCGCCGTTCATCATCACGGAGGACGAGATCACGATGATCGCGGACCGGCTCGAGGCGGCCATCGTCGCATCGGGCCTAACGACGAAGACCGCGTCGAGCGGGGGCCTCGCGGCGCGATGATCGGCAGAGCGTCGGGTGTGGTCTTCGTGATCGCCTGGATTGCGACGGGCGCACCGGCGCAGACGCCGGCGGCGCGCGCGGAAACCACCTGGGTCCGCGAGCACGATGTCGCGGTGCCGATGCGCGACGGCGTCGTACTCCGTGCGGATGTCTGGCGGCCACAGGGCTCGGGGCCGTTTCCGGTACTGCTGTATCGCACCCCATACGGCAAATCCGCCGCGCAGTCGGACTACACCACGTTCGGGAAGGCGGTCGCGCGTGGATATGCTGTCGTTATGCAGGACGTCCGCGGGCGGTTCGCGTCGGACGGCGAGTTCGAGCCCTATCGTCACGAAGGGCTCGACGGCTACGACACCATCGAATGGGCGGCGCGTCAGCCGTGGTCGAACGGCTCCGTCGGAACATTCGGTCTGTCCTATCCCGGTGCGGTTCAGTGGCTCGCGGCCGTGGAGGGCCCGCCTC
>DATCGG010000329.1:0-11840 GCA_036509075.1 Gemmatimonadaceae bacterium
CGCGCGGCACCCGCTGTCCGGGCCGTCCGTGGGACGAATGGGATGGGCAACTGTGTACACCCCGACACGTGTCGAAGTCGTTGCGGCCGACCGTCGGCCGGCACCGAGCTCACCTCGAGTCCGATTCCTATGCGCTTCATCGCTCGCAGCACGTGTGCGCTGACCATTTGCTGGTCGCTCCTCAACGCCGCGCGTGCCGGCGGCCAGACGCCCTCGGGCCCCGCTAGCGCGGCCTCGCCCGCACCACTCACTGCGACCGTCCGGCGCGCCGTCGTCGGCACGTTGGCCGAGCAGCTCACGCGCCACTACGTCGACGCCGACACAGGCGCAATGATCGCCAAGCACGTGCGCGACCGGCTCACTGGTGGCGCGTACGACACGATCGTGAGCCCGGGGCGGTTTGCCGAGGCGCTCACGGTCGACCTGCGCAGCGTGAATGGCGACCGGCATCTCAACGTCACGTACAATCCCGGAAACCCGGGTCAGCGACCGGGCCCGGAAGGGATTCGCATGTTCGGGCCGCCAACACGCGGGCCGGGTGGGCCGGGTGGGCCCGGCGGGCCGGGGCCTAACGGCCCCGCCGCCATCGCCGCGCGTCGGACGAACTTCTCGCTCGGTCGTGTCGATATCCTGCCCGGCAACGTCGGCTACATGGACATTCGCGGATTCGCCGGCGCACCCGAGGTCGTCGATGCGATCAAGTCTGCGCTCGACTATCTGCACAACACGGACGCGATCATCTTCGATCTCCGACGCAACGGGGGCGGGAGCCCGTTCTCGGTGAACATGATCATCAGTCACTTCACGACCGCGGACACGATCCCCTCGCTCACCGTGAAAAACCGGTCGGGACACGAAACGTTCACGCGCTACACGCTCGCCAGTGTGCCCGGACCGCGCCGACCTACCGTGCCGCTCTATGTGCTCACGAGTGGCGCGACCGCATCGGCCGGCGAGGACTTCACGTTCGTGCTCAGGAACATGAAGCGCGCGACGATCGTCGGCGGCACGACTGCTGGCGCGGGGCACAACAATGCCATCCTCGACCTCGGCGAAGGGTTCAACGCATCGGTGTCGTTCACGCGCGTCGTGGATCCGAAGACCGGCGCGGAGTGGGAGCGCGTGGGCGTGATTCCGGATGTGCCAGTCGACCCGACGCGCGCGCTCGATGTGGCCCATGCGCTGGCGCTCAAGACGATCGCCGCGAGCCAGACTGATGCCCGATGGCGCCGGATGCTGGACCTGACACGCGAGGGGATCGAGGCGCAGGCTTCGCCGCGCACCGTACCGGCGGTGACGTTAGGTGCCTACGCCGGCGAATACGAGACGGGGCGAACTCTGTCCGTGGACAATGGCCGCTTGATGTACAGCCCGCGCCCGGGGTTTCTCGCCGAGCCGCTCATTGCCCTGAGCGACAGCACGTTCGCATTTGGGGCCGCGCGCCTCTCGTTCGAGCGCGATGCGGCCGGCGGCGTTCGTCTCCGCGTCACTCCGCCCGAAGGCGAGCCGCTCACGTACGCCCGGGTGAAATGACAGTCATTCCGAGCCGTCAGGCGAGGAATCGCGATTGTCCTGAAAGAGGGCTCTCTATCGGGATGACTGCGATTCCTCGCTGCGCTCGGAATGACACCTAGTCGGTCCGAATGGCCACCAGCGGCGACACGCGCGCCGCTCGTACGGCCGGGACGAGCGTCGCTGCCACTGCCACCAGCAACAGCAGCGCCGCCACTCCGACGAACGACACTGGATCCGCTGCGCCGACGCCGAACAGGAGCGAGCGCATCGCCCGCGCGGCTAGCAGCGCGCCTCCGGTGCCTAACGCCACGCCCAGAACGGCACGCGTCACCGCGCGACGCATCACGAGCGCAATGACCCCGCCCGAGGGCGCACCCAACGCGACCCGTATGCCGATCTCCTTGCGCCGCTGCGCCACATCCCCGGCGAACACCCCGTAGATGCCCACCGCCGCCAGCAGCAGCGACACGACCGCGAACGCACCGAGCAGCGCCGCCGTGAATCGATCACGGGACAGCGCGCGACCCACCATGTCATCGAGCGTCGTGACCCAATACACCGGCAGCGCCGGATCCAGCGTCGTGACGATTGCCTGTAGGGATTTCGCCACCGACGCTCCGTCGACACTGGTGCGGACGACAAGATCGAGCGCGTCCATCGGGAAGCGAGCGTTCGCGAGGTAGATCGCGCCGCGCACAGGCGTCCGCGCATCCATCAGATGTACGTCGCCCACCACGCCAATGACTTCCGGCACGATGCCGTTGAACATCGGCACGCGAAGCCGCTTGCCGATCGGGCTCTCCGATGGCCAGAATCGCTGCGCCAGCGCCCGATTGACGACGACGCGTGGCGGTGCATCGAGCGCGTCGCGCGAATCGAACGTGCTGCCGGCAACGAGCGGGGTTCGGAGCGTCCGGAATAGATCGGCGTCGATGTATCGCACATCCGCCACCACCGAGTCACCTGTCTCCGCCGTACTCGCGTCGCCGAGCGTCGTCGCGGGCCCCATGCCGCCGAATGGACGCGTGCTCACTGCACTCGCTGCCTGCACGCCGGGAAGCGCTCGAACCCGCGAGAGCACCTGGTCGAAGAACGCCGCTCGCGCTTCGGGCGTTCGATACCCCGCACCGGAGACGCCCACGCGCGCGAAGACGACGCGCTCCGACTCGAACCCGAGATCGACCGAGCGTAGCTTCTCGAACGTACGCATCGTTAGGCCCGCCAGGACGGTCAGGACGAGCCCGAGGGCTACCTCCGCCGTCACGAGCGAGCCGCCTCGGAGTCGAGCGGCCGCGCGTCCGCCACTCTCTCGCAGCGACGCCACGCCGTTTCGCCCTCCACGCAGCGCGGCAACGCCGCCCACGCCAAGCGCGGCGATCATCGAAACCGAGGCGGTGAACAACAACACCGGTGCGTCGACGCGGATCGAGCCGCTTCGCGGCGTCTCCGGCGGCAGGAGCGCCACCAGCACACGAACACCTCCGACCGCCGCAACGAATCCGATCAGACAACCGACGGCACTGACGACCGCACTCAGCGTGATGATCTGCCTGAGCAGCCGACTCCACGTCGCGCCGATCGCCCGTCGCACCGCGAGCTCGTGCCCACGCCGCCTCACCAACCCGAGCGTCAGGTTGGCCACGTTCGTGACAGCCATGAGCAGCAGCAGGCAAACAGCGCCGAGCAGAACGAGCAGCGGCAGCCGCGCATCGCCGGTGATCTGAGCCGACAACCCGACGATATTCGCTGACCAGCCCTCGTTTCCCTTGTCCTCGGTCGCCCGCTGCGCGGCGATCCCCTGCACCTCGCGGAGCGCGGCATTCACCGGCACGTCTCGCTTCACGCGCCCCACGACGAGCAGAAACCGCCCCCACCCTCGATTGTTGTCCGTCGGACCGAACGGGCGCCAGAACGCCTGGTCGTTCAGCCACGCGAACCGCGGCGGGTCGAAGCTCGACGGCATGACCCCGACGATCGTGTGCGGTCGTCCGTCGAGCGCCAGCGTGCGGCCGATGACTTGGTCGTCGCCGCCGAAGTGGCTGCGCCAGAAGCCGTCGCTGAGCACGATCACGTCGGCACCGCCGTTCTGTTCCTCGTTGCTCGCGAACGTGCGGCCTAACGCCGGTGACACGCCGAGCGTCTCGAAGTAGCCGGGCGATACCTCCGCGCCCATGACGTGCTCCGGGTTCGGCGCCACGCCGATCGTGGCGGGCAGCGGCACGAGCGCCGCCATGCCATCGAACGACCGGGCACGCGAACGCCAGGCCTCGAAGTTCGGCACGCTCACGACGTTGCGATCGTTGCCCCGGCCGGGCTGGCGTTCCCACAGCACGACGAGGCGGTCGGGATCCTTGTAGGGCAGCGGCCGGAGCAGCACGCCGTGCACGACGCTGAAGATCGCCGTGGAGGCGCCGATGCCTAACGCAAACGTCAGGGCGGCCGCCACGCCGAATCCCGGGTTCCGCCGGATCACACGAACCGCGTAGCGGATGTCCTGCCCGAGCTCGTCCACTAGCCGGCTCCGGTATTCGTCGCGCGCGTCATCCTTGAACCGCTCCAGGCCGCCGAACGCCGCCAGCGCGGCACGACGGGCGTCGGACGGCGAACGTCCGGCGCGGATGTGCTGCTCCGTCAACATGTCGACGTGAAAGCGCATCTCGGCGTCGAGCCGGCGTTCCATGCTTCCACGCCGCACGAGCCCGAGCGCGCGCATGGCTACATCGCGAATCGTCGGCATTCGTCAGCCCTCGCCCATGCGCAGCACGAGATCCACCGCGCGCGACATGCGCGCCCAGGTAGCGCGCTCCTCGGCCAGCCGCTTTCGACCGGAGGCGGTGAGCTTGTAGAACCGCGCCTGGCGGTTGTTCTCCGTGGTTCCCCAGTCCGACGCGATGTATCCCTGCCGCTCCAATCGGTAGAGGGCCGGATAGAGGGAGCCCTGCCCCACCTGGAGCACACGCTCCGAGCCCGTCTCCAGAAGCTCGGTGATTCCCCATCCGTGCATGGGCCCGAGCTGGAGGGACTTCAGCACGAGCATGTCGAGCGTCCCCTGTAATACATCGCCTCGCCCCTTCTCGGCCACGGAGCTCTCCTTTCGAACGTCGAAAGGAACATGGGTGATGACGTGTCCGGCGTCAAGTCAGAGTCCCCGTTGAGTCCCGGCGTAACGGCGAGGTCACCAGGTTTGCGACGCAGGCTAGCACGGCACAGCTTCATGATCTCAACTGGCGATACCTCTTTGACGGACCTCATGCGTTTCGCATCTCTCAAGATCGTGCGCGCGACTCTTTCGGCGCTGCTCGGGATCGTTTCACTTGTCGACCCGTACCATCTGCACGGACAAACACCGCGCGGCAACGTTCGCGACCCCGGCGTGATCGCGACCGATCAGCGCGTGACGCCAGCTGGCGTGCAGACCGTGTTCGACGGTCGCGTGACGGGCGTGCGGTTCGCTACACCGTCAGACCTGTGGGTTGTCGTGCCGGGATCCGCGTTTCACATCGCGTGGGCGGACAACCGCGTGATCGCCCGTGGGCGGTTCGACGGGCGCTCCGGCGTGCAGGGCATCGCGATAGACCCGCGAACCGGTCGCGCGCTGGTAAGCTCCGTCGGGCGTCAGCCGCGCCAGAACATGCAGTCGCCAATGCCAGGGTATCGCCCGCCGCCGAGCGCGAGCCCCGTGGCGCAGCTCAACGCGTTCGCTCGCGATGCTGCCGGCGACAGCGCCGCACCCGCGTACTCGTCAGGCGCGCTCGGCGACTACATGGCTGGTTCCCCGGCGGTGGCGACACGCGCGGGGGCGGACGGTCGCCGCGTCGCCGTCGTGCCGCTCACGGCGAACGATGCGCTCGCGGTCGTCGAGGCCGAAACGGGCAAATCGGTTCGCCTCGTTCCGCTTGGCGTCGCGCCAGTTGCCGCCGTGCTCTCCCCCGATGGCGCCGTCGCGTACGTGTCGAACCTCGGCGGGACTCGGCCCAAGAGTAGCGAACGGTCGGCGACGCAGTGCTGCGATCCGCGCGCGGAGCGGGTGCGGATCGACGCCCGCGGCATCGCGGCCGAAGGGACAGTCACACGCGTCGACGTGTCCGCCGGTCGCGTGACGCACACGATCGCCGTGGGCCGCCATCCCACGGCGCTCGCCTGGGATGAGCCTAACGCGCGGTTGTACGTCGCCGGTGGCAATGCCGACGCCGTCAGCGTGATCGACACACGGTCGAGCAGCGTGATCGCGACCCTGCCGGTCGCGCCGTTCCGCGAACGAAACATCGGGTTGGCGCCGACTGCGCTCGCGCTCGCGCCAGACGGTGCCACTCTCTACGTCGCGCTCGGCGGCGCGAACGCGGTCGCCGTGTATGACGTGCGCGGCGTACGATCGACGACGCCAGCGTGGCGCCTGCTGGGGCTCATTCCCACCGCCTGGTATCCCTCGAGCCTCGATGTCTCGAGCGACGGCAAGTATCTGGCGGTTGGCGCCCTGCTCGGCGTCGGGTCCGGGGAGGGCGCCACCGAAGGTTCACCAGGCCGCCGCGCTCGTTACGTGCACGCCGTGCGAGGCTCCGTGAGCGTCGTGACGATCCCGACGACAGCGGAGCTCGCCGGCTACTCCACTGCCGTCGCGCAGAACAACCGTCTGACGCCCGCGGGTTCCTCCGGTTCGGTTGCGACCTCCCTTGCGCCGAGGGCGAACGCGGCACCTCAGCCAATACCCGAACGACCGGGTGAACCGACACCGATCCGACACGTCGTGTTCATCATCCGCGAGAACAGAACCTACGATCAGATTCTCGGCGATCTGGGTCGCGGCGCCAGCGATCCGAGCCTCGTGATCTACGGACGCGACATCACGCCTAACGCGCATGCCCTGTCCGAGCGCTTCGTCACCCTCGATCACTTCTTCGCGTCCGGTGGCAACTCGGCGGATGGGCATCAATGGCTCACGCAGGCGAACGAGACGGAGTACCCGCTGTGGCCCCTCTACTACGGGCGCTCCTATCCCTCCGAGGGGAATGACCCGCTCGCGTACTCGTCAGGCGGCTTTCTCTGGGAGAACGCGCAGGCGAAGGGCAAGCGCGTGGCTGTGTTTGGCGAGTATGCGCCGGCGGCATCCGACTCGATATCGGGGGTCAGAAGCGATTTGTTTGCCCAATGGCATGAGCCACGTGCCGACCGTCCTGCGTACTTCCGCGAAGCACTGCGAAAGCGATACAACACGCGCTCGCAGATTCCATCCCTCGACAGGGTGCTGATCCGTGAGTATCCCGGCTGGACGCAGGAGGTGCCGGACGTCGTCAAGGCGGAGGACATCCTGGCGCACCTCCGGGATTGGAACAACGCCGGGTCGATGCCGGAGCTCACCATGGTCATCCTGCCGAGCGACCACACGGTCGGCACGACGCCGGGCTGGTGCACGCCGCGCGCCTGCGTGGCGGACAACGACCTGGCGTTAGGCAGGATCGTCGAGGGGCTCACACATTCCCGCTTCTGGCCGACCATGGCGATCTTCGTCGTGGAGGACGACGCGCAGAACGGCGTGGACCACATCGATGGGCACCGGACGGTCGCGCTCGCGATCTCGCCGTACACGCGCCGCGGCATTGTGGACAGCACGTTCTACAGTCAGCCGAGCATGGTGAAGACCATCGAGCTCATTCTGGGCCTTCCGGCAATGAGCCTGTTCGACCTCGTCGCAACGGACATGCGCGCGAGCTTCCTCGCGCCGGGTCAGCAGCCGGATCTCGCGCCGTACACGGCGATCGAGCCCGGCGTGTCGCTCACCGAAACGAACGTGCGCGTGGGCGATATCCGCGGCCCTAACGCGGCCGAGCGACGGAAGGCCGCACTCGCCTCGGCCCGGATGCGCTTCGACATCCCCGACGCCGCACCGTCCGATCGGTTGAACCGCATTCTCTGGCACGAGGCGCGAGGCTGGCAGACGCCCTTCCCCGGCGTCAGGCAGGCGCTGTTCTTCCCGCTGTCGCGCGACCTGGCGGATGAGGAACGCGAGGAACAGGAGGAGCGCGCTACCCGCAAGCCACGTTGATTGGCTGCGGGATGACCGAAACTGATGACTACCCGGGCTCCTCCTCCGGCCAGCCGGGAGTTACCGCCATCTGATCCGTCTCGCCCGTGCGGATCCGATACACGCGCTCGACCGGCAGGACGAAAATTTTCCCGTCGCCCACATCGCCCGTGCGGGCCGAGTCGAGAATCGCGCGCACGGTCGGCTCGACGAAGTGGTCGGACACGCCGATCTCGAATCGCACCTTGTCCTGCAGCTCCATCTTCACCGTCGTGCCGCGGTACGTCTCGACGCGCTCGGTCTCACCACCGTGCCCCTGCACGCGGGACACGGTGAGCCCCCGCACCTCCGCCATAAACAGCGCCTCGAGCACCTCGTTCGCGCGCTCGGGCCTAACGATCGCGACGATCAGCTTCACGCGGGCACCTCGAGCGGCACACGCATCGATTCGTCAGTGGGCCGCGTGGCGGCCGACGCGATCGAGGGCATCACCAGCACCGCACCGTCGCCTCGCGTGTAGGCTTCCTCACCATGCTGGGTGATATCGAGGCCAACCGCCTCGTCGCGCTGACTGCTGCGAACCCGGGCAACCGCGTTCACGAGCTTGATGAGCGACACCGTCGCGAGGCCGCTGTACGCAGCCACGACGACGAGGCCGATGAACTGAATGCCGAGCTGGCGTGGATTCCCCGCAATGAGGCCGGCGGAGCCGCCCCACTCGGGCCGTGCGAACACGCCGGTCAGCAGTGCGCCAGTGGCGCCGCCAACGCCATGCGCGGCGACCACGTCGAGCGAGTCATCGAGCGCCGTGCGGGTTCTCCAAAGAATAGCGAAGTAGCTGAGCGGTGCCGCGATCGCCCCGATGCCGATCGCGCCTAACGGCGATACGAAGCCGGCCGCCGGCGTGACCGCCACGAGACCGACGACGATCGCGGTCGCAACGCCCACCGCCGTCGCGCGTCCCGTGCGCGCGAGCTCGATCAGCATCCACACGACCAGCGTAGCCGCCGGCGCGAGGAACGTGTTCACGAACGCGAGCGCCGCGGCCTTGTTCGCGCCGAGCGCGCTGCCGGCGTTGAAGCCGAACCATCCGAACCACAGCAGCGCGGCGCCGAGCAGCACGTACGGCACATTGTGTGGAAGGAGCGCCTGTCTACCGTAGTCGCGGCGCGGTCGGAGCACGAGAGCCGCTGCGAGCGCGGCGGACGCCGCGTTGACGTGGACGACGGTCCCGCCGGCGTAATCGAGGACGCCCAATGAGCCGAGCCATCCGCCACCCCAGACCCAGTGCGCGGCGGGTGCGTAGACGACGACCGTCCACAGGGCGATGAACGCGAGATACGGCCCGAATCGCATCCGCTCGACAATCGCGCCGGAGATGAGCGCGGCGGTGATGATCGCGAACGTGGCCTGATAGGCCATGAACAGGAGATGTGGAATCGAGCCTTTGGCCTCGAGGCCGACGTTCTCGAGACCCAGGAATTCCAACCCGCCGACGACGCCCGTCCCTCGCCCGAACGCGAGGGAATAGGCAAGGAGCGCCCAGGTCAGCCCGACGATTCCGAGCGATGCGACGCTCATCATCATCGTGTTGAGCGCGTTCTTGGCGCGAACCAGGCCGCCATAGAAGAACGCCAGGGCGGGCGTCATGAGCAGCACGAGCGCCGTCGATACCAGCATCCAGACGGTATCGGGGGCGCTCGGTTCGGCGGACTGCGCAATCATATGGTCGGAGGCAGGGTGTGGAATTGGACGGCCGGGGGCTAACTGGCCCGCTTCGCACACCCTATACCTGCTCGGCCGTGGCGTCAAGCAATTCGTGCACTGCTTGCACGAGATGAGCAGCAATTTGGCGTTACAACGGCTCTGCGTGGCAAAACGCCCACTGCTTTCTGCAAAACACGCAGACTTTCTCAGGCAGCACCGACCATACAAATGACCGAATTCCAGGCCTTGACGGCGAGTCGCTCCACGTCTTCGTGAAGGCCGGCCACCAGCGCGGCACGGGGGGTCATCCCACGCAGCTCCCGTCGCGGCGTCTCGAGCCAGCGCCAGACGTCGAGGTCGTCCGCGAAGATGTCGCGAACGATTGCGAGCGTGAGCTGGAGCGCCCGCACTCGGCGCCCGGTGCGAAGCAACGTCGTATCGGCCAGCGCATCGGCCGGGAGCCCGAGCGCCTCCGCAGCAGCGAACGGCGAAAGCGGGGTGGTATCGGGACCGCAGAGCCAGAGCTCCAATTCATCTCGTTCCATGGAAACCTCACTGCACCTACTGGGTGTTTCGCAGCACGGCCCACGCGCGGTCGTACACGTCGCCGGCCTTGGGGCCAGCCACGGCGACGTCTACCGCATGGCGCGGGCAGAGGGTGTGGATACCACGTTCCCACGTCTCGCGCTGGACGGCGGGCGCCCCGCACACCTCGCAGAGGGTGGCCGACAGCTCCTCGAGCGCCCACAGGAGCTCGACGAAGGGACGGGGTCCGCGGACGTCGTACCAGGAGAGTCGCCCCCATCGCGCTCGACACAGGAACGACGCTGGCGGATCCGACGCGGCAGCCGCCGCCGCAGCGACCCGGACGATCCCGACCCAACCCGGGACGGGTGAAAGCTCACCCGATCGCGCGACTCCTTCGATTGCTGGCGCTGGCCGGTCGATCTCGGAGTCCACGCGTTCTCCGTTTGATTCGGTATATGTTCGGGGAGAACAAGAATAAAGGGAACAAATGTAGCCGCAAGAACAGCCGGGGACGGGGGACCCCGTTATCTCTGCCGACTCCCATCCGTCGCCGCCGCCGATTCCTTATTCCACACAAACCGGTGGAGGAAATCGCCCATGTGATTGAACGTCCCCACCCAGTTGCTGTGGAGCATCGACTCGTGGAGATCGTCCGGGATCACCTGCAGCTCGTAATAGATCCCCCGTGCGCGCAGCAGCTGCACGAGGCCCACGGTCTGTGCGAAGTCCACGTTCCGATCATCGTCGCCATGCACGAGGAACACCGGCGACTTCCAGCTGTCGATCGCCGAGATCGCGGACGACTTGTAAGAGACCGAGGTCGTGTCGAGCGAGCTGCCGTACAGGTGCACGCCCGCGAGGTCCGCACCCGCAACGAACAGATCCGAGTTGCGCGCCAGCGCCTGCGAGGTGAGCAAGCCGCCATACGAGAGTCCCCAGATCCCGATGCGCGCCGGGTCCACGTCGGCGCGCGTCTGCAGATACTTGCCGGCGGCGAGCACGTCCTGGTACTCCGCGTTGCCGCGCGCGTTCGTGTTCTGCGCTTGTCGGAACGATCGGCCGTAGCCAATGCCGAGCCGGTAGTTCACCGACAGCACCACATAGCCCTGGCTCGCCAGCCACTGGTTCACCGCGTAGGCCCAGTGGTAGAACTGCATGTAGTGGTACCCCGGCATCATCTGGCGAGGGGGACCGCCATGCACGAAGACGATCGCCGGCCGGCGCTCGCCCGCCTTGAGATCCTTCGGGAGGAAGAGCTGGTTATGTGCCTCCACCCCGTCGGGCGACTTCACGATGACGATTTCCGGCGTCACGTGCTGGGACTTCGGGAAGTCGGCGCCTAACGTCGGGAAGATCACGCGCGCCTTGCCGCCATCCGCTGGCACGAGACCCACCGACGCCGGCGTGCTGGCGTCGAAGTACAGCACCGCCAGCTGCTTGCCTGACGCGAGCGGCTGCGGAGACGTCTCGATCCCATCGCCCGTCGAGATCCGCTGCGGCGTCCCGCCTGCTGTCGGCACCGACCAGATGTGCCGCCGCTCGATGTCGCTCGCGTTCGTGCAGTAGTAGAACGTCTTGCCGTCGGCCGACACGGCGGCGGACGTCGCATCCTCGATCAGCCCGTTCGTTGTCGTGAGCAGCACCGGCTTCGCGGTGGACGCGTCAGCATCGAGCGAGTAGTAGCGCTCCCATTCGTCGTTGAGCGGCGACACCGGAACGAGGATGCGGTCGCCGGCCCATAGCAGGCGCTGGATCGCCGGGAACGTCGAGTCGTTAGGCGCGTTGTGCCACAGCTCACGCGCCGACCGCGTCGACACGTCGGCCACGAGGATCGCGAGCGTGTGCCCGCCGGCGAAGGTCGCGCGACAGAGCCCTGGGATCAGGGGTTGCGACGGAGCCGAGTCCGGGCGGGCGCGCCCGGCGCCGCCGCCAGGGCCGAACGGATTCGCCAACCCCGGGGGACACACGCTGCGTGGCGACGCACCACCCCCAGCTGGACCCGGCGGGTTACCAATGCCACCCTGCCCTTCCTGCGCCTGCTGCCCGAAGGGTGTCCCGGGGCGCCGCGTGA
>DATCGG010000330.1:0-4106 GCA_036509075.1 Gemmatimonadaceae bacterium
GTTCTGGTGTCCGTTAGGTGTCAGAATCGGCGGTATCGAAGCAGAGTGACCGCGGCGGATCGCGACGTCTGCCCTATGAAAATCCCGATGTCGTGTCGGTCTTGGACCCTGTCCCCTGACGCCAACAAGGCGTTCGCGCACTATCGCTGGTAATCTCGTTCCGCGAGATCTCCGCCCCCCGCGATCTCGTCGAATGCAAAAACGCCCCGTCAGGTGCACTCGCACCGGCGGGGCGTTTGACGTATCCGGGCTATTGCAGGACGATCTGGAACACCGCGACGCTCCCGCTGGCTTCGTTCCCCACGATGAGGAGCGGGTGCTTGTTAGGCGAGTCGACCGCTGGGACGAAAACAATCCCCTCCGGCGCGCGATCGCCGGTCGCGCCATTGCGCGTGTTCGCGTAGGTCACGAACGACGGGCTCGCGGGCGAGGTCACGTCGTAGACCATGATGCCGCCAACACGCTCGAGCCCAACGAACGCGAATGTCTTGGCGCCGAGACGGGCGACCGCGACGCCCTCGGGCTCCGGACCCTTGTTATCGCTCCGGTTGTCCGGGTCGTTGCCCTCCTCATCGGCGTTGAAGTTCACCATCGACAGTGACGTGGTACGCTGCTCGAATTCCGCTCCAGAATCCCACACCTGATTGCCGTTCTCATCCCAGATGCTGAACGAGCGGCCGCCGAACGCATAGAGGGCGTCGTACTGATTCGTTTCCGGATTCAACCCCATCGTGGACGTGACCGTCAGTCGGCCAAGACGCGCATTGCTGGTGCATGACCCGCCACACGCGGTGTTGGTGAAGATGTTCGGGTTGAGCGGATGCGGGAGCGCGCTCGCGCGAACGTCCTCGGTGAGGCCAGCCCATGACCGCGAGTCGCCCTCGTTCGCCGTCACGAGATACGTGCGGCCCGCCACCGTATACGACGCGATGCCGTCGGGCTGATACATCCCGAAGAGCGGGACCGGCCACGTCGTGATGTTGATCGCGGGTCCATTCCCCGGGCCGTCCCGATCGCTCACGTCCAGCGGGACGACGCTGTGATCCTTGTATCCGAGGGGCACGACCTGTTGCACCGACGCTGACGCCACGTCGACGATGGCGATCGCGTTGTTCTCCTGCAGCGTCACATATGCGGTACGGCCACTCGCGTCAGTGGTGATGTACTCCGGCTCGAAGTCCTGCGCGGCGCTGGCGTTCGGTCCGAAGATCCGAATGCCGGCGGCGCGGAGGACGTCTTCCTTGCCGTTGTAGCCGACGAAGGATGCCGTGCGCGCGAGTGGCGCGTTGATGTTGTGGATGTCGATGACGCTCACGGACCCTTCCGGATCGATCGTGTATGCGTCGTTAGGTTCTCCCTCGTTCGCGACGAGTACCGTCTTGCCGTCCGGCGTGAACGCGACCATGTCGGGCAGAGCGCCGACGGTCACGCTGCTCACCTGCTGAAGTGTCGTCGCGCGGTAAAACACGATCGTGCCAGCATCCGTCTTCAGCGGTCCCTGCACGGCCACCGCCACCACGCCGCCGTATGCGGCAACGGAGTTGACCGAAGACCCGAACGACGAGAGGTCGATCGTGGCGAGCTTCCCCGGGGCAGCAGGATCCTTCATGTCGTACACGTCCATCGTCCGGAACGTCGCGTTGGCAACGAACAGGCGCTGGCTCACACGATCGAACGTGGTGATCTCCGCGGCCACCGGGCCAGGCCCGGCGAGCGACGTAAGGTGTTCGAGTGCGATGGTGGATGGTGTCGGGTCCGACACATCGGCGAGGTCGGCACCCGAGGTCTGTGCTACGGTGTGCGGCTGGACTACATCGTCAGGCTTGCATCCGGAGAGGACGGATAGGGTGATGCCGAGGGCGAGCAGTGAGCAGCGTCGCATGCGCGTGGGGAATGGGGTAGGACGTGGGCGGCGCTGGTGGCGCCGCGTGAAGCCCCATTGAAATGCCATGGCGCTGTAACAGTTCTCCCGGCTGGTTGTAACGGTGAGCTGGCGAAGGCGTATCGATGACGCTTGGAGAGGGCGTGATTCGTGCACGCCTAACGTCCGCGCGGGCGGATGAATGTGCCGCCCGCGTTCGTTGAATACCGTGTAAGTTCACACCGTTGCAACGGGTTACGTCGGCAGCCCGGTCCCGCGCCCTGTGGTGTTCGGGCGCGGCATCCGTTGCATCGACTCACCATCGTACCTCACACCTGTGACCGAATCCGCCGCGCTCCAGCCGCACTATCCGCTTCCGCACCCGAGCCCCTCAGCGATCTTCAAAGAGCTGGACGAAGGCGGGGTCCTGCTCTCGACTACTGACGAGGTGTACTTCGGCGTGAACCAGGTAGGAGCGCGGATCTGGGCACTGCTCCCGCCGATCTCGAAGACGTTTGGAGAGTTGTGTCTCGCGCTCGAGGAGCAGTATCCTGAAGCGGGCTCCGAGCGCATTCGTATCGACGCGCAGGAGTTTCTCGAAGCGCTCATCGCCAGCGGACTGGTGGTGGCCGCCTCCGACTGACTTGGGACTCGGCGGGCCGTGTCACCTTCGGCAGCACATATCGCGCGGAAGCTCTTCGCTCTGTCCTTCCGGGAGTGGGCGGAGTTGGTGCAGGCACAGTGGGCACTGCTTGCTGCGCGCGGGATGGTGCGGAATCGACCCATTGGGTCTCTCGCGACACCGACGGTGGGCAACCCCGCCGCCGACCCGGCCCGACTCCCGGAAGCGCGCCGTTTGGCTCTGGCCGTGGTTCGCGCGGCGTCGTTTGGCGTGTTCCGGCCTCAATGCCTGGTGCGATCGGTGGCGCTCTCGCAGATGTTGGCGGACCGCGGGATCTCGGGGGCGCTTGTCCGCGTGGGGGTCCGCCGCAAGAACGGAGAATTCTCGGCCCATGCCTGGGTAGAACTGGCCGGAGAAACCCTCGGTGACGCGGATGATCACGTGGGGTCGTTCGTGCCGATGACCAATCTCGACGTCCAGCGGTAGGGCCAGCGCCCTTCGGAATTCCGCGTAGTTCGGAACTCAGCCCCGTCGGAATTCGCACTCTTCGCCGTTCGCGCTGGCCCGTTGACTCCGCGTCGTGGCCGACTGACCTTCAGGGTCGTCTTAATCGTGGTCGAGGCTGGCGCAGCGATTGCCAGACTCGACCATGAACCCGTCGGAGCCGTCATGTACCAACCCCCCAAACTCGAACGCTTCGGAACCCTGCGACAGCTCACCGCTGCGCCGTTGTCGGCTCTGGGCGTTTCGCTCTCCCTCGCCAGTGGGTCTCTCCCGATCGGCGCGGGAGACTGCAGCCCGAACGTGCCGGTGGGCGATCCCTCGGCGTGCGGTCGCAGCTGATCGAAAGACACTGCGGCGGCGTTGCTTTCGTGCGGCACCTGCCCCGGTCGCGCAACAATCTCCTCGGCGGCGTATGGGTGGCGATTAGCGGCAAGGCCCCGCCGGTTGCGTCGACTCATGCCTAGGTACGGCGTGTTCGGATTCACCATCGAATCGACAATCGCGTTTCCGGAGCTAGAGCCACGTGAGGCCGGCGACAGCGTCGATTGGTGGATTCGTACGGCGCCGGCGGAGTCCTGTGGCAGCGCCGGCACATCGCTCGGCATCGACCACGTGTACGGTGACCTCCAGGTGCGCGCCTACGCGACCGAGACGACGCTGCGGATCGCGTTCGACGATACCGGCGTATTCGATGTGCATACGAGCAACCGCGAGATCGTTTGGTATCCCGGACCGCTGGCGACCGAGGCGGCCGTACGGGCCGATGTTCTCGGCCGCGTCATGGCGCTCGTCGCGCATGCCGATGGCCATTTCACTCTGCACGCGAGCGCGGTGGCAGTTGCAGGCCGCGCGATCGCAATGGTCGGCCCCAAGCACGCTGGTAAATCCACCCTCGCGCTGGCGCTCGTTAGGAATGGTGCCCGGCTGCTCACGGACGATACGCTCGTCGTGCGACTGCGGAGCGGCGCAGCGTGGGCCGCGCCGGGCGTTCAGCGGATTCGCCTGTGGGCGGACAGCGCTCGCGCGCTTGGCGCGCTCGCCCCGACAGCGGGGGAGCCGAAGTCGACGGCGACGCTCGTGCCTAACGAGCTCGAGACCGCGCCGCTGCCGCTCTCGGCG
>DATCGG010000331.1:0-3132 GCA_036509075.1 Gemmatimonadaceae bacterium
CGGGAATCGGGAGTCAGGAACCGGGAACGGGAATACGGACGACCGACTACGCCGCCCTCGCTAACCACTAACGACTAATAGCTAATGACTAGCTGATGGTGAATCGTGGAGTAGTCTGTCCACCAAGCGAATGTCCGCCTCCCTTCGCACACAACTCGAAGAGGCTCTGAGGCCTGCCTACGAAGTCGAGCGCGAGCTCGGCGGCGGAGGAATGTCGCGCGTCTACGTCGCGATGGAAACCGGGCTTGGGCGCCGCGTCGTCATCAAGGTGCTCTCGCCGGAGCTCACGGCCGGCATCAGCGCCGAACGATTTGCACGCGAGATTCAACTCTCGGCCAGGCTGCAGCAGGCGAATATCGTCCCCGTGCTCGCCACCGGGAGATTGGCGGTCCACGATGTGGTCGAAGTGGATGGCACAACGGCTCGTCTCGATGACGGGCTGCCGTACTACACGATGCCGTTCATCGACGGGGCCTCGCTCCGGGCGCGGCTCGCGGCGGGACGCATCCCGACCGCGGACGCGATCTCGATTCTGCGCGACATCGCGCGTGCGCTCGCCTTTGCCCACGAGCACGGTGTCGTCCACCGCGACATCAAGCCGGAGAACGTGCTCCTGTCGGGCGAGACCGCGGTTGTCGTGGATTTCGGGATCGCGAAGGCGCTCAGTGCCGCCCGAGGGGACGGCCCGTCGGGACGGAAGGACATCGCGCCCGGCGCCGCACTCACGGAGCGCGGCACCTCGTTAGGCACGCCCGCCTACATGGCTCCGGAGCAGGTGGCCGGCGAAGAAACCATGGATTACCGGGTGGACATCTACGCCTGGGGGATGCTGGCGCACGAGATGCTTGCCGGCCGCCACCCGTTCGCCGGCAAGTCATCCTCGAAGCTGCTCGCCGCCCAGATCGCCGAGGTCCCGCCGACGCTCGAGGCGCAGGATGCTCCGCCGCCGGTGGCGGAGCTGGTGAGGCGATGCGTCGCCAAGTCCCCCGACGATCGGCCCCAGCACGCGACCGAGCTCCTTCGCGCCCTCGATGCCGCGACACCGCGCCGTCTCGGTCGCGGGCTGCGGAATGGGCTGCTCGTCGGGTTCGCGCTCGCCGTAGCGGCCCGCGTCACCGCGGTCCTCATACGGCCCGGGACCCTCACGGCAGGGCGCACAGTCCAGATCACGGCAACGCCGGACCTGGAAGTCGATGCGGCGATCTCGCCGGACGGGCGCTTCGTTGCCTACGCCGGAGGTCCGAGCAACCTCCTCCGGATCTATGTGCGATCGCTCGCGAACGGGCGATCGGTGATGGTCACTCCCGACAGCGGTCCGTCTCAGCGCTGGCCGCGCTGGCTGCCCGACGGATCGCGGCTCCTGTTCTCTGCGCGGGGAGCCGTATTCGACGTCCCGGCGCTCGGCGGTGCGGCCAGACGCCTGTTCGAGACCGACAGCGCGTTCCTGCGCGCCAATCCGACCGCGACGCTCTCGCCGGACGGGACGACCATCGCCTACGGCGATACGTTAGGCATCGAACTGCGGCCAATGGGAGGTGGCCCGCCTCGACTGCTCGTGCCGGGCAACGAGCTGCACTCGCCGGCCTGGTCGCCCGACGGTCGCCGGCTCGCGTACGTCGCCGGCAACAGCCAGTACGTGAACATCATCGGCAACACCGCGCCGAGTGCGATCTGGACGGTGTCGCTGGACGGCGGACCACCGGTGCGCGTCACCGGCGACAAGTACCTCGATACGAGCCCGGTCTGGACCCCCGATGCACGTGGGCTGCTCTACGTGTCGAATGCGGACGGCGAGCGCGACGTGTACCACGTTGCGCTTCGCGCCAACGGCACGTCGATCGGCAACCCGACGCGTGTCACCACGGGCCTCGCGCCGTACACGATCTCGCTGTCCGCTGACGGTACGCAGCTGGTGTACAGCGTCCTGCGCCTTCGCTCGAACATCTGGCAGGCCCCGATCTCGTCATCGGGCATGACACGCCCCGACCGGGCGACGCAGGTCACGCGCGAAAACCAGCGGGTCGAGGGCATCGATCTGTCACACGATGGGAAGTCGATCCTCTACGACGCGAATCGATTCGGGAACGCCGACATCTTTCGCCTGTCGCTGGCCGGGGGCGATCCTGTGCAGCTCACGACGGATTCGGCCGACGACTTCGAGCCGGTGTGGTCCCCGGACGATCGATCGATTGCCTTTTACTCGTCGCGCACGGGCGATCGCGATCTGTACGTGATGGACGCGGATGGACGGACGGTCGAGCACGTGACTTCGCTCTCGACCGCGGAACGCTTTCCGACGTGGTCCCCGGACGGGCGCCGCCTCGCCTTCGCGTCCACGGCAGGTGGGCCTCGAGAGAACCTCTACGCCACGACGCGAACGGGACCTGGCCAATGGTCGACGCCGGTCCGATTGACCGCGTTCGGCGCCGCGTTTCCGCGATGGTCGCCGGATGGTCGGTGGATCGCGGCGATCTCCCGGGGAGGCCTGATCCTCGTCGCCGGTGACTCGGCCGGACCGCCGGTGACACTCGTCCCGGCGCCGCCTAACGCGGCGATCGTGTTCGCGAACTGGGGTCCCGATCCGCGCACCGTGTATTACCAGTCGATCGACTTCTCCACCGGCCACTGGGCCATCTGGTCCATTCCGGTGACCGGCGGCTCGCCCCGAGAGCTGGTCGGGTTCGACAAGGGGACAGGCGGGGTCGCGTTCTGCACCGACGGACGCCGTGTGTTCTTCACGATCTCGTCGGACGACTCGGACGTCTGGACCATGCGTCTCACGCGCCACTGAGATTTCGCCGAGTGCTACAGGTCGTGATGCCAACCAGGCGAGACCGACTACGGCGTTCGCGCTTCGGGAGGTGGTGCCAAGCCTGACTGGCGACTAAATAACTCGGCATGAGAGCGTCCGATCAGAGGGCCGGCTAATGAATTGGGTCGGCGCAACCGTCATTGCGTTCGCGGCTGCCGCCCTGAGTCATCCTGCCCGGGCTCAGTCGTCCACAGCCCAGCCAAGTCGGTCGACCGCGTCCGGCGTTTACACGGAAGAGCAGGCGACGCGCGGCCGCGACACGTATCAGATGCAGTGCAAGAGCTGCCACACGCCGGCGTCACATACGGGCGCCACGTTCG
>DATCGG010000332.1:0-13755 GCA_036509075.1 Gemmatimonadaceae bacterium
GCCAACCGATAGTACTCGTGCGTCGTGATCGATCGATACTGGCGCTGCAGCACACGCCCGCACGGCGTCTTCACGTGCCCGATGACAAGTACGATCGCCGACCCGTCCGCGAGCGGAAAGCCGCGCATGAGCAGCGACTTCCCAAACGTCGGATGCCCGACGATCAATGCCCGGTCGTGATCCTGCAGCGCGCCCGCCACGATCTCCGACGCGCTCGCCGTCCCGCTGTTGGTCATGACCACGATCGGGTAGCGGCGCTCACTTCGCCAGAACGAGCGCGAGACGCGCCCAGTATCCGTCACTTCTTTCTTCCGCCCCTCGGCGGTGTACACGATCGCCCCCTTCGGCAGGAACTCGCCGGCAACGTCCGCCGCTTCCTTCACGCTGCCACCGCCGTTGTCGCGCAGGTCCAGGACGAGGCGCTTCAGGCCGCGCTTTTCGAGACGGTCGAGCGCGTCGTGCAGATCGTCCGCCACGCGTTCGGCCGCGAACGTCGTGATTCGGACGTACGCGGTTCCGGCGGAGTCGATCATCATGGCCACCGGTACGGCCGATGCCGCGTCGGGTCGCTCGCGGACGACGCGCCGCTCCAGCCTAACGATCGACCCATCCTGCCGGCGCCGCTCGAGGGTGAGTGCCGCCGCGCTACCCTTCGGCCCGGACAGGCCGATCTCGAGCTCCTCGGCGCTCTCCGCCCGGACCGACGCGCCGTCCACCGCGATGAGCTCATCACCGGGGAGGATGTCGAGTCGGGTCGCCGCCGTTCCGGGGGCGACGCTGGCGACGACCGGCGCGCCACCGATGAACACGAACGAAACCGGCACGGGATGGAGCTTCCCCGACCGAAGCTGTTCTTCCTTCGCCGGGTCGAGCCGCATGGCCGGAATCACGTACGAGTGCGGATCCGCGGCCCGCACCATCCCCTCGATCGCCGCCATGAGCAGGTCATGCGTGTCGATCGAATCAGGGTGATTCACGCGGATCTGGTTGAGGACCTGCGTGAACATCTGGAGGTCTTCGTACGTCGATCGGGGGCGTACGGGACTTTTCGGCGCATCCTGCGCACGCGCGACGTCGGGCGCGACGGCCAACGCGATCAACGCGCCACCGACCACGAGCCCCACGCGGTGCCTCCGCGTCAGGCGACTCATGGCTTGTGCGGCACGCCGCCGAGAATCTCGGTAACCTCGCGAAGCCGCGTCCTCGCGAGCTCGCGCTGCGGGTCTTTCTGGCTTGCCAGTGCCAGGAATGCCGTGTACGCCGCTTGGGCGCTCTTGCCATCGAAGAGCTGCTCGTATACCCGGCCGAGCGTGACTTGAGGCAACGCGAAATATGGCTCGATGGTCACGGCTTGCTTCAGCTGCTCGCTTGCTTCCTGATACTTCCCGGCCGCGGCGAGTGCCCAACCGTAGACATAGCGCAGGAACGGTTCATCGCCAGCGATCTGCACCGCGAGATCCAGCTCACTGAGCGCTGTCGTTGTGTCGTGCATGCCTAACGCCAGTAGCCCAAGCCGCTGGTGGGCCGGGTAGAACGCGAGGTCCTCCTGCAGCGCCCTGGCATACGCCTCGCGTGCGCCGGTGAAATCGTTCTCTTGCTCCAGCAACATGCCGATGGTGTGCTCGAACAGCGCTTTCGAGTCGTAGAAGTACACGAGATCTTCCGTGTCATGCGACCGCAGCTCGGTCAACGCGAGCTGAAACTGCGCGAGGGCACTGTCCACCTGTCCCGTCATTCCGAAAATCCGTCCGCGCTCGATGCGGAAGTCCGCCTTGAACTTCGCGGTCTTCTCTGCCGCAGCGTACAATCCGAGCGCCTGGTCAAATTGGCGGTTGCCGTACGCGACCCAGGCGCGGAGCTCCGGGCGTTCACTGTTGCGAGTGAGCCAGGACTCTATCATGCGCTCCGCCTCACCCCGGCTCACATCAGAGCCGCCTAGTCGCACATCGCGTTGCATCTCCTGTGCGATATGCGCCATCAGCAGACGCTTATCGAGTCGGCGGTACAGGAGCGGATTCAGGTTCAGCGCACGGAGGTATAGTGAATCGAGCGCGCGGAGTTTCTTCGAATCTCGTGCGCGCCGGCCGCCATCGATGAAGGTTCTCCGCAAGCCGTCATCCGTCATGAGGACGGCGGCTCGACGGGCGTACCACGCATCGGCTGATCCGGGATTGATGCGCGCCGCCCAGTAAAACGCGGCGGCCGCCGCTTTCGGATCATCCACGAAGAACCTAACGCCGTAGTCGAAATAGGCCTGGGCGTCGTTCGTGTCGGCGACCGCGCCCTTCGGACGCGGCATCCCACGGCCGAGGCTTTGCGCCCCGAGCGATCCTGCGCATGGCATGGCGAGGATGCACCCAACGAGGATCCTCGCCGAGTAGGCGATGATGCGGCTCATTCGGGCGTGCCTTGGGAAGCGTGGTGCGATCGCCGGCCGTGGGCGCCACTCGTCTGGCGACCTGGACAGAAGATGTATCGCGGACCAGTCCGGCGACAGTGAGCCAGTTCCGACAGTAATCCAGTTCCAAGGTTGCTGGTGTCCGGCAGGAAGGCGGGTCTAACGCCAGATCGATACTGCCTGCTCAGGTGACTCCGGCGTGTTCATTAGATCGGCACACGACCAATCGCGCAGATCCAACCCCGGCCACGGTGCTCGATCACCCGCACGTCCGAATACCCCGCCGTCGTGAACAGCTCGCGATGCTCATCCGCGCTCAGGTGCGCAGATTTGAGCGGCTTCATGATGACGCGCTGCAGCGCGTCGAATCGGCTACCGCGGTAGCTCTCCGCAATGATGATCAGCGTCCCGCCCGGCTTCAGCACTCGGCGAATTTCCCGCATGCTGCCCGCGAGGTCTGGCCAGTAGTAGTGCGTCTCGATTGCCGTGACGAGATCGAAGGTGCCTGGATCGAACGGCAGCTCGGACACCGACGCCTTGCGAATGTCCACACGGCCAGCGGCGATGAGCGCGGCATTCTTTCGGCGAGATACGGCGACGCTCCCGTCGGCGTAGTCGACACCACAGACCCTGCCGTCGGGAGCGGTGGCGGCGAGCCGACTGACCGTAGCGCCTCCGCCGCACCCGACGTCGAGGATCACGAAATCCCTCCCGATCGCGACGTGCTGGAGGCCCCAGGTCGTAAGCGGGGAGTGGGAGAGGTTCATCATCCACAAGAACGGGCGACCGACCCAGCGGCCGGGCTTCCGAACCTGGCCGAGCAGGACGATCGCCACTATGACTCCGGCAGCGCTGGGGGCAAGCTCGCGCCACAATGTCGTTCCTCCTTGAGGATTTCACCGCGGAAATGGCGGTGGTGGCTTCGAGGTGGCAAGCCCGTTGATGGATGGCCGCCCGCCAACGCGGTGCCTAACGTGGTGATCGCCGGCCGACTGGTGCTCAACTACGCGTGCACCTCCGGCATCGCGAAGATCACTACGGTGGTGATCTTCTCTCAGGCCACTTTGTTCATCCCATTCAGCGCCGCCACCTTGTACGCCTCGGCAAGCGTCGGATAGTTGAACACCGTGTCGCGGAAGTAGTCGATCGTCCCGCCCATCGACAGCACCGCCTGCCCGATGTGAATGATCTCCGTCGCGCTCTCCCCCATGATGTGCACGCCTAACAACCGCAGCGTGTCGGGGTCGAACAGCAGCTTCAGCATGCCGCGCTCGTCGCCGATCATCTGCGCCCGGGCCAGCTCGCCGAACCGCGACAGCCCCACCTCGTACCGGATCTTGGCCGCGGTCAGGTCCCGCTCCGTGCGGCCAACCATCGAGATCTCCGGAATCGTGTAGATCCCGAACGGCAGCAGATGCGGCGCTGTCTTCATCGGCAGGCCTAACGAATGCGTGATCGCGAGACGCCCCTGCTCCATCGACGTCGCCGCCAGGGCCGGGAACCCGATCACGTCTCCCGCCGCGTAGATGTGTGGCACCGACGTCTGGAAGTACTCGTTCACCGTTATCTTCCCGCGCTCATCGGCCGTGATCCCCGCCGCCTCGAGCCGCAGCAGGTCGCTGTTCGCCTGCCGCCCGACCGCGTACAGCAGCGCATCACCCTTCACCGTCTTGCCGCTCTCGAGCTGCGCGATCACGCGGTCGCCATTGCGCGACACCGAAAGCACCTTCTCGCCGAGCCGGAACGTCACCCCGTCCTCGCGGAGGTGATGACACAGCGACTCGATCACCTCGTGGTCCGCGAAGTCGAGCAGCGTCGGCCGCTGATCGATCAGCGTCACTCGGGTGCCGAGCGCCGTCATCATCGCCGAGTACTCGAGGCCGATCACGCCGCCGCCCACGACGATCAGCTCGCGCGGAATGAGCGGGAGGTGCAGGAGCTGATCCGAGTTGAACACCCGCTCCCCGTCCGTCACGATCAGCGGATTCTCCGCTGGCCGCGTTCCGCAGGCAACGAGGATCGTGTCCGCCGTGACCTTCGAGATCGCACCCTCGGGGTTCTCGATCTCGATCGTGTTCGCGTCCGCGAAGCGCGCCATTCCGTTGATCGCAGAAACCCCGTTGCGCTTGAGCTGGGCCTTCACCACGTCGATCTCGCGCTGGAGCACGATATCCACGCGCTGCGACAGGTCCCGCGGGGAGATGTCCTCCTTCGCCCGATAGTCCGCCCCGTAGAACGTCCGCTGGCGAATCCCGGTGAGATACAGGATCGCTTCGCGCATGGTCTTGCTCGGGATGGTGCCCAGGTGCAGCGAACAGCCACCGACCATGTCTCGGCGGTCGATGACCACCACCTTCTTGCGGAGCTTGGCCGCGGCAATCGCGCCCTTCTGCCCGGCGGGACCACTGCCGATGACGGCCAGATCGTAATGAGGGACGGACATGGCTTGGGATATACGGATCAGGGTCCCCTCTGGCGAGGGGATTGGGTGACGGGCCGTACGAACTTTGCGTCCCTTCTCGATGGGAGGCTACACGTCGAAGAGTATACACGGGGTAACCGGCTCCCAACCTTCATCCACACCTACGGGGTTCATGCTCCTGCCGCCGTCGAGCGTCGAGAAAGCGAGGTGGACCGAAGTCGCCAGCCGGCGTCGCCGACGGGTGGGAGATGATGGCCTGACCGCTTTGTCGAAATCCGGACCGCGTCATATCATCCGGTCGTGAGTCGTCGCATCACACGTTCCGCTTCCGTCGTCGTGCTGTTCTCGATGACGCTGTTCGTGAACGCCGCGCTGCTGTTTGCCGTGCAGCCGATGTTCTCGAAGATGGTGCTGCCGATGCTCGGCGGAACGCCGGCAGTCTGGAACACGTGCATGCTGTTCTTCCAGTCGGCACTCCTCGGCGGATATCTCTACGCGCACGTCACGAGTCGATGGCTCGACGTGCGCAAGCAGTCCGTTCTGCAGATCGCGCTATTCGCGCTCACGTTCCTAACGCTGCCGGTCGCTGTCGCATCGGGCTGGCGGCCGACCGGCTCCGAGATGCCGGTGTGGTGGCTGGCCGGCTTGCTGGCCGTCTCGCTCGGCGCTCCGTTTTTCATGTTGTCCACGGGCGCGCCTCTGCTGCAGCGCTGGTTCAGCGAGACCGGCCACCCGTCGGCGGAGAATCCCTATTTCCTGTACGCCGCGAGCAACCTGGGAAGCATGGTCGCGCTCCTCGCGTACCCGGTCCTCATCGAGCCTACACTGCGGCTGGAGCAGCAGAGTCACCTCTGGACCGCGGCATACGTGGTGCTCGCCGCACTGATTGCGACCTGTGCGTTCGTCGTTCGGCATCGCCTGCTGCGCGGCGCCCCGGGCCCGAGCGCGGTGATGACTCGTACCGTTTCCGCGGACGCGATCGCCGCGGATTTCGACTCGTTGAGCGCCCTGCCAACCGCCCCGGCGACCGCCGTTGCCGAGCGACTCACCGTGTGGCGTCGCACACGCTGGGTGCTGCTTGCGTTCGTGCCATCGAGCATGCTGCTCGCGGTCACGACGTACCTGTCGACGGATGTGGCGGCGATTCCGCTGCTCTGGATCGTGCCCCTCGCGATCTACCTGTTCACGTTCGTGATCGTATTCGCGCGGAGGGTCGTCATCTTCCGGCACGCGTTCGCTGTGTGGCTCCAGCCGCCGTTCCTGCTGATCCTCTCGGTGGCCATTGGGCTCATGATGCAACGCAGCGTGACGGCGCTCGCGCCGACGCATCTGGCGGCGTTCTTCCTCACGGCGCTGGTGTGTCACGGCGAGCTCGCGAAAGACCGGCCCTCCGTGGACCACCTCACGGAGTTCTACCTGTGGCTGTCGGTGGGTGGTGTGCTGGGAGGAATCTTCAACGTCATCGTGGCGCCGCAGGTCTTCGACTCGGTGGTCGAGTACCCGATTGCGATCGTCCTCGCGGCCGCCCTGCGTCCGACACTCGCCGAGCGCGGCCGGTTCGTGCGTGTGGCCGATGTGCTCCTCCCGGCGGCGTTGTGCCTCGTCATCGTCGTTCTGATGCACGCGGGGTTCCCGCCAGCGTCGTGGGGCAGCAAGGCGCCAGTCTGGGTATTCGGCGGCTACGCGATCATCGTCCTTTTCTTCCAGCGGCATCCCATTCGCTTCGCCCTCGGCATCGCGGCGATCTTCATCGGGTCGGCGTTAGGCAGGGGAGCGGACCAGACGCTGCTCTTCAAGGGACGGAGCTTCTTCGGCGTGTATCGCGTGACGATGTACTCGAAGACCCGTGCCCTGCAGAACGGCACGACGACGCACGGCGGCCAGAGCATCTATCCGCAGCTCGCCACCGAACCGCTGACGTATTACCACCGCGACGGTCCGCTCGGACAATCGTTCGCGTGGCTGATGCAAAACAACCCGAACCGGCGCGTCGCGATCGTCGGGCTCGGAACGGGGACGATCGCGTGCTATGGGCGTTCGAACGAGACGTGGACGTTCTACGAGATCGATCCGCTGATCGAGCGCATTGCGTTCAACCCCAAATACTTCACCTACCTGCGCGACTGTCCGCCGGCAAAGCGGATCGTGCTGGGTGACGCGCGGCTGTCGATGCAGCAGGCGCCCGACTCGAGCTACGATTTCATCATCCTCGACGCCTTCAGCTCCGACGCGATTCCCGTGCATCTGATGACGCGCGAGGCGCTGCAACTCTATCTGCGCAAGCTCGCGCCGGGTGGCTCGATCGCGTTCCACATCAGCAACCGCTATCTGAACCTCGAGCCGGTGCTGGTCGAGATCGCGCGCGACGCGAAGATCGCCGGGATCGTTGGCGCCGACACACTGGTCACCGCGAGCCAGCGCGCGATGTTCAAGATGGATTCGCGCTGGGTGGTGCTCTCGCGGAAAGCGACCGACCACGCTCAGCTCGCGGTGCAGCCGGGATGGCACGTGCTCCCGCCCACGTCGCCGGTCGCGCTATGGACCGACGATTTCTCGAACGTACTGAGCGTCTTTAGTTGGCACTGACGCCGTCGGTCCAGGCAGCGCGATAGACGACGCTGCGCCGGTACGGCGCGAGGCCGGCAGCCAGCAGCGTGGCGGCGCCGGCGAGTCCGACGAGCGTGACCCAAAGCAGTGCGTAGCGGACCGCCGAGTCTCGACCGTACACCGCGCTCGTGAGAACTCCAATCAAAGTCGGACCGATGCCGAGGCCGACGAGCGTGATCACCGACATGACGAACGCACCGACCTGCGCGCGCATGCGATTCGGGGTGATCTCCTGCACCGCCGCCACCGCGGCGCCGAATGCGAACGACGCGAAGAAGTTGTAGGGAACGAGCGCCGCGACCGCGAGCCCCGCTTCGGGTGCGAGGGTGTAGATCGCGCCGCACACGATGTTGCCGAGCGCCGCCATGATGCCCACGCGGAGCTTGGCGTCGGTGTAGCCGCGCGCCAGCAGACTGTCGGCGACGCGCCCCCCGGCCACGACGCCGAAGACTCCGATCGTGCTGGTGACGGTGCCTAACGTGATACCGGCCTGCGCCGCCGTCCAGCCGTACGTCCGGATCAGGTGGGTCGGGAGCCAGGCGGCGGTCGCGAAATTCACGAGCGCGAACAGCGCGTAGCCGAGCCCGTGACAGACAAACGTCCGTCCGTTCGCCCGCACGTATGCGAGCACCTCGGCGATCGCGAATGGGCGTGCGTCGCGCTGCCCGGTCTCGCGTCGGACCGGCTCGCGCACGGTCGCTGTGAGCAGCGCGATCAGGATTCCCGGGAGCCCGACAGCGACGAATACCTGCTGCCATGGGCGGATTTCACCGACCACGGGCCACACGACCGGCGTCGTCCCGAAGCGAGCCACCAGCACGCCACCGACGAGGTTCGCGAAACCCGCACCGAGGTACACGCCGAGTGTGTAGACGCTCAGCGCGGTGGCGCGCCGGTCGGGGGCGAAGTAGTCGGCGATCAACGACAGCGCCGGTGCGGCCAACGCCGCTTCACCGATCGCGACACCAAACCGTGCCAGCAGGAGCTGCTCGTAGGTCCGGGCCATCCCGCAGAGCACAGTCATGATGCTCCAGGCAGCGATCCCCAGACCGATGATGACGCGCCGGCTCGCGCGGTCGGCGGCCCTGCCTAACGGGATGCCAAGGAGGGTGTAGAAGAGCGCGAAGGCGAGCCCGTAGAGGATCCCCATCTGTGCGTCGGAGATGCCGAGGTCACGCCGGATGGGCCCGACGAGCAGGCCGAGAATCTGCCGGTCGACGAACGCGGAGGTGTTCGCGAGTGCCAGCACGCCGACGACGTACCACGCGTACCGAGGTGGCGGGTACGCTTCCGTTACGGCGCTTCGCGCGTCGTCAGGCGCCACCGCGTCCGAAGAGCCGCAGGAACCAGCGCCCGACGCGAGAGATCGGCATGATCGTGAGGGTGGCGAACAGCCCCATGGTACGAATCACCAGCGCCAGCAAAAACACCAGGAACAGGACGATCGCCGCGTAGGCGAGCCAGGTGCCGAGCGTCGAGCCGTTCTCCATCGCGCCGCGACCTCAGCGTGCGGTTGCGGTGACGGCGTGCGCGTCCGCAGGCTCGCGCTGCAGGGCACGGAGCAACCAGGTCACGAGCGGGGTCGTCATGAACGTCGTCGCGAGTGCCATGAGAACCATCATCGCGAACAGCTCGCGCGAGATGACGCCAATGTCGAGGCCGATGTTCAGAATGACGAGCTCCATGAGCCCGCGCGTGTTGAGCAGCAGGCCGATCACCGCGGCGTCGCGCCACGGCATCGCGGTAACTCGCGCGGCAATCGCGGATCCCCCGACCTTTCCGATGACAGCGACCGCGGTCACCATTGCACACACGAGCCACGCGCCGGCCCCGTCGATGAGCGTGATCTCGGTGCGGAGACCGGTGAACGCGAAGAACAGCGGCAGGAGGAGCACCACCATCATATCCTCGAAGCGCTCGAGCACCGCATGCACGAAGTCGTCGCTCTTTGGTGCCACCGCGCCCACGAGGAACGCCCCGAACAATGCGTGGATTCCGAGTCGCTCCGTGATCCAGGCCGACGCGAGCGTCGCGAGCATCAAGACCGCGATCATGTCCTGTGTCACTCGGCCGCGCGCCGCATAACGAGTTTCCAGGATGCGAAGGGCGCGCCTGCCGCCGGTGAGCATGAAGGCGACGTACGCTGCCGACCCGCCCAGCGTGACCCAGAGTGGCACGCCAGTGGCCACCCCGCTGCCGGTTGCCCGCACAATGACCACGACCGCGGCGAGAATGCACCACGCGGTGACGTCGTCAATCGCCGCGCATGCGATCGCGAGAGCCCCGATCGGCGTTCGCGTGAGGCGGCGCTCCGTGAGAATACGCGCGAGCACCGGAAACGCCGTGACGCTCATGGCGGCGCCCATGAACAGCGCGAAGCCGGTGAACGTTACACGCGAGCCGGCAAGCGTCGGATAGAGCACGATCGCCAGCGTGGCGCCAAGCAGGAAGGGCGCGACGATGCTGGCGTGGCTGATCACAAGGGCCGACCTCCCGCGCTCGCGAACGATCTTGGGGTCGAGCTCGAGCCCGACGAGGAACATGAACACGACCAGCCCGATCTGGCTCAGCGTGTTCAGGAACCCGAGGCTCCCTGCGGGGAAGAGCAGTGCGGCCAGGTGCGGCGCCTGGGCGCCCAGGACCGAGGGCCCGAGCGCGATCCCGGCGATCATCTCGCCAACCACCTGTGGTTGGCCCAGCCGGCGAACGAACGCACCCGTGAGCCGCGCGGCGACCAGAATGACGATGATCTGGATGAGGAGGAGCGGCAGGTCGAACGACGCAGCGGATGTAGTGTGACCCGCAGGGCCGGAGGCGGGTAAAGCGAGTGGGGTCGTCAGCGTCCCATCCTTCGGCACGACCGCGTTTCCTACACGGAGGATTACGAGCAGCGCCAACGCCGGGAGGCCGACGAGTGTCGCATAGGTGGGAAGAAATCGGCCGTGTGAACGTTGATGCTGTGTCATTGCGGGAATGAGATCCGAACGCGGGGCTGCGGCGTACCAAAGGTAGGGGACGAAACCTGCCAGCGGCCCGGCCGTACGGGCTCAAAGTTGCGATAGTGGTGTAGTACCAGCCAGGACGAGATCGGCGCTAGCTGCGGTTCGAGGCAAGCGACCCAGGGTTGGGGGTACGACCGGCTCTCCTGATCAGTCGCGTGGCAACCCCGCGCGTTTTCATATAGCCTCCGTTGAAGGAGGATGTCATGACCCGGTTCGAATTTTCACTCAAGAGCCCCGACGAGATTCGTCAGGCGGGAGTCGTCCAGAGCGAGTCGTTCAACGACGCCCTCTCGCTCGTGAGCAAGCATGTGTCGGTGCAGGACGGCGACACGCTGGAGATCGGTGTCGCTGGCTTCCCCCCGGCTCGATTCGCCTTCGTCCCGTCGGAGGCTGTTGATGCCGTGAACTGGAGGCCGATCGGACTCGCCGCGTAGCGGCGAATCCGACTGGTAACTGGTAACTGGTTACTAGACGTGAAACCCCCGGAACGCCTCGGCCCACCACCGAAGCGTCCCGGGGGTTTTCAACTGCGAGCAACCAGTTACCTGTAACCAGTGTTATACCGCATCGGATAGGCTCGTGAAGTTGAAGTCTCGAACCTTGATTGCCGGGACGGCGATGGCGCCTCCCGCCTCGGTTCCGGCGAGACGGACAGGTCGACCGAGCGTTTCCAGATTGTTCAGCATGAACAGCGGCGACTCGTTGAACCGGAAGTTCTTGAGCGCCTTCGTGATCTTCCCGTTCTCGATCAGAAACGTCCCGTCACGCGTGAGACCCGTGTAGAGGATCGTCCGCGGATCGACCTCGCGCAGATACCACAGCCGCGTCACCAGCACGCCGCGCTCGGTGGACCTG
The DNA here is from genome assembly GCA_036509075.1 of Gemmatimonadaceae bacterium. Taxonomy (GTDB): domain Bacteria; phylum Gemmatimonadota; class Gemmatimonadetes; order Gemmatimonadales; family Gemmatimonadaceae; genus JAJKIV01. Next base: position 11,285 of record DATCGG010000332.1, read on the forward strand.
ATCATGTCCTCGACCGACGCGTTGCCGCCGCTCATGATGAACGACGTCGGGCCGCCCGTGGGCGTCTTCCCCTGCTTCTGTGCCCAGAATCGCGAGTAGTACAGTTGCTTGAGTACGCCGTTCTCGACGAAGACCTGCCTGCCTAACGGGAATCCCTGTCCGTCGAACGGCTGCGCGAGGATCTGCGGGTCCGCCGGGTCGGCGTACATGCTGACGCGCTCGTCCACGATCTTCTCGCCGAGCTTGTTCCCGCCGCCCTGCTTCGAGAACGGGCTTCGCCCCTCGTCCGCCGAGCGCGCGTCCACGTACCCACCCATGAGCTGCACGAGATCTCCGACGGCCTGCGGTTCGAGGATCACCGTGTAGCGGCCTGGCTCGATGGCGACGGGGCTGCGCGACAGCTTCGCCTTCTCGATCGCTCGGTTGCTGATGCCGGCGATGTCGACCTGGTTCCAGTCGTTATGCTCCCCGCCAGCCCACCCCGATCCGGTTCCGTCCTTCGTGCGCACTGTGACCGTGTAGTTCGCGTTCGTGGAGCGATGATACGCGAACATCCCCTTGTTGTTGCCGAGCGCCGTCGACGACGCGTTCGTGACAAGGAACCCCGCGGCGATGAGATCCCCCGCCGTGCGCGCCGGCTCGAGCGCGGTGAGCGCGGCCTTCGCGCGGTCCGACGGCGTGAGGTTCGCGACGCTGTCGAAGTAGGCGGTCACCTCCGTGTATTGCTGCGGCGGCAGCGCCGGCATCGCCTCGGGATCATCGGGCGCGAGCTTCGCCAGCGCCTCTGACTGCGCGACCGCCCGCTGCAGCGCCTCGTCGGCGATGTTGTTCACCGTCACGACCGCGTGCTTCTTCCCGAACGAGCTCTGGATCACGACGGTGAAATTGGTGACCCCACCCGCGGTGGACATCTGATTATCGGCGAACCTGACGTTGGCCGAGTACCCGCCGCCGATGTTCACCTGGATGGACTCGGCTTTGGACATCTTGATGACGCGATCGATCAGATTCTTCGATTCATCGCGCGTTAGGATCGCGCCGTCGGGAACTTCGGCGGGTTCGAAAAGGCGTTTCGGAAAGCTCATGGTCTGGTGTCTGTCGAGTTGGATATCTCAACGAGCCGTGTGAGACGGCAGAGGGGAGAGAACTGAAGACGGCAGACAGCAGACATCAGCTAGCAGATGGCAGACGTGAAACCGCGATGCGTGGTGCAGTCTCTGCCCTCTCCCGTCTGCCCACTGCCATCTGCTGTCTTCAGTTGTCTGCCGTCTGCCGTCTCGCATTTACGCCTTTCGCCCTGTGTTGATGACGTTGATCTGTTTGAACCGAGCCGGCACGGCACCGTGACTCACCGCATTCACCTGCCCCGGCTGCCCCTTTCCATCGAAGAACGACCCCCCGAGCTGATAGCTCGACTTCCCGCCGACCATGTCCATCGCATTCCAGAAGTCCGGCGTGCGCATCTGATACGCGACGTCCTTGAGCATGCCGGTGATCTTCCCGCCGCGAATCTCGTAGAACACCTGACCGCCGAACTGCGCGTTGTATCGCTGCTGGTCGATCGAGAACGACCCGTCGCCCCTGATCGCGATCCCGCGATCAGTCGCCGCGATCAGGTCGTCCCACTTGAGGTCCTTCTCCCCTGGCAGCAGTGACACGTTAGGCATCCGCTGGAACTGCACGCTCGACCACGAGTCCGCATACGAGCACCCGTGTGACCGCGTCGGGACCTTCTGCTGGTCGTACCACCACTTGAGCCAGCTCGCCTGCTCGCGCGTCGTCTGATAGTCGTTCACGACGCCGTTCTTGATGATCAGGAAATCATCCGGCTTCACGCCCTCGTCGTCGTAGCCGATCGTCGCAAGCGCACCGGTCTGCGACCGATCGCCGCGAATGTTCATGAACGCGGGACCATACTTGAACTTCCCGAGGAACTGCTCGGGCGGCGCCACGAAGCTCGTCCCCGCATAGTTCGCCTCGTAGCCCATCGCGCGATCCAGCTCCGTCGGGTGCGCGATCGACTCGTGGATCGTGAGCCAGAGATGCGAGGGATCGAGCACGAGATCGTAACGCCCGACCTCGACCGGCTTCGCCTTGAGCTTCTGTGCCGCCTCCTCCGCCCACTTCCCGGCACTCCCTACGAGATCGCACTCGCCGACGTACTCGTAGCCACGCCCGGCCGGCGCCACGACGTTGCCCCGATTCTGGAAATCCGAAAAGTCCGCAGCCACCGCGGTAATCTGCATGAGCGGCCAGCTTTGGATCACGACCTGGTTGATCACCGAGCCGTCGCTGTTCGCGTAGTTGCGTTCCTGCTTCCGGAAGAACAGCCCGCTGAACACGAACTTCACACCGGCGACCTTCAGCGCTTCGGCGTTCGCCTTGAGGAGAAGCGACGCCTTGTCTTCCACGGCGACCGTGAACGGGTCGATCGTGTGCGGCGTCTGCCACGAGACCTCGGGGTTCGATTG
>DATCGG010000333.1:0-8428 GCA_036509075.1 Gemmatimonadaceae bacterium
TCCTCCCCCAGCGCACATCGCTGATGAACGGGAGCGGACGATCGCTCGTCTCGTACGCGCAGACGAGCGACGGCTGGTCGCCCGGGCGATACGAGTAGTACACGAACATCGGACGGCCGCGGACGTTCTCGCGCGGCACGAGTCCCCAGTAGCGACTGTCCTTCGAGCAGTAGCGGTTGTCGCCCATCATGAAGTAATGCGTCGGTGGTATGACGAGCGGGCCCCAGTTGTCGTGCGTGGGCTGCGACGGCGCGAGACCGAAGCGTGAGCTCGCGAGTGCGTAGCGCTTCTGCCAGATGAACAGATCGTTCGTTTCGTCGGGATTGCCCTTCTCGTTGTTGGCCGCCGCAAACCCCTGCCGCTGCTCGATGCCGTTCACGTACGCGAGCCCGTCGCGCATGTAGATCGTGTCGCCCGGCATGCCGATGAGACGCTTCACGAGCGTCGGCGTCGGATCGTTGCCGATCGCCGCCTCGTCAGGCTGATACGGCGAGACGAAGACCACGACCTCACCGCGCTTCGGGTCCGAGTAGCCGGGAAGGTTGACGCTCGTGAACGGAATGTGAGGGCCATACACGAGCTTGTTGACGAACAGCCAGTCGCCGACGAGCAGCGTGGGGATCATGCTGCCGGACGGAATCCGGAATGCCTCGACGAAGAACGTGCGGATAAAGAGGAAGATCACCAGTGCGCCGGCGATCGATTTCACATTCTCCCAGAGGGTCGTCGGGAGCGCACGTTTGGGCTGGGACTTGCCGCGAGCAGCGGCGACGCTCGAGCTCTTCGCAGGCGGGGCCGAGCGTTTCTTTGTGGACGCCACGTGACGCAGGTGAGAGAGCGAGGGACTTGGGAACGTGATCGTTCAATCTAATTACGCCGCTCGGCGAGGGGTGTTTCTCCCGAGGGCGAAAACGCCAGAGGGGCGCGCTCCATGGAGCGCGCCCCTCTGACACAACGACTCGCGTAAGAGCGACAGACTACTTGAGGTGCTTGTTCACCAGCTTCGTCATGTCGAACATCGACACCTGCGCCTTGCCGCCGAAGACGGGCTTGAGCTTGTCGTCGGCGTTGATCATGCGCCGATTCTTCGCGTCCTGCAGGTTGTTCTTCTTGATGTACTGCCAGAGCTTCTTGGTGACCTCGGTGCGTGGCATCGGGTTCGCGCCGACGACGGGCGCGAGCTGAGCGGACGGCGTCATCGCCTTCATGAACGCCGGATTTGGCGCACGCTTCGCCTTTTTGGCTGGGGCCTTCTTCGCGGCGGCCTTCTTCCCGGCGCTCTTCTTAGCACCGGCCTTCTTCCCAGCGCTCTTCTTGCCGGCGCCCTTCTTCTTGGCAGTGGCCATCGATTGCTCTCCTGGTGGATGATCGACACGCGTTCTCGAGGGGCGAACACGAATCCGTCGCGCAACAAGCTAAAAGACCCTGTGCTGGACGCAATAGGCAGAGAGGCGCGTTTTCCCTATGAAATAGGGCAGAAACACCCAGTGCACGCAGAGGCGCTGAGGGCGCGGAGGTTGTCCCCGGCATCCTCCGCGCCTCTGCGGGTCAATCGGTTTTCCCCTCTGCAGCGTCAGGTTCGTCGAGCTCTACCTAACGCGATTCCGAGAGCTTCTCGAGCAGCGCCATCATTCTCACGTCGTACGGGTCCGGCGTGTCGTCGTCCTCGGCGATGTCGTAATGCTCCTGCGGCGTCTCGAGAATGAGCGGAACCCCCTTCGCACGCTTGTCACGCAGCAGCCAGCGGAACGGCTCGACGCCGATCTGTCCATCGCCGATCAGCACGTGCCGATCCTTGTTCGACCCGAGCGCCCCCTCGCTATCGTTGAGATGGAAAAAGCTCGGCGCCTCGCCGGTCGCGCTCTCGAACTGATCGAGTACCACGCGCACTGCATCGTCCGACATCGTGATGTCGTGCCCGCTCGAGTAGAGGTGACACGTGTCCAGGCCGTAGCCGGTGCGTTCCCGCAGCGCGGACGGCACGTGCGAGAGAATCTCTCCGACCTCCTCGGCCGTGCGCCCCATCGTGCGGCCTGCGCCGGCGGTGTTCTCCACGAGAAGACGCGTCGTCCCAGGCACTGTCTCGAGCGCTCTCGTGATCGCCGCTCCGATGCGTCTCGCCGAGACGGATCGCTCACTGTCGAGGGCGGATCCCGGGTGGAAGCACACGGCACCGATGCCGAGTGCAGCGGCGCGCTCGACTTCCTTTGTGAGACCCAACGTCGCTCGCTCGTACTTCGCGTCGTCAGGCGTCGCGACGCTGAGGACGTATGCCGCGTGCGCGACGATGTGCTCCGGACGAATGTCGGTCCCCGCGAGCGCCGCCTTGAAGCGCTCGACGCGTTCCGGACGGACGGAGATCTTCTCGTTATAGAACTGCGGCTTGGCGGTGAACACCTGCAGTGCACGCATTCCGCTGCGCGCAGCGCGGCGCACTGCCATGTGAATGCCGCCGTTGTCGATGGTGTGAGCGCCGAGGATGAGCATGGGCGAATTCTCGCCGAGGCGCCGCCCTTTCGCTACCGATGACCGATCACCAATGACCCACGACCCCAAACAGAAAACTCGCCATGACATCACGAGATGTCGTGGCGAGTCGTGAGTTCTGGGGCGTGGGTAATTGGTTTTCGATTCTCGGTATCAATTCATCTTGAGTGTTCCGACTCTCGCGACGACCGAGCGGTCCGTGCCACGCCAGCCCACCGCGACCAGTTGCTTTCGCAGTGCGACGAGCGGCCGCTCGGCCTCCGGCGTACCACTCGACGCTTCGGGTCGCTCGGGCGTGAAGATGTGGCCCCACGTGCGCGACATCGCGAGCGCGATCTGCGAGCGCTCGCCGTTCGGGTCTTCGAACGCCACGACGACGACGCTGTCGGCCGCGGCCACCGCAGTGGACGACGGACGATCGCCGTACATGATCGGCACCGGCGAGTGAAAGAGCTCGCCTCGCTCCATGGAGTGGGCGAAGAACACGCCCGGTCCACCGGCCGCGTTCAGGAAGTACGCCACGTGCACGTAGCCTGACGAGCCGTCAGCGGCGATCGCCGGCGCGGGCCGCGCGCACCCAACCGCGCCGCGATCCGTCGTATCGACGGGCACTGGAGCGATCCAGGTTCCGCCCGCGTCATCCGAGCGTGATGCAAGCAGCACCGCGCGGCCGCCTGCTCGCTTCGACCACCAGACGCCGTAGATCTCCGTCGACGACAGCGCGGACACACGAAACGAGCCGGCACACGCCGACGAATCGCTTGGCGTCGAGGGAACCGCGGCGATCGGTTCGAGCGCGAGCGAGCCATCAGGTCTCAGGACCAGATGCGCGTCGGCCGGGACCGACCCTTCGTCGCCCGAGGCGGGCATGGCAACCGTGAGCGCGTTGCCGCGCCAATCGACCGGCTCCTTATCGCACGCGCCAAGCGCGAGCGTGCAAGCGACAGGCAGGATGGCGGTCGGGAGGCGCTTCGCGAGACGATCGAATATCTTCAAACCGTCGGTCCTCGATCCTTGCTGCCTCTACCCGGACTGCCCATGTCTGCTCCTACCGTGAATCCGCCGCGACCCGCACAGCGCGGCGCCGCCTCCGCGACGTCATCTGCCGCGAACACAACAGAGCCGCTCCCGAACATGGGACTGCTGACCGGCTTCAACGGCAACCGCCGTGTGCCTCATCCGGTGAACGAGCCGGTGCGCTCGTACGCGCCAGGCTCTCCCGAACGCGCTGCGCTGAAGGACCGCCTGACGTCCATGGCGTCGGAGCGCATCGAGATACCCGTGGTGATCGGTGGAAAGGAATATCGCTCGGGTGAGATCGCTCAGGCAGTGATGCCGCACGCACACCGTCACGTGCTCGCCGACTGGCACAAGGCAACGAAGGAGCATGTGCTCGCCGCGGTGGACGCTGCGCGAGAGGCACAGCGCGAGTGGGCGAACTGGGCATGGGAAGATCGGGCGGCGGTGTTCCTCCGTGCCGCGGAGCTCCTGGCCACGACATGGAGAACGACGCTCAACGCGGCGACGATGCTCGGCCAGTCCAAGACGGCGTTCCAGGCTGAGATCGATTCCGCGTGTGAGCTGATCGACTTCTGGCGCTTCAACTGCGCCTTTGCGCAAGGCCTATACGACGAGCAGCCTCAGAGCACGAACGCGATGTGGAACCAGCTCGACTACCGCGCGCTCGAGGGGTTCGTATACGCGGTGACGCCGTTCAACTTCACGGCGATCGGCGGCAACCTGCCGACATCGCCGGCGCTCATGGGCAACTCGGTGATCTGGAAGCCCGCGTCGACCGCGATGCTGTCCGGCTATTACGTGCTGAAGCTGCTCGAGGCCGCGGGGCTCCCACCGGGCGTGATCAACTTCGTGCCCGGCGATGCGGCAATGATCTCGGATATCCTGCTCTCCCATCGCGAGCTCGCGGGTGTGCATTTCACCGGCAGCACCGCCGTCTTCAACAGCATGTGGAAGACGATCGGCGCGAACATGAATCGCTATCGCAGCTACCCACGCATCGTGGGCGAGACCGGCGGGAAGGACTTCATCATCGCGCATCCGTCGGCAGACCCGCAGGCGCTCGCAGTCGCCATCGCGCGCGGCGGTTACGAGTATCAGGGCCAGAAGTGCTCCGCGGCGAGCCGAGTGTACGTGCCGAAGTCGATCTGGCCGCAGGTACGTGATGCAACGGTCGGCATGATCGAGCAGATCCGCATGGGCGACGTTCGCGATTTCCGTAACTTCATGGGCGCGGTCATCGACGAGAAATCATTCAAGAAGATCGACGAGTACATCGGCGACGCACGCAAGAACGCGCGGATCGTGGCCGGCGGCGTCACGAAGGGCGACGAGGGCTACTTCATCGCGCCGACGCTCGTAGAGACCGACCAGCGTGATTACCGTCTCATGTGCGAGGAGATCTTCGGCCCAGTGGTGACGGCGTTCGTCTACGACGACGACGAGTGGACGGAGACGCTCGAGGTCATCGACCAGACGTCGCCGTACGCGCTCACCGGTTCCGTGTTCTCGACGGATCGTCGCGCCATCCAGCAGGCCAACCTCGCCCTCCGAAACTCGGCCGGAAACTTCTACATCAACGACAAGCCGACGGGCGCGGTGGTAGGCCAGCAGCCGTTCGGTGGCGCGAGAGCGAGCGGGACGAACGACAAGGCCGGGTCGAAGCTGAATCTCGTTCGCTGGGTGAGCCCGCGGGCGATCAAAGAGACGTTTTCGCCGCCGACGGACTATCAGTATCCGTTCATGGCGGAGGAGTGAAGCCAGGCAGTAGTCGATAGTCGTAAGTCGATAGTCGCAAGTCGTTAGACCCAACACAGCGACTGAATGGTCCATCAGCCGGCGTCACACCCAACAGCTAACGACTCCCGACCATCGACTAACGACTCCCGAGTGTTAGGCACCATCACCTGGGCCGTCATTGCCCTGGGGGTGGTGCTTCGCTGCATCAGCTACACTCGTCGGTCGGTTCTCTGGACCGACGAGGCGGCCTTGGCGAGCAACATCATGGAGCGATCGCTCTCTGATCTGCTCACGATCCCGCTCGATTACGGCCAGGCCGCGCCAAAGGGGTTCCTTCTGCTCGAGTGGCTCGTCACGCGCGCGTTCGGGACGAGTGATCTGGCGTTCAGGCTCGTGCCCTTCGTCAGCGGGATCGTCAGTCTGTTTCTGTTCGCCGCCATCGCGCGCCGCCTTCTCACGCCGTCCGGCGCGCTCGGCGCCCTGCTCTTCTTTTCCGTCGGCTACTGGTTCCTCGTCTATGCGTCCGACACACACCCCTATGGGCTCGACCTGTCGTTGTCGCTGGCGGCGCTGCTCGTATGCATCGACCTTCGGCGCCTCGCGTATCCGCCGGAGCGCGTGTGGGCCGCGGGCTTGTTCGGCGCCGTCGCCGTCTGGTTCTCGAACGCCGCCCTCGTCGCGCTCTTCGGGCTTGGCGTCGCGTTAGGCGCCATCGCCTGGCGCGAGCGCGGCTGGCGCGCTGCCGTCCGCGAGCTCTGGCCCATCGCGGCCATGTGGAGCGCGAGCGCTGCGGCCGCGGCATGGGTCGCCGTGCACGGCATGTTTCCGACGACGCGTGAGTACCTGGCCTGGTGGTGGCGGGACGCCATGATGCCGGTGCTCCGCTCGCCAGCCGCGTTCCGATGGCTCTGGGACGCGTGGCGGATCCAACTGCTGCTCTTTCACGGCTGGTCCGTCGAGAACGCTGTCTGGACGTCGCTTTACGTCGCGCTCGCGCTCATCGGCTTTGTGAGCCTGCTCATGCGGCGCGCTGGCGAGGCGATACTCGCGGCGAGCGTCGTTGGCGCGTACGTCGTCGTTTCGATGGCGAAGCAATACCCATACGAGGCGCGACTCGTCCTCGCATCCATCGCGGTCTTTGTGCTCGGCATCGGGGAATCGATCGGACAACTCGCCGGGGCCGAGTGGGGTCGTGTGCGCGTGGTGCCGCGGCTCCTCGCCGTGCTGGTCTGCCTGCCGCCGATTTATCGCATCATTACGTTTCCGCCGCCGTATCAGTGGTCGGTCACGGGGTCCTACCTCGCCCAGATCCGCGACCGATGGCAGCCGGGTGACATGGTGTACTCGACATACGGCACTGCCTTCGAGGTGCTGCACAGCGCGCCGCACTTCGGGTTGCGCGCCGAAGACTACGTCCTCGGCCCCTGCGACTTGAGCGATCCGCGCCAGTCCCTCCGCGCGGCCGATGCGCTGCGCGGGCGGCGGCGAGCGTGGGTGATCGTCGGTACGGGGCGGTATTTCCCCGAGGCACCGGAGTATGGCTATCTGCGCACGATCGGCGTTCGCGGCGATTCATTGCCGGTTCGACTCGCCGGCTCGTTTCGCGCTCTTGCGCCGGCGCCGTTCGACATTGCGACGGCCTACCTGTTCGACCTGAGCGATACGACCCGCCTCGGTCGTACAACGGCCGATACGTACGTGCTGTCACCATTGCTCCGCCGATCCGGGCGCCGGGTCAATGACTGGAATTGTTATGGGGTGTGGCGCCCACTGCATCGGGAATCGGGAATCGGGAATAGCGGGAACCGGGAGGCGGCGCGCCGCGGGCGCTGCCGCCGGGACTCGGGAACCGAGGGCTCTCTGCACGAGTCCAGATTGTATGGACGAAATCGATTCTGCGCATGCGCGTGGCCCGCTCGGCGACGAGGACGTTAGACTAGGTTCGAAGCTCTGTTCCCGGTTCCCCGTTCCCGGTTCCCTCTCCCGCCTAACGTGCCATACCAGTTCTACACCGCCGACGTGTTTACGGACACGCAATTTGGCGGTAACCAGCTCGCCGTCCTCCCCGATGCCCGCGGCCTCACCACCGAGCAGATGGCCGCCATCACGCGGGAGTTCAACTACTCCGAGTCGACGTTTGTTTTTCCACCGGACGATCCAAAGCACACGCGTCGAGTGCGGATCTTCACGCCGGGAGGCGAGGTGCCCTTCGCCGGCCACCCAACCGTCGGCACGGCGCACGTCCTCGCTGCCATCGGGGACGTTCCACTCACCGGCGCCGAGACGCGGATTGTGCTCGAGGAAAACGTCGGTCCGGTCCCCGTGGTCATCCGCGCGCGCGACGGGAAGCCGGAATTCGCGCAGTTCTCGGTGGCAATGCTGCCAAAGGTGACCGAGCCGACCGTCTCACGCGAAACGCTCGCATCGATGCTGTCCCTCGATCCGAAAGACCTCCTCGACGGCGACTACGCTCCGCAGGGCGTGTCGTGCGGGCTGCCGTTTCTCCTCGTGCCACTGCGCGATCGCAGCGCGGTGGCCCGCTCGAAGCTCAAGCTCGAGCAGTGGGAACGGGCGCTCCAGGGCAACGAGCACGAGATGGTGATGGTGTTCGCGGCGGACGGGGAACGCCCGGGCTCCGACATGCGCGCGCGGATGTATGGACCGTCCGTGAACGTGATCGAGGACCCGGCCACCGGCTCCGCCTGCGCGTGTCTCGCCGGTTATCTCGCTGCCCGAACGCCGAGGGACGGCACTCTGCGCTGGGTGGTCGAGCAGGGGTTCGAAATGGGACGACCGAGCATCATCCACATCGAAGCGGACAAAGCGAATGGCGACATTACCGCCGTTCGCGTCGGCGGAAACACTGTCGTAGTGGCGAAGGGCGAGTTGTTAGGCATCTGAACGGACCGGGACTCGGGACATCGGGACATCGGGACTCGGCCAGAATGCTATTGGCGCCGAGGAGCCTTCCTCGGCAGCAATAGTCTCCCGGCCGAGTCCCGAGTCCCGTCCCTATGGCGTCGGGATGCCCAGGTTGTACCTCGCGTTCAGCGCCTGCGCGGCTGCCTGAGCGATGATCGCCTGGCCGGCCGCGTTAGGGTGCAGCCCGTCCAGACTCATGAACGGCCCAAAGGGCTGCGGCGTCGTCAACAGCGCCACGACATCGAGCGGCGTGCGGACGCCG
>DATCGG010000334.1:0-9954 GCA_036509075.1 Gemmatimonadaceae bacterium
TGCATATCGGTGTGATCGGGCCACCGGCGTTCGGGGAGCTTGTGCAGCGGACGGCACACAGGCTCTCCGGCGTATACACGCAGGACCCGATCGGCTGGGACACGCAGGTCGGCTTCGAGCCCGGAATCATGTTGTCCGCGCGGAGCGTGCGCCGCTTCGTGGGCCGAACGCCGTCGGGCCGCGCGGTTGTGGACTTCGCTCCGCAGATCGGCGCCTCGTTCGGCAACGTGCTGACGGAAGCGGAGGGCGGATTCCAGCTCCGCGCGGGAACCAACCTGTCGAGCCCCTGGTGGACCAGCGGATGGAGTGGCCGCGCGCCGGTCGAGCTCTATGTCCTCGGAGGCGTTCGTGGTGAGGCGGTGGCGCACAACATCACGCTCGACGGCAATACGTTAGGCGGCACGCGCCGGGTCGATCGCGTGCCGCTCGTCGGCGAGTACTCCGTGGGCCTGGGCGGACGAGTTCGCGGATTCGTCGCCGAGTGGCGAGCCGTGACGCGCAGCCGCGAATACACGACCGGTCCGTTGGAGCACGCGTACAGCACGCTGTTCGTCAGTTACGAGGTGCCAGCGCACTTGGGGCGCTGACGCGGCTTCCGTGTCCCTTTGTGGCCGTCTACCTTTTCTTGTGAAATCCTTCACAAGCGAGGTTCGACGGTGAAGATCGCCGTCTGCATCAAGCGCGTGCCAGAAATGGACGTGCGCTTCAAGATCGCGCCCAGCGGCACCAGCGTCGACGAGACTGGGCTCAAGTGGGACATGAGTGACTTCGACGGTTATGCCGTCGAGGCCGCGCTCCAGATGACCGAAAAGCTCGGGAGCGGAGAAGTCGTTGTCGTGACCGTGGGCCCCGATGCCGCGCAGGAGACGCTTCGCAAGGCGCTCAGCATGGGCGCGGCCCGCGCGATCCACCTCAAGGCTGACCCGATCCCGTTCGACAACTTCGCCATCGCCAGAGCGCTTGCCGCCGAGCTGCAGGGCGGCGGCTACGATCTGATCCTGTTCGGCAAGATGTCCATCGACTCGTCGAATGGGGCGGTTGGTCCCATCACCGCCGAGCTGCTGAATCTGCCGTGCGTGGCGGCTGCGTCGAAGCTCGAGGTCGCGAACGGGAAGGGGACTGCTCGCCGTGAGCTGGAGGGAGCGGCCGAACTGCTCGAGTTCCCCCTGCCGGCCGTCGTGAGCATCGACGAAGGTGTCGCACGTCCACGCTATCCGTCGCTCAAGGGCATCATGGCGGCGAAGAAAAAACCGCTCGAGGTGAAGCCCGCGCAGCTCGGCGACGTTCGCATGACCGTATCGACGATGGCACTCCCACCGGAGCGCCCACCCGGCCGGATCCTCGGTGATGGCGTCGCCGCGGTACCCGAGCTCGTCCGACTCCTGCAGACCGAGGCGAAGGTGCTCTGATGGCCAACAATGTTCTGGCATTCGCGGAGTCGCGTGGCGGCGACCTGCGAAAGGTCGCGTACGAGTCGGTGACGGTCGCGCGCGTGTTGGCCGACGCCACGGGTGGTGACGTTCACGTCGTGGTCGCGGGGCCACCCGGCATTGCCGCGAAGGCTGGCGCGTTAGGCACGTACGGCGCCGACGTCGTCACGGTCGTCGAGCACGCGGCGTTCGCGGACTACAATCCGGAGGCACTGTCGGCGCTTCTCGCGGACCGTGCGAAGAGCGGGGGATATCGCGTGGTGGCCCTGATCGCGTCGGCGCAGGGCAAGGACCTCGCGCCGCGCGTGGCGGGGAAGCTCGGCGTCCCGCTCGCCTCCGACCTAACGACGGTTCGGCTCGACGGTGACAAGGTCGTCGGAACCCACCCGGTCAACACCGGCAAGGTGATAGCGACGGTGACGCTCGCGGCGAATCCGGCGGTCGTGTCGCTTCGCCCGGGCGCGGTGACGGCAGCCGAGAAGCCCCGCAGCGCACGCGTCGAGACCGCGGCCCCGAGTGGAGATCCGGCGGCGTCGCGAGTGAAGGTGACGCAGACGATCGCCGGCAACACGGCCAAGCTCGACCTTGGCGATGCACCCGTCATCGTAAGCGGGGGCCGAGGGCTCAAGGCCCCAGAGAACTTCAAGCTGGTCGAAGACCTCGCGGCGGCGTTCGGCAATGCGGCCGTCGGCGCGACACGCGCCGTCACCGATGACGGCTGGCGCCCGCACAGCGATCAGATCGGACAGACAGGTCGCCAGGTGAGCCCGAATCTGTACGTTGCTGTCGGGATCTCCGGCGCGATTCAGCATCTCGCGGGCATGCGCACATCGAAGACGATCGTGGCGATCAACAAGGATCCCGAGGCACCGATCTTCAAGGTCGCCGATTACGGGATCGTGGGCGACGTGCTCGAGGTCGTTCCCGCGCTGACGGCGGCGGTGAAGGCGGCAAAGGCGCATTAACGGGAACTGGGAACGGGGAACCGAAGCTCCACGCGGGGTCACGGTTGCCGGTTCCCCGTTCCCCGTTCCCGATTAGTATCACCGCATGACCCAGAACGTCCTCTTCCTCCTCGTTCTCGTCGCGGCGCTCGGCTTCTTCTCCTACAACGCGCAACGTCTCGTTCGTTACCTCACCACCGGTCACGACGAGCACCGTACCGATCACCCGTGGACGCGGCTCCGCAACGTCGTCGTCATCGGCATCGGCCAGGCGAAGATCCTGCGCGAGCCGTTCGCTGGCATTCTGCACGCGTCGGTGTTCTGGGGATTCGTCGTTCTGACGCTTGGCTCGATCGAAATCCTCGCGCGCGGTGTCTTCCCCGCGTTCGGGTTCGACCGGATGCTGCCGGCGCCCGTGTATGGGCTGTTCCTCTTGTCGCAGGAGATGTTCGCGGCGCTCGTGCTCGCCGCCGTCGCAGTGCTGTTGTATCGCCGCGTCGTCATCAAGCCGAGACGACTACAGGGCGACAAGGTCCACTCCGGCGACGCCGTCTTCATTCTGTCGATGATCGCGGCGCTCATGGTGACGCTTTTCCTGACCGCGATCTTCGAGCGCGTGGTGGAGGCGCGTCACTCGGCTGCATTCCAGCCGATCTCCAGTGTGCTGGCGATGATGGTCAGCCGCGTTCCTTCCGGTACCGCGGGAGCGATCGCGACGGCGAGCAGCTGGATGCACGCGCTGCTGCTGCTCGCGTTTCTCAACTATCTCCCGTACTCGAAGCACCTCCACGTCATCACGTCGCTGCCTAACACGTTCTTCTCCAACACGAGCGGCCCCGGGCAGGTCGGCGTCATGCGTCCAATGGACCTCGAGGCCGAGGGAGTCGAGACCTTCGGCGCGGCCGATGTGAAGGACCTCTCGTGGAAGAACCTCCTCGACGGATACTCGTGCACCGAGTGCGGCCGGTGCACGGCCGCGTGCCCGGCGAACATCACGGGAAAGCCGCTGAGCCCGCGCAAGATCGTCGTCAACGTCAGGCAGCGTACCATGGAGCTCGCGCCGCTCCTGATGGGCGATCGGGCCGAGGCGGCGCACGCGGTGCTCGCGGGCGGCGAAGGAGACGATGCAGGTGGAGGCACGGTCGGCGAGCGCGCGGGCCACCGCCTGCTCGACACCTACATCACCGAAGACGAGCTGTGGGCGTGCACGTCGTGCCGGGCGTGCGTACAGGAGTGCCCGGTCTCGATCGATCAGCTGGACGTGATCAACGAGCTACGTCGCAACCTGGTGCTCACCGAGTCCCGTTTCCCCGAGGAGATCCAGCCTGCGTTCGAGGCGATGGAGCGGAATGGCGCGCCGTGGAAGTTCCAACCGGCGGATCGCGGGCGATGGGCCGACGGTCTCGGTGTCACCACCATGGCCGAATTCGCCGAGCGCAACGAGCGGCCGGACGTGTTGTTCTGGGTCGGATGCATGGCATCGTTCGACGATCGTGCGAAGAAGATTGCGGTCGCGTTCGCGCGCATTCTCAACGCGGCCGGAATTCGGTTCGCGATCCTGGCGCAGGAGGAGTCGTGCAACGGCGACCCCGCGCGACGGATGGGGAACGAATACCTCTACCAGATGCTCGCGCGGCAAGCGATCGAGACACTCGATCGATATCACGCGACGACGATCGTCACGACGTGCCCGCATTGCTTCCACCAGATCGGCAACGAGTACCCGCAGCTGGGCGGGCATTACGAGGTCATTCACCACTCCACGTACATCGAGCGGCTACTCGAGCAGGATCTCGTTCCGCTCCGCACGGAGAATGGGAACCAGCTGGTCGTCGCGTACCACGACAGCTGCTACCTGGGTCGCTACAACGATGTCTATGACGCCCCGCGCGAGACGCTCAAGCGCGCGCTCCCGGTGGTGACCGTGGCGGAGGCGCCGCGGAATCGCAGCCGGGGACTCTGCTGCGGAGCGGGCGGCGGGCGCATGTGGATGGAAGAGCGGGTGGGCAAGCGCATCAACGTCGAACGCACCGAGGAGTTGCTTGGCACTGGCGCGGACGCGTTGGCCGTCGCCTGTCCGTTCTGCATGACCATGATCTCGGACGGCGCGAAGGCGCTTGGGAGCGAGGTGCCGGTCTACGACATCGCGGAAGTTGTCGCTGGCCGTCTCACCTAGGTGTCATCCGAGCGGAGCGAGGGATAGCGATCATCCCGATAGAGGGGCCTCTATCCGCAGGTTCGCGATCCCTCGCCTGTCGGCTCGGGATGACAACGGCGCCAATGAATATCCGAACGGCCATTCACTAGCTGCTGCCGTCCATCCGCTTGCGGTGCTCTGCCTCTTCGGGCGTCTCCTCCACGATCACCGTTAGGCGCCCGCGCTGAATGTGCGCCGAGATGGGCCGCTTGCAGCGCGGACACGTAGTCGTCCCGTAGCGCTGTAGCGCCTCACGGTCGACCGCGATCCCGCACCCGGGACAGTGCACGCTGATCCCGAGCGGGGGGCGTGACGGTGTGATGAGGTGGAGTCGCGGCGTCGCCGGAGTTCGCGAGCTCGCAGGGGAACCAACGGCGTCGGAGGACTTCGGTGTCGCCTGCTTCGCCCGGTTCCGATCCGCCGCGGCGTCGACCCGACGTCCCGCTGCGGCCGCAAGGAACCCGCGCTCGCGAGGTGTCATGCGGGCGAGATCCTCGGCCGAAACGATGCCTTGCCTGACGAGTGCGTCGGCGGCCGCCGCCGGCATCGAGGCGGCCAGCGCTTCGACGTGCGCCTCCTCGACGCGTGAGTCTGAGACCAGGGACCGCACGTTGCGGCCGACCCATTTGATCAGGCCGTACGCGATGCCGATCATGGCAAAGGCTTCTGCGCCGTACTTGAAGCTGACCGCCATGTGGGGAGGGACCGGGTCAAGTGCAAACCACCTCTTCCCATGACGCCCCACGCCAGGCATGGGTTACCGCCGGCGTACCTCGTAGAGATCGATCGTCTGCCGGATGTTGCCCTCCTCGAACGTTATGCGATCGAGTATGGCCGCCGGCATCCCGCGCTCCTTGCACTCGTCGACGAACTGCGGCGCGGCAATTCGCCCCGGGTCCGCAATGACCGCCGAACCGCGCGCGGTCAGCGTTCGGTCGAGTACCCCGGCGATGAGACCGGCGTGTGGCTGCTCGTACAGCACGTCCGACGCGACGACAAGCTCGAAGCGTCCGATGTCATGCGGAAAGCGCCGCCAGTCGCCAATGCGCGTGTCGATCAGCGCCCCGGTGTTCACCAGCACGTTGAGGGCGGTGAACCGCAGCGCTTCGTCGTAGTAGTCCGTCGCTGTAACGTCGAAGCCCGCGATTGCCGCGGCGACTGACACGAGACCGGTGCCGCAGCCAAGCTCCAGGAATCGTCGGCCATCCACGGGCATGGTCGCGACGCGCTCGGCCAGCACGCGTGCGGACGGCCACAAGTCCGCCCAGTACGGGAGTCGCTCGTCGTCCACGAATGCCTGTTCGTCGATCAAGTCGTCGGCGTTTCGCGGGTGGTGGATGCGCACTTCTCGGCCGGCGACCATGAGGTCGGTGCGGGCCATGTCGAACTGAGCGCCGAGCTCCCCGAGCGTTTGGGTCACCAGGGCAGTCGCTTCGGCGGACAGCACGGGGGAAGCCGGGGACATAGACATCAGAGCGAAAACTGTATCGTTAGGCTCGCGGCGTCGCCGAGCGGCAACGCGTGCAGCGTCTCGCCGGCTTCTACCACGGGTCGATCCTCGGGAACGACCAGCAGGGCGTTCGCGCGCGACATGGATGTCAGGATGCCCGAGCCCTGCGGGCCCGTGAGTCGCGCCGTGACGAGACCGCCGTTGCCGGTGCTTACGATGGCGCGCAGAAAGTGTGTCAGACGAGCGCCGATCGTGACGCGTTCCTCGAGCACGACGGGAACGGGCCGGCGAAACAGCCGCGTGTGTCCGAGCATCCGTCGCAACACAGGCCGAACGAACAGCTCGAACGTCACCATCGCGGACACCGGGTTGCCCGGAAGTCCTATCCACGGCGCGGAGCCGAGCAGACCGAATCCGAGGGGTGCGCCCGGTCGCATCCGGACACGCCAGAATTTCATCTCGGCGCCGAGCGACTGGACGACCTCACGCGTGTAATCGAACTCGCCCACTGACACGCCCGCCGACGTCAGTACCAGATCGCACCCGCCTGCCCGTTGCAGGTGATTCTTGAGCGAGGCAGGATCGTCGGTGGCAACTCCGAGGTTCACCGGCTCGCCGCCCGCGTCGCGCACGAGCGCCTGGAGCGTGTAGCCGTTCGTCGAGACGATCTTTCGACCGGCCAGCACCTCGTGGAATCCGTCGACGTCGACCAGCTCGTCGCCCGAACCCATGATGGCCACGCGCGGCCGGCGATACACGTCGACGGTGGATCGTCCGATCGACGCCAGCACGCCGAGTTGCGCGGCGCCGAGCGGCGCCCCACGGTCCAGCAGTGAATCGCCCTCGCAAAAATCCTCGCCGCGCGGACGCACATTGCGTCGGGCGTCTCGCGCATTTGTCACCAGCACGCGGACCGTCCCGCCATCGGTGTCCTCGACTCGAACCACCGTGTCCGCGCCATCGGGGATGGGAGCGCCCGTCATGATCCGAATGGCCTCGCCGTCACCGACCGGCTGCGTCGCGAAGCG
This sequence comes from Gemmatimonadaceae bacterium, assembly GCA_036509075.1. Classification (GTDB taxonomy): domain Bacteria; phylum Gemmatimonadota; class Gemmatimonadetes; order Gemmatimonadales; family Gemmatimonadaceae; genus JAJKIV01. The sequence goes on from DATCGG010000334.1 coordinate 7,050, forward strand.
TCCCGCCGCCACCGTCTCCAGCACGCGCAGGCTCACCGGATGGTCGGCGCTCGCGGCATCGATGTCCGAACCGCGCACGGCGTAGCCGTCCATGGCCGAGTTGTCCCACGCCGGCAGCGTCATCGGCGCGCGCACCGGTTCCGCCAGCACCATGCCTAACGCGTCGAGCAGCGGTACCCGCTCGATGGCGAGTGGTGCGATGTGCTCGAGGATCCTCGCGCTCGCTTCGGGGACCGTCAGCATCAGCGACCCGTGAGCCCCGCGAGCCGAACGCCGATGGCGTCGGCTACCTGGTCCACTTCGCGAGAGGTCGTCGTCCAGTTGTTGCACAGCACACTGAAGATGAGCACGCGCCCGTTGGCCGTCGTGGCGTAGCCCGACAGTGAGCGCGCCTTGTCCAGGGACCCTGTTTTGGCGTGCACGTTCCCGGCCGCCGGGGTGCCGCCCATGCGGTTCGCGATCGTGCCGTCGACGCCCGCGAGCGGAAGCGCGTCGCGAAACACCACGAAGTTCGGGCTCTTCCGCATCACGTCGAGCACGCGAACGATCGCGTCGGGTGCGATGTAGTCGTGTCGCGAAAGGCCGCTTCCGTCGCGCACCGCGAACGACGTGGGAGCGATTCCCCACCCGATGAGCTGTCGTTCGATCACCGCTCGACCGCTGTCGGCCGTGCCCACGCCCGTACGCTCGAGCCCGAGCGTTTTGAACAGGATCTCCGCGATCTGGTTCTGCGATGGTTTTTCGAGAGCCGGAAGGATCTCGCGGAGCGGTGGGGACGTCATCACGAACAGCGTGTCGAGCTGGGCCGCCGAGTCGCGTGGCGGTCGAGGATCGACGCCACCCTCGACCGTGACCGCCTGGTCCACCAGCGCTTTGCGAATCGCGTACAGGTACGCCAGACCCGGATCGCGGTAGGCAACGTCGATGGTCAGCGAGTCATTCGGGTAGATCTCGCCCGTGATCGTCACGACGTTCGTCGCGCTGTCCATCGACGCCGATGGAGATCGCAGACGGGGAGCGCGCGACGTGCCATCCGCCGATGGCACCGAGTCGGGTCGACGAATGGTCGTCACCATCGCGCGCAGCGACGGATAGCCGATGTCCGGGCGCACCTTGGTACTGGCGCGCGCGCCCTCTCGCGGGCTGCCGCGCAGCGTGACCTGAAACATCCCTTCGTTGAAGAACAGCTCGTCGACGCCGGCCGAATAGGCGAAGTCGAAGTCGTCCCAGGCCCAGCCGAACCCGTGCCACGCGTCGGGGAACGCATCGCCGGCACGCTGCAATCGTCCTGACACGTACCGAATCTCATGCGCACGGAGCGAGTCGGGCACGGCTTTCAGTGCCTGCATGACATCGCCGCGCATGTGGTCGCTCATCGACGGGTCGCCTCGTCCAATAACGAGCAGATCGCCCCGCAGCACGCCGCCTTCCACCGGCCCACGCGCGGCGAACGCCGTGCGGAACTGGTAGTCCGGGCCGAGGAGCGTGAGCGCCACCGAGCCGGTCACGAGCTTCTGGTTCGATGCCGGCATGAACAGCTTGCCGGCATTGCGCGAGTACAGCGTGTCTCCGCTCTCCGGGTCCACGATCAGGATGCCCCAATGCGCGTTGCTGAACTTGGGCTGCGCGACCATCGAGTCGATGGCGTGCCGCATCTCGACACGAGTTCCCGATGTGCTGCCGGAACGCCCCATGCCGCCGGACGCGCACGCGGAGAGTGACGCGATGCCTAACGCCGCGGCGGTCGCGCGCAGGGTATTGCGCGGCGCGCCCAGCGGTCGGCGGATCTCGGAGTTCAGTCGCGTCATTCGTGGGCTCTCCGGGGTTTCAGCACGCTACCGATCACGATCGTTCATGATGCGCGCCTCCACGAGGTCGGCAAGAGTCTCGAGCCACGTGCCATCCTCGAGGCGGATGACGGGCACCGCCGCGGCGGGAACGTCGGTGTCCGCGACGATGGCAAGATAGTGGCGCGCGGAATCGTCGGCGGGATCGTAGAGCGGCGCCCGATGCGCGGTCTGGCGAAACACCTCGATCTTCGGAAGGTCCGAGCGCTTGAACCCTTCGCAGACCACGATGTCGGCGTCGCTCATGTGCCGCGTCGCGATCTCCTCGGGCCCGAGCTCGTCACTCCACCGCACGATGAGCGCGAACTTGTCCGGCGCGGCCATAGCGACGCGCTCCGCGATGCCCTCGTGATAGTGACGGTACGTGTCGGTCGTCGCCGGGTCGATGTTGAACGTGTGCGATCCGTGCTTGATCGTCATCACGCGATGACCGCGGCGATGGAGCTCGGCACAGAGCCGAACGGTGAGGGTGGTTTTCCCGCTATGCTTCTTGCCGATCACGGCCACCATCGGTGGACGCGCCATGGGCCTCCGCGAGGATGCGCTCCTCGGGCGTGTTGACGTTCATGAAGAGCAGGGCAGGGTCGCCGTAGCTCGCGACCTGTTCGGCGCCCAGTCGAGCGACCCGGACATCCTCGTAGAACCCGATCACGCGCCGGTCGCCCGCGGCCAGCCGCCGCTCGATTGCCGGCACGCATGCTGCCGCGTAGAAGGCGCACAGCGGCTCGAGCCCACGGCGGGATCCGCTCTCGGGAACCGCGACATCTGCGTCATGCCCGGCGTCGCGCAGCGCGGCGAGCAGGGCGGTCGACACGAACGGCATGTCCCACGCGACTACGAGCACCGGCGAGGCCGAGTGAACGAGCGCCGCGTGGATCCCCGCCACGCTGCCGACGTCTCGCAGAATGTCGCGCTCCCACCTGACACCTGGTAGCCAGGTGCCTGCGGCGTCGTCGTTCGCGATGAGCAGCAAATCATCGACCACGGGCTCGAGCGCGCGACGCACCCGATCGATGATGCGCACGCCGTGCACGAGCTCGAGGCCCTTCGGTCTTCCT
>DATCGG010000335.1:0-8468 GCA_036509075.1 Gemmatimonadaceae bacterium
CCCGGTAGTGACGCCAACCGCTCGCCTCGATCCAGCCCGGAAACATCACCGTGGAGACTTCCTCGTACGCGACGCGCTTCCCGTCGGCCGAGAGCGTGCCGGCGTACGCGCGCGGCATGGGGAGCGGTTCGGGGAGTCCGCCGTCGAGACCGATGCTGAACAGCCTGAAGTACGAGTTGTGTGGCGGACTCACTCGCGCCGAGGCGAACACCACCTTCTTCCCATCCGGGGTCCAGCCACGCACGCGGTCCAACCCCGGATGATACGTTAGGCGCGTCGGATCACCGCCCGCGGCGGGCATCACGTAGACGTCGGTGTTGCCACCCACGGTCGCGGTGAACGCGATCTTGGAGCCATCCGGTGAGAAGTACGGTTCGGTCTCGACCGTTGGCGTCGCGGTGAGGCGCCGCGCCTGCCCGCCGTTGCGCGAGACGGTCCAGAGGTCGCCGGCGTACGCGAACGCGACGAGGTCCTTACTGACAGTGGGATGCCTGAGCATCCGCGTGCCTTGGGCCTGTACGATGCTGGTGGCGCCTAACGCCAGGCTGCCGATGAGTGAAATCAGTCGATAGTTCACGATGGGTCTCCGTTTGGACCGGCTACGATGCCATGCAACATCAGAAAGGGGGAAACGGAAACGGCCGGAAACATCGGATTTTGCGGATCGTTCCGCTTGGAGGAAAACTCCACCCGCAACGAGCCGTGTTTTTTTGGGAACAGCCTCGGGAAGCTTGGGCGTCCCGAGGTTGTTCCCCTTCAAATCAGCTCGTTGCGGGTGGAATCGTCCCGTCCTCGGAGCGATCCGCCCGATCAGTAGTTTCCGGCCGTTTCCGCTTCCCCCTTCGGTTTTGGACGCCACACCAAGACTGGACAACCCACGACCAGGCATGGCTACTGCACGACCTTGGACTGCACGACCGGAAGCGAGATGAACGAAGCCTGCTGCGGCGACCGGTAGATCTTGTGCGTCGCCGCGCGGAAGTCCTTGGGGCTAGCGTCGTAGATGTTCGGGACGAACGTCTGCGGATTCCGATCAATGAGCGGGAACCACGAGCTCTGCACCTGCACCATGATCCGGTGCCCCTTCTTGAACCGGTAGCTCTGCGTGTGCAGGTCGACCGGGATCTCCTCGACCTTGTTCGGCGTGAGCGCCTCCGGCTTCTCGTAGCTCTTGCGGAAGCGGCTACGGAACACGTCGTTCGACACCATCAGCTGATAGCCACCGAGCTTCGGGTTCGCGTCGTACGTGTCGGGATAGACATCGATCAGCTTCACGACGAAGTCGGCGTCGGAGCCAGTGGTGGACGCGAAGATCTTCGCGAGGACATCGCCCGCAATGACGATATCGTCGTCGAGCGGAGCGGTCTGCCATGCGGAGACGTCCGGCCGGTCCGACGCAAAGCGCTGATCGTCTACTAACCATTGCGACCAGGAGGAGCCCGGGCCGTACGTTGGCAGGATCGGTCGCACGCGATACGGAACCGGCTTTGCCGGATCCGCGATGTACGCGTCGAAGGCACTGTCAGGCTTGGTCGCCGGCGGCGGCTCGAACGCCAGCTTCCCACCGGGCTGGAAGTAGAGCTTCCGTTCCGTGACCTCGTGTTTCGGCGGCCAACTGTCGTACGACCGCCATGTGTTCGCGCCCGTCTCGAACGTCGTCGCTTCCGCGAGCTCGAGCTTGCCCTTGTCCTTGAGCCAGTAGTTGAACCAGGGCAGCTCGATGCTCTTTCTATAGTATTGCGCCGTGTTGCTTCCGAACTCGATCGCGCCGAGCTTGTCGCCGGTGGGGCCGCGCCAGCCGCCGTGATTCCACGGGCCGACGACCAGGTAGTTCAGGTGCTTCGTGTCGTGCGGCTCGAGCGCGCGGTAGATCGTGATCGGGCCGTAGAAGTCCTCCTGGTCCCACCACCCCGCGACGTTGAGGGTCGGCACGTTCACGCGGTCGATGTACTTCACGACGTTCTCGCGCTGCCAGAACTCGTCGAAGTTGGGATGGGCGACGTAGTTCTTCCACGTCGGCAGCTTCCCCTCGGGCAGGCTGTCCGTGACCTTCTTGAGCGAGCCTAACGACAAGTACCAGCTGTAGGTGTCGTACTGGTCGGGCTTGAACGGCGTGATTTCCTTCCCGCTCTCCATCATCGCGACGTACTCGAAGCCGTAGGACAGGCGGAATGCGCCGTTATGGTGGAAGTCGTCGCCAAGGAACATGGATGACGGCGACGCCTGCGGCGACACGGCCTTGAGCGCGGGGTGCGGGTCGAGCATCGCCATGACGGTGAGCCATCCCGGATACGATACGCCGAGCATGCCGACGCGTCCGTTGTTCTTCGGGACGTTCTTCAGCATCCAGTCGATGGTGTCGTACGTGTCGCTCGCTTCGTCGACCGACTTCGGGACCTTCTTGTCCCGCGGCGGTCGCAGCATGACGAACTGCCCTTCGGAGGTGAACCGTCCGCGGATGTCCTGGAAGGCGAAGATGTAGCCCTCCTGCGCCAGGTCGGCGTACGAGCTGGCGAATGCGCCTTCGGCGCCCGCGATGCCGTACGGCGTGCGGGTGAAGATGATCGGGAGGTTCGCCGTCTGGCTCTTCGGCGTGTAGATGAGCGTGTGGAGCTTCACGCCGTCGCGCATGGCAACCATTACCTCGCGTTTGTCGAACGCGGCGGCGGGGTCGGCCGGTGTCTGGGCGCTGAGGGCACTGACGGGGATGGTCAGGGCCAGGCCGATGTGGCGGATCCGATGGAGCATCATCGCGGGGTCTTTGGTCGACAGTTTTGGTATACCAGTTTCGACTGGTAAGGTAGTTATACGTGCAGGACACGTCGAGAGTGTCATGGCGGTTTCAGGTCAGCAACGTCGCGCTGCGGGCCCGTCGAGATCATCGCGCCGCGGGGCTCGTCGAGATCATCCCGCCGGGAGCGCGGGGGCGCTTTGACGGCACCTATCCCGACCAGGACACTGCTCGTCGCCACCACGCGTCGCGACTTGGCACACTCAGCTTTCAGCATGTGCGCGACCTAATGGTGGCGGAAGCTCGCCGCGTCCACGTTGGGGCGCGCCCGCTTGCTGCTGGCTCCTAACGGGCAGGGTCTAGCCTGACAGGAGGCGAGGCGTCAGGGTGAGGAGGCGTCGCGCGGCGCCGCAGCGATCGCCGGACCTTACGGACCCTTACGCCTAACCGCCGCTTCGGTCCGGCGGCGCCGGCTGCGAGCGCGTTCCGCCGACGAACCCCGATGCCTCGCCGACCGCTCGCGATGCCGACCGTAAAGCCGTCAGCAGCAAGCAGCCAGCAGGGCCTAACGAGCGCGACGAGCCGACGACGCCGGATCCCACGCGTGCCAGGCCCCCCGCTCCCCCAACTGCTCGATCACCCGCGACAGCCGAGCAGCCGCATTTCGCCAATTCGTCTCCACCGAACGCTGCGCCGCCCGGGGATCCCCTGAGGCGATCGCGCGCACGATCACCTCGTGCTCCTTCACCGACGTCGCCAGCTCGTCCACCAGCGCGCTCACGTACAGGCGCGTGTACCGCTCGATCTGCGGCTTGATCGACCGGTGCAGGGCGAGCAGCCGAGGACCCACCACCCCCTCGACGTACGCCCGGTGAAACTCCTGGTCGAGATCGAAGATCCGCCCGAACTCCCGCCGCTTCGACTCCTCGGCCAGCTCGCGGTTGATCTCCCGGAGTCGCGTCACGATCCGCTTCCGCCGATCGTCGGGGAGCGCCGCCGCCGTGTACGCAGCGAGCCCCTCGAGGTGGCCGACTATGAGAATGATCTCACGGCCGTCCTCCTGCGTGAGCGGCGCGACGATGAGACGCTGATCCTGCCCGCGGCCCACCGACGAGACGAAGCCCTCCTGCTGGAGCCGATGCAGTGCGCTGCGCACCGGCGTTCGACTCAATCCCAAACGTTCGGCGACGGCACGCTCGGCGATGCGAGCGCCGGGTGGGAGATGACCCCAGACGATCAGGCTGCGCAGCTCCTGATAGACGCGCGAGACCGTATCGGAGCGCGCGCTGGCTTCAGCCGGCGTGCTCGCGCCCGACTGGGGAGAGGATCTGCGCGCCGCGCGGCGCGGGACCGAGGTTGACACGGCGGCCAAGCTAAGCGCGAGCACGGGCGGTCCGCAACCACGGACGACGCCTCTGTGATAGAGGACGCTCATGTGACCCGCGCGCGGGCACCGCGATCGATCGTGGCGTCCACAGCGACCGATTTGGTCGACCATTGTGGTATGCCCGACACTACCGTACGTTGACGCGCGCTCTTTCCCGCCCACCAGTCAGCCGGCCTATGCCGCTCGATCTCGACGATCCCTCCCGCACCGCCGGATTCGCCGACTCCCATGCCCGCGTCGAGGTCGAAACGCATTCGGGCCTGACCTACCGGCCACTCGTCACGCCCGAGGATGCCGCCGCGTGCTTCGAGCTGCAAGGCGAGATCTGGGGAACCGTGTTCGACCGCGTTCCCGCCTCCCTGCTCCGCGTCACCACCAAGATCGGCGGGCTCGCGATCGGTGCGTTCGACGATAGCGGTACTCTCGTTGGCTTCGTGTACGGCCTCGCCGGGCTGCGTGATGGTCAGGCGATCCACTGGTCACACATGCTCGGCGTTCGCGAAGCCGCCCGCGGCATGGGCGTCGGTCGCCACCTGAAGGAGATGCAACGTGCCATCCTGGCGCGCCGAGGGATCTCTCGCGTGCTCTGGACGTTCGATCCGCTACAGGCGCGGAATGCCCACCTCAACTTCAATCGGCTGGGCGTCAGCCTGGTCGATTACGTCGAGAACATGTACGGCATCACCGCGAGCCCGCTGCACCTCGGGCTGGCGACCGACCGCCTCATCGTCATGCTGCCAACGACTGGCGCCGTGGCCACGCGAACGAGTCGGAACGGTCCCACCGCGGGGAGCGGATCGGTGCCGGTGCTAACGCCCTTCCCGCGCGTAGGCGACATTCAGGTGGATCTCGACGACACGACGGTACCGCACGTGCTCATCGAGATCCCGGCCGACCTGCATCAGGTCATCACGACGACGCCCGATCTCGCCGGCACGTGGCGGCTCGCGACGCGCGGCAACTTCCAGCGCGCACTGCGCCGCGGCTACGAAGTAACCGGCCTCCGCCGAGACCTAACGACGAATCGCGCGTTCTACACGCTCGTGGCGTCGTCATCCGCCGACACCAATCCGGAACGTGCATGACCGGCCCTAACGAACTGCGCCGAAGCCTCGGCTTCACGGACTTGATGCTGATCACGATCGGGACCGTGATCGGCTCGGGGATCTATCTCGTGCCGAGCCTCGTGCTGCGGCAGACCGCCGGCCACACCGGGCTCGCCTTCACGGTGTGGGCGGTGGCCGGGTTCCTCTCGCTGCTCGGCGCGCTCACGTACGCCGAGCTCGGCGCGATGAAGCCCGAAGCCGGCGGCCTGTACGCCTATCTCCGCGATGCGTTCGGACCGCTGCCGGCGTTCCTCTATGGATGGGCGAGCTTCCTCGTCATCGCGAGCGGATCGATCGCCGCGCTCGCGGTGGCGTTCGCGAACTACTTGTCGCCGCTGCTTCCGTTCCGCGTGCCGGGACCAATCATCTCGCTCGTGGTGATTCTGGTCGTGGCGCTGATCAACATCCGCGGGACGCGCGGCAGCGCGACGGTGCAGAACTGGACGACGGGCGCCAAGTTCGGCGTCCTGTTTCTTCTCAGCGCGGTGCTCACGCTCCGCGGCACCGGCGGCGCCGGGCTGCCGACCGCGCCGATCGAGGTGCCTAACGGGTCGCTCGCGGCGGGCTTCGGCGCGGCGATGATCGGCGTCCTCTGGGCGTACGAGGGCTGGCAGTACGTGACGTTCTCGGCCGGTGAGGCGAAGGACCCGCAGCGCACGTTCCCGCGCGCGATCAGCATCGCGACGTTCCTGCTCATCGTGCTGTACCTGATGGCGAACCTCGGGTATGTCCGTGCGCTCGGGCCGGCCGGCGTGGCGAACAGCCAGCGCGTCGCGGCGGACGCGATCGGCACGATCCTGGGCCCGGTGGCCGGTGCGGTCGTGAGCGCGCTGATTCTCGTGTCGATTTTCAGTGCCCTCAACGGTCTCATCCTCACGACGCCGCGCATGTACTACGCGATGGCGCGCGACGGACTGTTCTTCCAGAAGCTCACGTCCGTGCACCCCCGGTTCGGGACGCCGGCGTTCGCGATCGTGACGCTCACGGCGTGGGGTGCCCTGCTCGCCGCGAGCGGCACGTTCAGCCAGCTCCTCACCTATGCCGTGTTCACCGGCTGGATCTTCTACGCGCTCGGCGCGCTGGCGGTGATGATGCTGCGTCGGTCGGAGCCTAACGCCGTGCGGCCATTCCGCGTTCCGGGGTATCCGGTGACGCCGATCCTGTTCGTCGTCGCGGCGATCGCGCTCGTGATCAACACGATCGTCACGCAGCCGGGCATCTCGTCCATCGGGCTCGCCTTCGTCGCGCTCGGCGCGCCGGTGTTCTTCATCTGGCGCTCGCGCGGTCGCGCATCGGGTTCTGCGGTGGCGTCACCCGCAGAAGGCCGCGACAGATGACATTGAAGGTCGACTCCCTCGATATGCTCGAGCGGGATGCCGCGGCGAGGGCGTCGCTTCCCGCTCCCGGACGTCGAACGGAACAACAACCCCACCTTAAATGGAAAGTCCAGCTAACACGCAGGTGCGACAGGCTGGCAACGCTTGCTCGGTGAGAGGCAAGTCGCCTTTCACCGGGCCATTGTTTGCCCTATGCCTGAGTGTTCTCGCCGCTGCCGGTGCGCCAGCGGCGTACGCCCAGACAAACATCTCGTTCCCGCCGTTTCTCGAGATGCGTGTCCCCAAGCCACCCACGGTCGCGGCGTCGGAGAAGGGGCCGCTCCTCGCGTACGAGGTGCACGTCACGAACTTCACGCCACAGCCGATCAACCTGAAGAAGCTCGAGGTGATGGCGTCGCCGGATCAGCGTGTCGTCTTCACGCTGAGCGATTCGGGGCTGATGCGCGCCGTGTCGCGGCCCGGAATGGCTCCGGCGGCGCAGGCGGAGCGGCTCAAGGTAAATGGCGGCCTGCGTGCCGTCGTGTTCTTGTGGGTTCCGCTGACGGGTGCCGCGCCGAAGTCGATTCAGCACCGCCTAACGATCGAGACCGGTACCGGCGACAGCGTGCGCACGCAGACGCTGGACGGCGCGGCGGTGCCGGTGACGGCGCAGGCGGTGGCGATCGGACCGCCATTGCGTGGTGGCACCTGGCTGGCCGCGAACGGTCCCTCCGACGCGTCGGGGCACCGGCGGACGATCGTTCCGATCTCCGGGACGCCGGCCATCGCACAGCGGTTCGCGATCGACTGGGTGAAAATCTCCGACGAGGACAAGACGTACAAAGGCGACTCGCTCAAGAACGAGAGCTACCACGCCGAGGGCCTCGATGCGTTGGCGGTGGCCAACGGGACGGTCGTCGAGGTGAAGGACAGCATTCCGGAGAACGTGCCGGGGATCAATTCCCGCGCGGTGCCGATCACGCTCGAGACGGTCGGTGGCAACCACGTCATCATCGACATCGGCGGTGGGTACTACGCGTTCTACGCGCATCTCAAGCCCGGATCGCTCAAGGTGAAACTGGGCGACCAGGTGAAGCGGGGTCAGGTCATTGGCCTGGTCGGGAACACCGGCAACTCCACGGAGCCGCATCTGCACTTCCACGTGGCCGACGCCAACTCACCGTTAGGCAGCGAGGGGGTTCCATACCGGCTCGACTTCGAGGTCGTCGGGCACTGCACGACGTTCGGCGCGACGTGTCAGCGGTCGGCACCGGTGACACGGAAAGGCGAGGTCCCGCTCGAGAATGCGTTGATTCGGTTTCCTTGATCGGCATCCAGAAGACGGGGAAGCGGATTCAACGGGAACCACACGGATCGAGCTGATTCCATCCAGACAGGGAAGCACTGGAACACAAGGTCGTAACTGGTTTTTTGAACGGCCTCGGGGCGCAGGAGTCGTCCCGAGGCCGTTCCCATTTTCAATAGGCTCGTTCGAGTTTCAACACATCGTCGTTAGGTAATATCCGTTTGATTAGCTGTTTCCGTCCAATCCGTTCCCGCACCGCTGTCTGGATGCTTATCTCTTAGAGTCGAACGACCTGCCGCCCACTTCGCAAAGCGCGTCGCTGGCCGCGCCACTCGAGCACACCAGTCACGCCCGCAGGTAACGTGATCTCAGCCTGAAAGCCGCGCGCTCCGTCAGCCTCGAGCTTCACGTCGATATCCCCGCGCGGATGTGGGACGCGACCCTCAGCTCGACGCAACGGACCCAGCGAGGGCGCGATGAGCACTGTTCTGAACCCTGCGCTCGCCGGACGCACGCCCAGCACAGTCGCCAGCAATCCGTAGTTGGGATGCGCGGCCCACGCATGTGTGTCCGATCGCGTCGGCTCGGGGTTCTCGGGAGTTGACGTTAGGCCAAGCCGCAG
>DATCGG010000336.1:0-5337 GCA_036509075.1 Gemmatimonadaceae bacterium
TGACATGCCCAGCAGAGCGCTACCGATTCGACGAGATAGCGCCCCGTCTCCACCGAGAGGCCTCGAGGAGATTGCGCGGGCGGCGTCGCTGACGGACCCACGGGCTTCGCGAGCGCCGTCGCCTTCACGACTTTGCCGAGGGTGTTGAAGTGGTGCGCCGGAACGGGATTACGCACGGGCGCCTGCGTGCGCAGGTATGAGATGACTGCCTGCAGGTCGTCGTCGGAGAGCCCTTGCATCTCCATGAACGGGAGCAGCGCGCGACCGTCGTAGCCCACGCCGTACCGCAGCGCACGCGCGATCGCGCTATCCGCCACGTTCCCCAATCCGGTCTCGGCGTCCGGGGTCAGGTTGCGCGTGTAGAACTCGCCGGGCGGAATGGCGAATTCGAAACCGCCGACCAGCGGCACGTCGGCGCCGGTGTTGTACGCCGCGCGCTGTTTGGGATCACCGTGGCACGCGGCGCACGGCGCGACGTCACGGACGATGTACCGCCCCCGCTCGATGATTGCCGAATCCTTCGAGGCGGTGACGTTAGGGTACCGGGTCGCGTCGAAGCGAAGGTTCTGGCGCGACGCGACGAACACCGTCCCGCCCGCCACGACGACCAGCAGCACGATGGCAACGGTGAGAAGCACCTTCCGTATCATAAGGTTCGTCTCCGGGTTCAGAACCAGCAACGAAGCATCAACCTCACTCGATCGCGCGAGCGACCTGCTCGACGGGCAACCATCCGGCCCGCTGACCCAGTGGCCGTTCGTTCACGGCCTCGCGCACGGCATACGAGGCGAGCAGGCGGGTCGAGTCCAGTGCCGGCAACGGCGAGTTCGCGTCCGAGATGATGAGCGGGATCTCGGTGCAACCGAGAATCACGCACTCGGCCCCTGCTGACCCGAGATCCGCAATCGCGCGTACGAACAGGTCGGTCGTCCCGGCGGTGAAGATTCCGCGACAGAGCTCGTCGAAGATCGCCTCGTTCAACCGCTCCCGCATCCCGTCATCCGGAATCAGCAAATCGAGATCGCGATCGCCGAGCGCCCGTGCGTACACCGGCCCGGTCATCGTATAGGACGTGCCGAGGAGCCCGACGCGCTTCCAACCGTTGCACGCGATCTCGTGGCACACGACATCGGTGATCGACAAGCCGGGGATCGGGAGGTCGTCGGCGATCTCCTCGAGGACGATGTGTGCGGTGTTGGCCGGGCAGATGTAGAAATCGGCTCCCGCATCGGCGACCTGCCTAACGCCTTCGCGAAGGTATCGCTCGACGAGGGCGTGATCACCACTCTGCCACCCCGGCAGGCTGAGCCCCAGTGGCACCGCGCTCAGCACGATGCGCGGGTGCATGTGCGGGCCAAGGTGCACCGCGCCTTCCCGGCACGCGCTGAGGAAGCACAGGGCCCCGCCTTCGAAGCTGTGCGCTACGATCCCCACGGTCTTCATTCGTCGATCCGGTTGTTCCGCGTGTGCATGCCAGATTCTACGCTCCCGCCGACGCCGGCGTGAGCCCGTGTCGTCGCATGACCTCCATCATCTTCGCGCGGTCCGGCGGGCCACCAGCGGACGCGCGCGCTACCTCGGCGACGTCGCGAAAGTACTGCGGCCCGATCGCGGCCGGCGTAACGACGCAGAGTACCTTCGCGTCCTCGCTCCCCTCGTTATCGAACCGGTGGACTGCACCGCGCGGGATGCAGAGCGCCTCGCCAGGCCCGACGTCGACTGGTTGCCCGTCGATGGTCCACCGGAGCACGCCCCTGATTCCGTAGATCGTTTCCTCGTAGTGGTCGTGGCTATGGGCAGGCGCTGTGAGGCGCTGGCTCGCCGGAACCTCCAGCTCGAAGGCGGCGATCGTGCCGCTCGAGTGCTCGCCGGTTACCAGAAAGTGGATCGCGAGTGGCCCGAGCCGGATGGTCTCGGCTCCGGGATTTGCGCGGAAAGCTATGGCTGGCGTTGTCATGGGAACGCTCCGATGGTAAACTGAGTTGACCCTACTAGATAGTAAATGTAATTTACCAAAATGTCAACACACCCATTGGCCGCCAACGAACGGGTCGAGACGAAAGACATGCTCATCGGCGCGTTGCTGCGCGTGCCGGCGCAGGCGATCCAGCGCCGGATCATCGCGGAGCTCAACGCGAGCGGGTTCGACGATCTCCGGGTACCGCACATGGCAGTGCTGCAGTTTCCGGGGCCGGATGGCGTTCGGCCGGGAGCGCTGGCCGAGCGGGCGGGGATGAGCAAGCAGGCGATGAATCAGCTGCTGAAGAGTCTCGAGGCGCTTGGCTATCTGACCCGGTCCGACGCGCCTGACGAGGGCCGGGCGCGACTCGTCCGCCTAACGCGCCGCGGACGCGCTGTCTACGCGAAGATGGTCGACATTCTCCAGGGTATCGAACGCGAGTGGAGCACCGAACTCGGTGCGAAGCGATTTGCCGAGCTCAAGGAGCTACTCTTTCTCGTGTGGGAGAGTCCGCTCGCGCGCTAGCGACGCCCATTGGGTTGGGCGCAGAATGGAGCAGCGAAACTCGACCTCCAATTCATCCGACCATGACCATCGATCGCCGTGGCTTCCTCGCAGCGTCGTCTTCGGCCCTCGTGTTGGGAAAGCAGGGTCTTTCGCTCACGATGCTCGAGTCGCCGTCCGAGACTCCGGAGCCGCCGCCATTCAAGGCGAGTCAGGCCAGGGAGATCACGGTCTACACGACAGCCGACAAGACAGACTACCGGCTCTCCGCCACCAGCAAGCTCGCATTCAAGCCGATGGGCCAGCCGCTCGAGACCCAGATCTGCGTCTTCGTGGATCCCACGAAACGATTCCAGACGATTCTTGGTATCGGTGGCGCGCTGACGGATGCATCCGCGGAGACGTTCGCGAAGCTCACCCCGGCCAAACAGCGCGAAATCCTCGACGCCTACTTCGATCCGAACAAAGGCATCGGCTACACACTGGGACGTACACACATCCACAGCTGCGACTTCTCGTCCGCGAGCTATACGTACGTCGACGACGGTGACGCGGCGCTGAAGTCGTTCAGCGTTCAGCACGACAGGAAATTCCGCATCCCGTTCACCAAGCAGGCGATCGCCACCGCGGGCGGAAGGCTGAGACTCTTCGCCAGCCCGTGGAGCCCACCGGCATTCATGAAGACCAACAGCGACATGCTGCACGGTGGAAAGCTGAAGCCCGAGTTCCGACAGGCCTGGGCCAACTACTACACGAAGTTCATCAAGGCGTACGAGCGCGAGGGAATCCCCATCTGGGGCATCACGGTGCAGAACGAGCCGATGGCAACCCAGACGTGGGAGTCATGCATCTACACAGCCGAGGATGAGCGCGATTTCATCAAGAACTTCCTTGGCCCCACGATGAAGCGGGAAGGACTGGGCGACCGGAAGATCATTGCCTGGGATCACAACCGGGATCTCATCTACCAGCGCGTGAGCACGATCCTCGCTGATCCGGAAGCCGCCCGGTACGTGTGGGGCATTGGCTTCCATTGGTACGAGCCCTGGAGCGGCGGCTCCATGATGTTCGATAACGTTAGGCTCGTGCGCGAGACCTTCCCGGATAAGCCACTGCTCTTTACCGAGGGCACTGTGGACACCTTCAAGGCCGACGACATCCACAGCTGGAGGCTGGGTGAGTACTACGGCCGCTCGATGATCAACGACTTCAACGACGGCGCCGTCGGCTGGACGGACTGGAACGTGTTGCTCGACGAGCAGGGCGGGCCGAATCACGTCGGCAACTACTGCTTTGCCCCGGTGCACGCGCACACGAAAACCGGTGAGCTGACCTACACGAACTCCTACCACTACATCGGGCACTTCTCGAAGTTCGTCCGTCCGGGTGCACGGCGGATCGCCAGCTCGCCGAGCCGGAGTGCCCTCTTGTCGGCTGCGTTCGTGAACGCTGACGGCAAGGTCGCGACGGTCGTGATGAACCCGACGGACAAGCAGGTGAGCTACTTCCTGTGGGTCGCGGGCAACGCGGCGGAAGTCGGCAGCCCACCGCATTCGATCCAGACGCTCGTGTTCTGATTTCTCGGACCCGTTTCGTGTTCACGTTTGGGTAGGTGCTAGTCCGACTTCGCGGATTGATCGATGCCAGGCAGGGTTCGCTAGCCCGGCGTCGCGCCAATTCCTAGCTTCTGGCCGGACCAATCCCCGCAGCTTCCCGTGCCCGTCGACCTTCGCGAGACGTTACAGCGAGCGCTCGGCACCGTGTACTCCTTCGAGCGCGAGCTCGGAGGAGGCGGGATGAGCCGCGTGTTCCTCGCAGCCGAGACAGCGCTCGGACGTCGCGTGGTCATCAAAGTCCTGCCGCCGGAAATGGCGCATGCGGTGAGCGCCGAGCGGTTCAAGCGCGAGATCACGCTTGCGGCGAAACTCCAGCATCCGAATATCCTGCCGCTGCTCTCCGCCGGCGAGCGTGATGGGGTGCTCTACTACACGATGCCGTTCGTCGACGGAGAGTCACTGCGCGTGAAGCTGGCTCGGGGCGGAGAACTGCCGGTCGCGGAGACGGTCCAACTGCTTCGCGAGGTGGCTGACGCGCTCGCGTACGCGCACTCGGAGGGGGTGGTTCACCGGGACCTGAAGCCCGACAACGTGCTCCTCTCGCGCGGCCACGCGGTGGTCGCCGACTTCGGCGTGGCCAAGGCGCTCGCCGCTGCCAGCGGTGACTCGACGACGTCGGTCACGTCGGCGGGAGTCGTGCTCGGGACGGCGGCGTACATGGCGCCCGAACAGGCGGCCGGCGACCCGAACGTCGACCACCGTGCCGACCTCTACGCGCTCGGGTGCCTCGGGTTCGAGCTGCTCACCGGTGCGCCGCCGTTCGCGAATCGCACGCCGCAGCGGACGCTTGCGGCGCACATGAGCGAGGAGCCGGAGCCTGTCGAGCGGCGTCGACCAGGGACTCCGGCCACGCTCGCGACTCTCGTTAGGCAGCTCCTCGAGAAACGGTCCGCCGACCGGCCGCAGAGTGCGGACGAGGTGCTGCGCGCGCTGGGTGCGGTCGACGTGGCGGGCCGCTTCGCCGCGTCGGGCACCGGAGCCCAACTCGGGCGACCATCCGGGCCGCCGGCTCCGGAGCCTGTACCCGCGGTGAGCCGTCGCCGCCCCCTGCGTCGCGCAGCGTTCATGGTGACTGGCGGAGCGGTGCTCGTGGCGGCGGCGGCGCTGGGCTACCGCACGCTCCATGGCGGAGCACAACGTGACGCCGGTGTGAAGTCCGCCGCGCCGTCGATCGCCGTGCTTCCGTTCGCAAACCTGAGCAACGACCGGGAGAACGAGTACTTCTCGGACGGGATGACGGAGGAGCTGAACACTGCG
>DATCGG010000337.1:0-5108 GCA_036509075.1 Gemmatimonadaceae bacterium
CTCGTACGCCTTTCGGAATGCCTGTCGCGCTCGGGCGATGAAGACCCCGACACTCGATTCACGAACCCCGGCCGCCGCCGCAATGTCGCGGTAGCTGAATCCCTCCACGGAAAGGAGGAGAAGCCGCCGGTCTCGATCCGACAGCCGATCCATGACGGCGTGCACTCGCCGGCGTGACTCCTCGGACTCGACCACTGCATCCGGCGCGGGGAGCGGGTCCGAGTGCACTCCCGCAGCGCGCTCGCGCGTCAGGAGCGCGAGCCGTCGACTCCGCCGAGTGCGTGCGTTGCGGAACAGATTCATTGCCACCGTGAGCAGCCATGAGGCTGGCGTGTCAGGCAGCGCCCCACGGCGGTATAGCCTGATGAACGCCTCCTGTACGAGATCGGCCGCAAGCTCGGGGTCGCCCGACAGCCGATCGAACACACGAAAGAGCCGTTCGAACTGCGCATTGAAGACCTCCACGAACGCTTCGTGGAACGTCCTCGGCACCGCGGCTGGTTTGGCCGGCTCATCGCCGGTCCAGTCGGGAAAGTGGCGCTCCGCAGTCTCGCGCGGCTCCATGACCTCCGGACGCTCCGTGGTTCGCTCGCCCATAGGAACCCTTGAGACCCAAACGTTGTGACAGGGCGTCCGGTCAGAAATGCCAATCCAGCCCGACCACGAGCGGCGCCAATGGCCGCATCGCGACGCCGAACGGCGCGCGGCTCGAGGCGCTGGTCGCGTACGTCATCAGGTTCCGCCGGTCGAACACGTTGGTGACGGTGCCGAAGGCTGCGACCAACACCTCCCGGCCACCCATCGAGACGTGCCAGTGCTTCCGAACCCCGAGATCGACGCGAACGTATGGCGGCAGGCGGGCGTCGCCTAACGACTGCGCACTGTCGCGCGGGCTTCCCGTGAACTCGCAGCCGGCGTCGAGGAGATTGCATGCCTCCCACTCGACGCCTCCCGATGCCGTGGTCGCCCTGCGGCCCGCAGCGCTCGTCGCGCCAAGGCTGATCGACCAGGTGGCGGTGGGGTAGACGATGACGCCGCCCTCGAGGAGCTGCGTGGCGCCGAACTCCGGTGTGTAGGCGCCGAGCCGGTTGTCGAGCCGCACGCGCTGGACGCCGTAGCTCGCCACGACACCAACGCGCGCGGTGCTCACCGCCGCATCGACCGACGCCCCCCTCGCGTCTCCGCCTCCCGTAGCGAATGGGCCGGTCGCAAATGGATCACCGTCTCGTGAGACCTCCGTGATCAGGCCGGTCATTCGTCGCGTGTATCCCTGGAGTCCGAGTCGTACGCCAGCTCGCGGCCGAAAATCGGCGGACACGACGGCCTGATCGCTTTGCGCCACCGGAACCCCGGGCGCACCCACGCCGATGAACAAGTCTGCAGGGAAGATCGTCGAGACAATCGACTCGGAGTTGCGGAGCGACTGCGAGAACTGGTGAGCGCGTGCATAGCTCCCGGTGAGCGAGAGCCGGTCGGTCGCGAGCCACTCCACTCGCGCGCGCGGACTCAAGCGATGGTGAGAACCCGCCACAGCCAACGACGCACCGATGTCCGCCTGTACGCGACGCCCGAACGACGCAGAGTGCTCAACAAACCCTGTGACGACGGGTGTTCGCGTGCTCATCTCCCAGGTCGCCGAATCGGACGTTGTGCCATACCACGTCCTGCTTTCCTCTACGCGAACGCCGGCGGTGCTGCGCCCGTATACGCTCCCGCGCTCCACCATGGCGAGCATGCCGACATCGCGACGGCCGGCCGCCAGCTCGACCTGGCTCGAATCGGGTTGCCAGAGCGAACCGTCGTCGCTCTTGGCGCGCCAGGCGAGGAGCCGCGCAACGCCGCGATGAATGGGGCGTCGCCACTCGATCCCGAGGGATCGGCTGTACCAGTCGAACCGGTTCCGCACGTCGACCCCCGGCGCTGCATCAGACCGGGCGGCGGTTGTGATCTCGTTTCCGCTTCCGTAGCCGAGTGCGCGCAGCTCGCCGCCTAACGCGTCGACGCGGAGCGTCGCCAGCCAGTCGCCCGTTTCTCCCCGCATGTACGACGGATCGCGACTGCCGGTAATCGGTCCGGGGAAGCCGGAGCGCATGCTCGCCACAAAGCCGGCATGGCGGCCGCCTAACGGGCCATCGACCGTCACGCGCATCTGGGTGCTACTCAGGCTCCCCTGTGCGGACAGTCGATCGCCGGGGTCGCGTGTCGTTGCCTCGACCACGCCCGACAGCGCATCCGGATACGCCGCCGACGGCGCGACGGCCGAAAGCTGCAGCCGGTCGATCGCGTCGGGGTTCCAGGCGCTGAACACACCAGCCGCGTGATACGGGCTGAACACCGGTATTCCATCGAGCACGTACGCGGTCTGATCCGAGCCGCCCCCGCGAATGTGCAGCCCGCTCGGCGACTCGGGAGCGAGCACGACGTAGCCGCCACTCAGGGCCTGGAGGACGTCGGGCTCCGCGAGGCCAGGATGGTTGGCCACCGCGGCACTCGTGACGCCTCGATCCGGAAAGGCGGCACTGTCGGCGACATCCACACCACGAATGCTCACGCGCGGGCGCACGGCCACGGCCGCGAGGCGGACCGGCGTCGGGGTGAGGGTGATGTTGATCTCGAGCTCGCCCGCCGCGGGCACGAGCGCATGCAGCGTGCGCGGCCCGTAGCCCATGACGCGAATCGTTAGGTGCTGGGGCCCCGCAGGAACGCGGCGCAGTTCGTACCGGCCGCGCGCGTCGGTAACCGTCGCGCGACCCAGGTCGGTGAGCGACACGACCGCGCCGGCGAGTGGCTCACCGCTCGCATCGCCGCGAACGGTGCCCGTCACCGTCGCCTGCGTTGCCTGTGCCACAGCCAGCAGACCGGCCGCGCCGAGTAGCACGAGCGCCATGAGTCTCCGGGCGACTGTCGTTCACGTCGGCGCTCGAGGTGCCCGCCATCATGCGCGTCACAAAAGCGACGCGTCGCTTGCTCCTCTCTCGCCAACGCGAGGAGGAAGCATGTCACATGCCCCGGTGGTCTGCCAGACGCGTGCAGTCGGGTTCCGCAGTAACCGCGGCGTGGGAGGCCGCGCCGTGTGGGTCTCCGTCACGGTCGTCGCATGCGCTGCGGTGATCCCCGGGCGAGCGCTGGCACAGCGGGACACGCTCTACTGGCGCCTCGCCGATCGAGGGCCCGGCGTTCCCACATCGATGTTCGGCACGTCGGTGAGCGCTCGCGAGCTGCTCTTCTACCCGTTCTTCGAGTACTACCACGACCGGAATGCGGAATACAGTCCGGAGGAGCTGGGATACGGGCTCGATCAGGACTTTCGGGGAAAGTATCGCGCGAGCGAAGGCCTCATCTTCCTCGGCTACGGTGTATCGGATCGCCTCGCTCTCGAGCTCGAGGCCGCGGTGATCACGGCGCAGCAGGACAAGGCGCCGGAGGACCCTTCCAACATGCCCGCTCAGCTGAAGGAGTCAGGGCTTGGCGATGTCGAGAGCGAGATCCGTTGGCGGTGGAACCACGAGTCCGACCGAAGTCCGGAGGTGTTTTCCTATTTCGAGACCACGTTCCCGCTGCAGAAGGCGAAGAAGCTGATTGGTACGCCCGACTGGGAGTTCAAGCTCGGTACGGGTGTGGTGCGTGGCTTCCGCTGGGGGACGACCACGGCTCGCGTGTCGGTGGCGTACGATGAGGGCAGTCTGGCGTTAGGCGAGACGGCGGTGGAATACCTGAAGCGAGTCTCCCCGACGGTCCGTTTGTTCGCCGGCGTGGAGGCGGAGCAGGACGAGGTGGAGCTCATCACGGAAGCCCAATGGTTCCTCCGTCCCAACCTGTTTCTCAAGCTCAACAACTCGTTTGGGATGTCCTCGAAGGCCACGGACTGGGCGCCCGAGATCGGGCTGATGTTTTCGTTTCGCTAGGCCGAGTGACGAACTCTGCTTGTCGATAGACGCACCCGGCTGGCACTGCATTCGCGGGTGGCCACTCTGCCGCCTGGCGGTGAGAACTTCCGCAGGCGGCGCATCCCGCCACCGCTGCCATCGCAGACAGCGGTGCTCTGACGGACCATGCACCGCGAGGCATCCATGGGCATCTTCGACAAACTGAAGGAGAGCATCTTCGGCCACCACAACGCCGCTCCGGCGACGCCCGCCGGCCCACCGTCCGCCGGCATCGTGGCGGGCGGGTCGTCCACTGCACCCTCGTCGCCTGCCTCAGCAGCTGCGCCGTCGGCGCCGGCCGCCACGATGCCCGTCGTGGACGTCGCGGCGATGCTCGACGCGAAGGTCGCGAAGCTTGGGCACAAAGTAAATTGGCGAGAGTCGATCGTGGACCTCATGTCACTGGTTGGCATTGACAACAGTCTCTCGGAGCGCCGGGCACTCGCGCGTGAGCTCGGCTACACGGGCGACCTGAACGACACCGCTCCTATGAACATCTGGCTGCACAAGCAGGTGATGCGGAAGCTCGCGGAAAACGGTGGTAAGGTGCCCCCGGAATTGCTGGACTGATGTCGTTGGCGTGATGACGGCTTTCGTGATGACGGCTTTACGGTCGGCATCGCTGTCTTGTCGGCGGGGTGTCGGTCCTCCGGCGGCTGCGCGCTTACACGGCTCGAGCCAACGGGCACCGAGCACCTCGTAGAGAGAGTGGCTCGGCCCCGTTGTCTCGGGCCTACGCGCTAACGCCGCCTACGGCCCGACGCCCCGCCTCCTTGCCACGCTAGAACACGAACGTCAGGAGCCAGCAGCAAGCGCGCGCCACCCAACCGAGCGCGCGCGCCACGCCGGCTTGTTAGGCGCACGCAGGCTGCTCGCTGGGCGCGGCGCGCTTGCGCCGCACGGGCCGAGCCGCGATCCATGCGCGGTGACGAGCAGTGTCCGGGTCGAGACGGGTGCCGTCGGGCGCGGGCGCTCGGCGCAGGCGGCGTCGAGCGAGCAGTGAGAGACAACGGGGCACCGGAACCGTCCTCAGGAGGAGCCCAGTGCCCGTTGGCTCGAACGTGGCGAGCGGTGGCCGCCGGAGCCGAGTGCCCGCGCCTCCGGCGAGATGATCTCGATCAGCCCCGCGCCGCGATGAACGAGACAACCCTTCCTGTTGACATTCTACCCAAGCGATGCCAT
>DATCGG010000338.1:0-6704 GCA_036509075.1 Gemmatimonadaceae bacterium
CATTTCAACGCACACATACCGAGACGGCAGACGGCAGATAACTGAAGACAGCAGACAGCAGACAGCAGACAGCAGACAGCAGGCAACTGCCGCGCGGAAATGTAACCGTGTGGGGCGGTATGGTGCCGCGTCGTGCCAAGCATGCGCCTACGTTGTCCGCATGCATCCCTTCCGCCAAATCAAAGTCTGGCACAAGGCCCACGAGCTCTCGGTCGCATGCCATTGCGCGACCTTCAACCGACCGATCGGTGGATCCGCGCCGGGCTTCCGCTCGCAGTTTCTCCGAGCAGTCGATTCCATAGGCGACAATATCGCCGAAGGCGCTGGCCAACGGAGCCAACGACAGTTTTCCCACTATCTGGAGATCGCCATAGCATCGACGCACGAAGCCGACAATCAACTCGAGCGCGGGCGTGCGCTTGGCATCTTCGACTCGCGCACAGCTCGGGAACTTCAAGAGAAGCTATGGGAAGTAAAGCGCATGCTGACCGCGTTCCACCGCGCGGTCAGACGCCGTGCTGATGAGGAGGACGCCGCACGCTGAGGACGGATCGCTAACGGGATCTGCCGTCTGCTGTCTGCTATCTGCCGTCTTCTGTTGTCTGCCGTCTGCCGTCTTCAATTGCGCCGCTGTAGACCGTCTTGCGGCTGTCTATCGTCGGCCGTCTCACACGGCTCGTTGCGAAACAACGATCAGCGTGGCGCGCTCCCATCGCCGTTATGCGCATTCATCGCCTTCAAAATCCCTTCGCGCATCCAGATCTCGACCGCATCCTGCAACCGCGGCAGCAGTTCGACCACCACCGCCCGTTCATCCTTCCCAAACGGCGACAGCACGAAGTCCGCGAGGTTGCCAACGCGCCGCGGATCTTCCGGTTTGATGCCGATCCGCAGCCGTGGATACTCCTGCGTGCCTAACGCGCGTTCCACATCCTTGAGGCCGTTGTGCCCCCCCGCGCTCCCGCGCGCGCGCAGGCGGTACGTGCCGAGCGGAATCGCCACCTCGTCGACGATCACCATGAGGTCCGACGCTGCGGACCACTCCGGCCGGCGCAGATACGGCCGCAGCACCTGGCCGCTCAAGTTCATGTACGTCGTCGGCTTCACCAGCCTGACGGGCCGGCCGTCGACCATCCCGCTCAGCGTCAATGTCTCGCCGTCACGCCGCCATCCATCCAAACGCCAAACGTCGGCCAGGTGGTCGAGTGCCCACCAGCCGACGTTGTGACGCGTTTCTTTGTAGTCCCGCCCGGGATTGCCCAGGCCAAGAATAACCTTCACTGGCTCCTCTCAGAGGAGACAGCGAGCCATTACTTCGACTCGCCCTCTTCCTCGCCCTCGTCCTTCGTCTTACGAATGAGCTCCGGCTCCGGCGCAGCCTCCACACCTTCGGTCTCAGCTGGCGTCGGCTCGACCTCCACCTTCGGCGCCGACACCACCGCCACCGTTGCCTCCGCATCGTCCAGCACCTCGATGCCTTCCGGCACCGTAAGGTCGCTGACGTGCAGCGAGTGGCCGATCGCGACGTTCGTGACGTCCGCCTCGATGCGCCGTGGGATGTTCACCGGGTCGACGCGGATCGACAGCTCCGACATGACCTGGCTAAGAATGCCGCCGGAAACACGGACGCCCTCCGGAGTCCCAGTCAGAATGATCGGCACGTTGACCGAGACCTTCTCGCCCGCGACCAGCTCCTGAAAGTCGATGTGCAGGATCTGCTTCTTGTACGGGTGACGCTGAATCTCGCGGATCAGCGTGCGGGCGACTCCCCCGTCGAGGGTGAGCTCGATCACTGTGCTCTCCGCCGAAACGCGCTCGAGAAGCTTCTCGAACTCGCGCGTGGGGATCGCGAGCGACAGCGGCTCGCGCGCGTGACCGTAGATGACGGCCGGGATCTGCCCGGCGCTTCGAAGCGATCGCGCGGCACCCTTGCCACTGGTAGTGCGCGGGCTCGCGGAGAGTTGTGCGGTGGCCATGACGGAATAACCTGCGGTGTGCGTGTAACGTGTTAGGCAGCCCGGAACGTCCGGGTTGGCCTAGTCGAACAGGGAGCTGACACTCTGCTCGCTGTGGGTGAAACGGATTGCCTTCGCGAGCAGCTCGCCAACGGAGAGCACCTTCAACTGCGGGAACTGCCGGTCCTGCGGAATCGCGATCGTGTTGGTCACCGAGACCTCGACGATCGGCGCCGCGCACAGGCGCTCGACGGCAGGGCCGGAGAGCAGCGCATGCGTGGCGCACACATAAATGTCCTTCGCGCCCAACTTCTTGAGCGCCCGCGCGGCTTCGGTGACCGTGCCTGCGGTGTCGATCATGTCGTCGGGGATCAAGCAGTCGCGTCCCTCGACATCACCCACCACGTTCAACACCTCGGCCACGTTCGCCGTCGGGCGACGCTTGTCGATGATCGCGAGCGTGCCGTTGAGCCGCTTCGCGAATCCTCGCGCCATCTTCGCCGACCCGACATCCGGTGCGACGACGACGACGTCCTTCAACTGCTTTTTGCGATAGTGCGACGTCATCACCGGCGCCGCATACAGGTGATCGACGGGAACGTCGAAAAATCCCTGCAGCTGGTGCTGGTGAAAATCGATGCCGAGGACGCGATCCGCGCCCGCGGTCTCGATCATGTTCGCCAACAACTTCGCGCCGATCGCGACGCGAGGCTGATCCTTGCGATCCTGCCGCGAATACCCGTAATAGGGCATCACCGCCGTGATTCGCGCCGCCGACGCACGCCTCGCCGCATCGATCAGGAGCAGCAGCTCCATCACGTTGTCCGCGGGTGGATTCGTCGGTTGCACGATGAATACATCCGCACCGCGAATGTTCTCATCGATGCGCACGAAGATCTCGCCATCGGCGAACCGGCTGCAGGTCACCCGGCACAGCTCGACGCCCAGATGCTCTGCAATCTCCTCGGCGAGTCCCTGATTGCCGGTACCCGAGAGGAGCTTGAATCCGTGCTTCGGTAAGGACACGCCGTCCATTGCCGCAGCCTTGTATCGTAAGAGGGGCTAACGAGATAGTCAATTCCGACCAGCGACGTGATCAGCGACCGGAAGAGCCATCAAAGCTAAACAGGCCCGTTCCGATATGCTACGCGCGCCGGAATAGGGAATCGGGAATCGGGAATCGATCTACGGTGGTTGAGCCTGATGGCCGATGGCCGATAGCTAGCGCAGCTATGGCGATGGGTCCGGAGGCGACGCCTCGAACAGCGTCGTCGACAGGTAGCGGGCGCCCGAGTCGGGCGCGATCATCGCCACATGCTTTCCGGGTCCCAGCTCGCGCGCGATCTGCAGCGCTGCCCACGTGATCGCACCGCTCGACATCCCCACGAACAAGCCCTCCTCGCGCGCGAGCCGTCGGGCGAGGGGAAACGCGTCCTCCTCCCACACCTGGACGACGCGATCGACGACCGACCGATCGAAATTCGGGGGCACGAAGCCAGGCCCCATTCCCTGGAACTGATGTTGGCCGCGCTCCCCTCCCGAGAGGACGGCGCTGCGCGCGGGCTCGACGGCGATCACGAGGGCGTGTGAGCGCTGATCGCGCAGAAAGCGGCCGACGCCCGAGATCGTTCCGCCTGTCCCCGACCCATAGACGAAGGCGTCGATGCGCTGACGCATCTGCGCCCAGAGCTCAGGGGCGGTCGTCTCGTAATGGATGCGCGGGTTCGCGGGATTGCCGAACTGGTCGGCCATCCACGCGCCGGTGGAATCGCGAATGCGCTGTGCCTCCTCGATCGCGGCAAGCATGCGTCGCTCGGGATCGGTGAGCACGAGTCTCGCGCCGTACGCATGCAGCGTGCGCTTGCGCTCCTCGCTCATCTGCGCGGGGAGACAGAGCGTGAGCGGGTAACCGCGTGCGGCCGCCACCTGCGCCAGGCCGATGCCGGTGTTGCCTGACGTGGGCTCGACGATCATCTGACCGGGCCTGAGCGCGCCGCTTCGCTCCGCATCGACGATCATGCCGAGGGCCGTACGATCCTTGATCGAGCCACCAGGATTCATGCCCTCGATCTTGACCCAAACCTCGGCCATGCCGGGCTCGACGACTCTCGTTAGGCGAACCACCGGCGTGTGTCCGATGGCGGCGTCGATCCGCGCGTCGCTGTCGTCGCCAGTCGAATCAGTCTCCGGGACGACCACGGTGGTTGGCGAGGCGGCGAGGAGGAAGGGAGCCGAATTGCCCCTCGTGGAATCGAACCACGATTCACGGCTCCAAAGGCCGTTGTCTTACCTTTAGACGAAGGGGCAGGCAGACTGGCGCGCCCCGGAAACCTAGTCCGACACCTCTACCGCAACAACACGGGACGCGGTGCGCGTGTGCACGAGTCGGACTGTCGTTCCATGCGGTGCTGTCATAGCCTCGGCTCGCGGGTCGGAGACCGAGAATACCGTGGCGCCCGAGCCCGCAAGCAGCGTGATGCCGTCACGATCCTGATCCCGCACGGAGCGCACTCGAAGCTGGTCGAGGGCGCGCTCGATCTCCGGGTAGCGCGGCACGACCACCGTTTCGAAATCGTTATGCGCGAGGCGTGCGATGCCTGCCCACGTCGTGAGCGACTCGAGATCCAAGCGCGCGGCGCGACGTGGTTGGACGGTCTCGTGCGCGTCGAGCCACCCGTACGCGTCAGGCGTCGGCACGCCGAACGGGAAGCACACGAGCATGACAGCGCGGCTTGGCAGGGGCGGGAGTGCGAGCAGCCTCTCACCGCGCCCCCAACCGACGGCGAGCGGGTCGCCTGTCGTGAGGAACGGAACATCGGCGCCGAGCGGTGCGGCGAGGGCGACGAGCTCGTCGTCGGAGAGCGGTGAAGGAGCGAGCCGGTTCAGACACCGGAGGACGGCTCCGGCGTCGCTGCTTCCACCGCCCAACCCACCGCCCACCGGAATCCGCTTCGCGATCTCGATGCTCCAGTCGTTAGGCCAGCCCGTCGCGTCCGCGTACATCACCGCGGCTCGCCATGCGAGGTTTCGCTCGACCGGACCGAGACCTTCCGTCGGCAACGCGTCGCCGGCGCAATCCAGCGATCGCCCGCCGACGCCTACGCGCACCGCGACGTCATCGCCGAGCTCGAGCCGGCAAAAGAGCGTCTCGATCTGGTGGTAGCCGTCCGCTTCGCGCGCCAGCACGCGAAGGAACAGGTTGACCTTCGCCTGCGCGACGGTGCGGGCGGTCGTCCCCGGCGGGTGGCCGCGGCCGGCCGTGGCGTTCATCGTGCTTCGTTAGGCTGCGCCTTGAAGTCGCTGAAATGGAGCCCGAGCCGGGCGAAGTAGTACAGGCCGATGACCGTGATCGGGATGAACGACAGGATGTGATACCCGATCGCCCAACTGACCGCCCGACCGCCGGTAACGCCATACACTTCGAGCCCGACCTTGGCCGCCGCCTCGAATACCCCGAAAAATCCCGGAGACGATGGCAGCGCGACGCCGATGGCGATGATGCCCTGCAGAAAGTTCGCTGCGCTGAACGGCACGTCGATCCCGACGGCTTTGAAGCCAATCCAGAAGGCCAGCGCATTCACCAGCCAGTGCACCAGCGCCCAGAAAAACACAGTCGCGAATCGACGTGGGCTTCGGAGGACGCCCAGCCCTTCCGAAAAGGCGTGTATGATCGCGCTCCCACGCTCGACGAGTCTCGGCGCCAGTCGTCCGACAACCGCCGCGTATAGCCGAGCGAGATAATGCGGAAACACGACAATGACGTAGAGCGCGACGAACAGGACGAGCGCCCCGGCCGCGAACAGCGCGGCGCCGCGCTGGACGGGCTGTCCTCCAACCGTGATCCCCCGCGGGAACTCCGGCGCGAGCATCGCGCTCACCAGCAGCAGCATCAACGTCAGCGCGTCGAAAACGCGGTCGACCGCGAGCGATGCAACCGCTGACGTTAGGCTCACCCGGTTCGTCTCTCGCGTGAGTGCGTACGCGCGCGCGATCTCGCCGAGGCGCGCGGGATAGATGTTGTTCACCATCATCCCGACGGCGGTCGCGCGCCAGAGCTGTCCGACCGGCAGGTTGGGCGCCACAGGTTCGAGGATGACCCGCCAACGAATGGCGCGCAGCGGGAAGACTGCTGTCGCGACCAGCGCCGCCAAGACGAGCAGCGGCAGGTTCGACCTCGAGATCACCGACCAGATGTCCGAGGGCGACTCGCCGCGAAGCGTCCACACGAGGAGCCCGGCGCTCAGCGCGATGCCGAGCGCAGTTTTCCAATTGAGTTTCATCCGCGGCTAGTCGGCGGCAGCGAGATCGAGCAGATCGAACAACTCGGCGAGTGCCTCGTCGGTATTCCCGCTCGAGAGCCGGATCAGATCGCGTACCTCGATCGCTCGGCCGAGCGCGGCACGGCCGCGGTAGACCAGGTCATCGATGGAAACGAGCGTCGCGTCATCCAGCGGAGCCGGCGGCGCGAGCGGTGTCCGATCCAGCTCGTTGAAGCCGGCGATTCCGGACTGCAGGAATTGTGTGAGCTCCGCTCCTGTGGGTGTGGCCGGTGCTTTCCGGGCCACCGGCACGTCGGCTCGCACCGGCGTCGGGCGCGCCGGACGGGTGGCAGGCGCAACCCCGGCGGATGCCCGAGCTGGCTGCGATGGAGCCGCGACGCGCGGTGGTTGGTCGAGCGGCCCGAACCCAGCGGCGATCGCGCGGTCGACCGTGTTCGCGCGACCGAGCTCTCCGAGTCTCGCCGCGAGG
>DATCGG010000339.1:0-2962 GCA_036509075.1 Gemmatimonadaceae bacterium
GCTTCTGCTCTTCGACGGCAGTGATGACGGCGGCATCGAAGGGCTGGAGGAACCGATTGGGCACCGCGCGATCGGCGTCGTGTACGACCCGCGCAACGAAGCGTGGGGAAACTACGTCCCGACGATCGTCCCGCGGCGCTACGACGCGTTCATGTACATCGAGGAAACCACTGGCGTCGACGCCCTGCACATGCCGGTGCTGGTGGATGGCGAGCCGGGGGAGACGTTCCCCTCAGGGATGTGAGAATGCAAACACCACTGGTGTCAACACTGATGACTGAACACCAAGGACTGACTACCCATGACTGACGAACTGGCCACGACATCACGTGATGTCATGGCCAGTCATGAGTCTTCGGTGGTGAGTCATCGGTTTTCGGTCATCAGTCAACGGCTACGGCTCGCTGACGGGACGTATGAGGCCTAACGACGGCCTCGCCGACTGACCAGCACAACGCCCGCGCCAACCGCCGCCGCACTCACCATCGTCGCCAGGCGGTGCATGGACGTCATCGTGTACAGGCTCCGCTGACGGACCACACCCGGGTAGTTGCCTCGCTCACGTCCGCCACCCTGCGGCTCGTACAACGAGTCCTCCCGCTCGACTCGCGACGCCTTCCGCAACTTCTGGCCCTGAAACATGGTCGCTCGCATGACGTGATCCGCTACGCGCGGCATGTTCTGCATCGCCGCGGTCATCTTCCCACCGCCACCCACGATGAGATCCCGCCGCGAGTGCTCGGCGCAGAAGAGAATCGCCTCGGCGACCACCGACGGATCGTAGACCGGCGCGGGCTGCTTCGGCTCCGCCTCCATGTAGTTGCGGGCATGCTCGGGGAACGGCGTGTCGATCGCGCCCGGCTTGATGAGCGTCAGCGACACCGGAGCACCTTCCTTCTCGAGCTCCATCCGCAATGCGTCGGTGAACGCCTTCACTGCGTGCTTGCTGGCCGAGTAGTGGCCCTGAAGCGGGATCGCGCGGTCGCTCGTGACGCTGCCAAGGTTGATGATCGCGCCACCATGATCCTTGAGATGCGAGACCGCCGTGAGCGTCCCGTGGACGACGCCCCAGTAGTTCACGTCGAAGAGGCGCCGCGCGTCCTCTAGCGGCACTTCCTCGATTGGACCGTAGATCGAGAGTCCCGCGTTGTTCACCCACGTGTCGAATCCGCCGAACGCATCGACGGCGCGACGTGCGATCGCGCGGACGTCTTCCAACACCGAGACGTCCGCGATCACCGTGATCGCTCGTCCCCCGGACCCTTCGATCTCGACGCGGGCGCTCGCGAGCCCGTCACCGTCTCGCGCCACCAACACCACACGAGCGCCCCGCTCGGCGGCCATCTTGGCCGTGGCCAGTCCAATCCCGCTCGAGGCACCGGTGATGACGACAACCTGGTCCTCGATCCGCTTGAGCTTTACTCCCATTCGCGTGCTCCGGCAGAGGAGTGAAACGGCGAACGGTTCAAGAACCCTGCCGCGTCAGTCCTTCACCATCGGGAGCCCGGCGTCGATCCAGTCCTTCTTGCCGGCCGAGTATTCGCGGATGTTCGTGTAGCCCATGGCTTCGAGCTCGCCGCCGGCCCACCCGGATGTCGGGCAATCGTCGTCCCAACAATAGAGCACGATTTCGGCAGTGTGGTCGGGGACGAGCTCCGGAACGACCGTCGCGACCTGCGTGGGCGGGAGGCTCTTTGCACCCGGGAGGTGGTGTTTTCGCCAGTACATGTGCGGCAGGACTTCGAACAACGTGAAGTGGTCGCCGCGGTCCATCTTCGCTTTGAGCTCCTCGCGGGTAATGATCTGCATGCGCGAAAACTACAGGAGGTTTCAAGGGGGCAGAGGCCTTGAACCGCACCCGATGGACGACAAGCCTTTCCGGGGAACGGCGATGAAGCGGATCGTGCGGAAAACGGCCGGATACTGCTTGACGCGCTCAGTGCCTCACCCACCGAGCGTGAGCCAGCGTCACTGCCCGGCGGGATCCGGGAGTTTCCGCAGGATCCGCTTCATGCAATCAAGAAACAGGCTTGCTTCCGCAGCGATGCTTGCTTGCGATCAGCACGAGCCCGTCCCGGCCACCGGCTAGTTTTGTAGTATGAGAATCG
Source organism: Gemmatimonadaceae bacterium (assembly GCA_036509075.1). Lineage (GTDB taxonomy): Bacteria > Gemmatimonadota > Gemmatimonadetes > Gemmatimonadales > Gemmatimonadaceae > JAJKIV01. The sequence continues at coordinate 2,109 of DATCGG010000339.1, forward strand.
TGTCGTTGTGCCCGTCTCTGACCGAGCTCGTTTTCGACCTCGGCCACGGCGATGAGCTCGTGGGTCGCACGAAATTCTGCATCCACCCCGCCGATCGCATCGGCGCGGTCGAGAAAGTCGGCGGCACGAAGGACCCCAAGATCGACCGCATCATCGAGCTCGCGCCCGACCTCGTGCTGCTCAACGAGGAGGAGAACCGGCGCGAGGACGGTGAGACACTCCAGCGCGCCGGTGTGCGATGCCACGTCAGCTTCCCGCACACCGCGCTCGAGACGGCGGAGATGGTGAGGTCGATTGCGGCGGCGATCGATGCGCGCGACGAGGGCGAACGGATCGCGCGCGACATCGAGGAGCGACACGAGCGCGTCATACGCGCCGCCGCCGGCCGGACGCCGGTCCGATTCGCGTACCTCATCTGGCGCAAACCGTGGATGGCGGTGAACGCAGACACGTTCGTGAGCGCTCTGCTCGCCGACGCCGGCGGCCAGAACGTCTTCGCGTCACAAGCGAACCGGTATCCAGTCGTTACGCCGGAAGAGCTTGCCGCTGCAGAGCCGGACATCGTGCTGCTCTCGACCGAACCGTTTCCGTTCAAGCCATCACACGCCGACGAGCTCGCGAGGCTATCCGGCGTCGCGCGTGAGCGGATACAGATCGTCGATGGGGAGCTGCTCTCCTGGCACGGCTCGCGGACACCGGCGGGCATCGACTACGCGGAACAGGTCATTGCTGCCGCGGGCAATCTCGCTTCTGCCAGCGGGCATCCTCACGGGCGACGTTAGGCTGGCGACTGGCGACTGTAATCGCTTTCGACTCGCGACTCGAAAACTGGCGGCCGCCTGCCGCCCGCCGCC
>DATCGG010000340.1:0-2626 GCA_036509075.1 Gemmatimonadaceae bacterium
GCCATTCATTGCTGCCACGCCCGGGTTGCAACTGTCGGCGATCGTTACCCGTGACGCCGACCAACAGCGCGCGGCGGCGCAGAAGTACCTTGGGCGTGGTCGCTACTGGCACCCCTCGGTGAAGTTGTCGACGAGCGCGGTCAGCTCGCCGTTGGCGTTTACGGTCACGTGAGCGTTCACGTGTAGTCGGTAGTTCGGAGCTCGCCCCGCGGCGACGAGATTCACCACGAATATGAAGGTATCAACGAACGGGAACGAATCGGTTAGGTGGGTCGTTTCTACAGTCGCACCTGTTTGGTGGTATTTCGTGCCGGTCGTCAGTCCCAGCCCCGTCGTGCCCTTGTCGTTGATTACGAAGAGCAGATGTATGCCGCCGGCTGCGTCGTCCGTTTCGTGGAGCACCAGCTGCTCGCGTAGAGTGAACTGAATCGCTTCCGGGGTGCCGCAAATCGCGCCGCCGATATATGTCTCCTCGATCGGGATCTTCACTGTGCTCGTGACCGCGTCAAAAGCGGGCCGCTGGACATCGACACGCGGCGCCGCGGGAGCATCGCTGCACGCGGCAGCGAGGACAACTACCATCGACACGAGAAGCGTACCGCGTTGCATGTCGCACCTCGCCGTTCGGGCGTCAGGAGGAACGTACTGGACGCGAGTCGAGCCACCACGCTTCTTTACGCGCGGAAAGTCCCTGGAGGCGGACACCAGACGCAGGACTGCCGTGCGACCAGCATGACTCGTCTCGTTGCCCGCAAACGTGTAGGTCCCATCGGTGCTTCGCCAGCGCTTTCTCGTGTACACGGAAAACCGAACGGCTACACCGCTGACCGTCCTCGCGCCCTGGCAAGGGATCCTCACGCGCCGCTGACATGACGCGACCGACCCATGCGGCACTCCGCGTCGGGGTCATCGGCTACGGTCTCGGTGGCTCGGCGTTCCACGCGCCATTCATTGCGGCCACGCAGGCGCTGGAGCTGACGGCGATCGTGACACGTGACGCCGACCGAAAGCGTGCGGCGGCGCAGAGATACCCGGGCGTTCGCATCGTCGACGATGTCGCGCAGCTGTGGGATGGAAGTCTCGGCCTCGATCTCGTCGCGATCTCGACGCCGAACCGCACGCACGTTCCGCTCGCGCTGGCCGCGATCGCGGCCGGGATGCACGTGGTGGTGGACAAGCCGCTGGCGCCGTCATCGAGCGCCGCGCGCGCCGTCGCGGAGGCGGCCCGACAGGGTGGCCGGCTCATCATTCCATTTCAGAATCGTCGATGGGACGGTGATTTCCTCACGCTCCGGCGCATTCTCTCGGAGGGCGCACTGGGCGACCCAATCCGGTTCGAATCGCGCTTCGAGCGATGGCGACCTGCTCCCACGCGCGGTTGGCGCGAACGCGGTGCTGCCGACGAGGCGGGCGGGCTGCTGTTCGACCTCGGAAGCCACCTCATCGACCAGGCCCTCGTTCTTTTCGGGCCCGTGAGTGAGGTCTACGCCCATTTCGACCGTCGCCGCCCGGGTGTCGAGGCCGACGATGATACGTTCGTTGCGTTGACCCACGCATCTGGCGTTCGATCGCACCTGTACATGAGCGCCGTGGCCGCCCAGGCGGCGCCGCGCTTCCGCCTTCTCGGGCGGGCGGGCGCGTACACGAAATGGGGACTCGACGTACAGGAGGATGCGCTGCGCGCCGGCGTCCGCCCCGGAGGCCCGGAATGGGGGAGGGAGCCAGAGGAACGTTGGGGAACGTTAGGCATCGATGGGCAGGTGCGGCGAGTGCCAACCGAGCGCGGTGACTACGGCGCGTTTTACGCTGAAGTAGCGCGAGCTATCCGCGCTGAGGGGCCAACTCCCGTCGATGTGGACGACGCTATCGCGATGCTCGAGGTCATCGAAGCAGCGCGGTTGGGCAATGGGCGGCCGTCGGTCGCGGTGAGCGAGCCCGACGCTTGAGTGGCGTAAGTCGAAGGGAATTGGTGACCTGAATCACGTTCGCGCCTAACAACTGTGGTGCGATCGCGCGGCACCTGTGGCGTAGGCGCAGCTATAAAATCCGTTAAACCAAGGTTAGACGCCTCTCAGGTGCGGTCCGATTTCCACGGACACGAAGTCGCGAACTGACTGCCTAACCGAACGAGGTCTCCGCTCCGGCGCGCCGATTGCTGCGGGCGCGAGCGGCTGTTCGGCCTCTCATTCATCGTCACAGGCGCGTCATGAACGCAGCGGAGTACTTCGAGCTGGTTGATGCCGTCACGAAGATCGACGGGAAGACCCGACTCCGAGTCGTTGCCGATCGCATCGCGACGACCTCCATGCATCCTCTCGAGCGTCGCGTTCTGGAACGGGCGCTCCGAGCCCGGACCGAGGCGCTCGACCTCCAGAGCCACCTTCTGACATCCGACCTCGTCGGACCGTCACTGCCAGAAAGCGAATCGTTCTTGACGCGGGGATGACAGCGCCAGGCTGGCCGGCAACGTTCGCCGACGCGCTAGACACGCTGGACGACCTGATCCCCACCGCAACCAAGCAATACCTTCATAGTCTCGCCGAGAGCGACCTCGACCGGGAGCACTGGGGCCTCAGTCTCGCCATTCGGAACGAGCTGGGGTTGTGGCGGGAGGATGCTCCGCTCA
>DATCGG010000341.1:0-17084 GCA_036509075.1 Gemmatimonadaceae bacterium
CCGGCCGCCGGTCTCCCGCTTCCCGCTTCCCGCTTCCCGCTTCGCTCGTTACCCTTGGCTCCGCCACCCGAACCGAAGCCCGAATGCAGATTGGAGTTCCCAAGGAGACCGCCCCGCGCGAGCGGCGCGTGGCGCTTGCGCCCGACAGCGTCGGTCGACTCGTAAAGACCGGCGCGCGAGTCGTCGTCGAGCACGACGCTGGCGCAGCCGCCTCATTTCCTGACACCGCTTATACGGCGGCCGGTGCCTCGATCGCGCGATCGTTGGCCGAGGCGCTCGCCGACAGCGACGTCGTGACGAAGGTGCAGGCGCCGTCCGCGGCGGAGGCTCGCGCGCTCAAATCGGGTGCGGTGCTCGTCAGCCTGTTTCAGCCCACTGCGGCAGACAGCGTCCTCCCCGCCCTGGCGGAGCGCGCCGTCACCGCACTCAGCCTCGAGCGCGTGCCGCGCATAACGAGAGCACAGTCCATGGACGTGCTGTCGTCGCAGAGCACCGTGGCCGGTTACAAGGCGGTTCTGATCGGCGCGTCGATGATGCCGAAGTTCCTCCCGATGCTCACGACCGCGGCAGGCAACATCGCGCCGGCGAAGGCGTTCATTCTCGGCGCTGGCGTTGCCGGACTTCAGGCGATAGCAACCGCGCGTCGCCTCGGCGCCATCGTGTCCGCGTTCGACGTGCGACCCGCCGTGCGCGAGCAGGTGCAGAGCCTTGGCGCCACGTTCGTTGCGGCCGAGGCCATCGCGACCGACGCGGAGGACAAAGGGGGCTATGCGCGTGAGCAGTCGGCGGAACAGCAACAGCGAACCGCCGCGCTGCTGCACGATCACCTCAAGCAGGTCGATCTCGTCGTCACGACGGCCCAGATCCCGGGGCGCCCCGCTCCCAGGCTCATCACGGAAGCAATGGTCGCGGACATGCGACCGGGTACGGTGATCGTCGACCTCGCCGCAGAAACGGGTGGCAACTGCGCCCTCACGAGGCCGGGAGAGATCGTCGATGCCAACGGCGTGCTCATATTCGGTGCCGTGGATATTCCCAGCTCCGTGCCGACGCACGCGAGCCAGATGTTCGGCCGCAACGTGTTGACGCTGCTTCAGCACCTCATCAAGGACGGCAGCGTGAAGATCGACCTCGAGGACGAGATCACGGGGCCGATGTGCGTGGTGTATCAGGGACAGCCGCGGACTTAGGCGACTGGCGACTGGCGACTGGCCGGGCACCGTTTGCCTACCGCCTACCGCCTACCGCCTGCCGCCCTGCCGCCTGCCGCCTAACGTTCCGACGTCGACGCCGTTTGGCGCTTCTCGTCCTTCAGCCAGTATCCGAACCACTGGCGGATGCGGCCCAGCCGATCGACGAGAAGCCACGGCTCGCCCGTCCGTGAGAGGTCGTGCGTCGACCGCGGATACCTAACGAGCTCCACCGGCACGCCCTGTTTCTTGAGCGCCATGAACCAGAGGTCCGCGTTGCCCATCGGCGTGCGGAAGTCCTCTTCGCTCTGAACGATGAGCGTGGGCGTACGGACCTTCGTCACGTGACGGATGGGCGACAGCGAATCGTACATGGCAAAGTTATCCCACGGCTTGCCGTAGAACTCGAACTCCGTGAGGCCCTGAGCGTCCGACGCGCCGTACCAGTACGTCCACTCGCTGATCATCCGGTCGGCCTCGGCCGCCTTGAAGCGATTCGTCTTCGTCGTGATCCACGCGGTCATGAATCCACCGTATGAGCCACCAGTGACGCCGAGTCGCGTGGAATCGACGTCGGCGCGCTTCGCGGCGATGTCCACCGCCTTCATCAGGTCATCGTAATCCTCCGCGCCCCAGCGACCGCGCGTGGAGTAGGTGAAGTCCCCACCGTAGCCGCTCGAGCCGCGCGGGTTCGTGTAGAGCACCCAGACGCCAGCGCCGGCGAGGCTCTGGAACTCATCGAACCAGCCTTCGTTGTACTGCGAGTGCGGGCCGCCGTGGATGTAGAGCACGAGCGGATACTTCTTTCCCGGCTCGTAGCCCGCGGGCTTCATGAGCCACCCTTCGATCTCGAGCCCACCCACGGACGGATACGTGAATCGCTCGGCCGTGGACCACGCGATCTCGCTGTTCAGCTTGTCGTTGAACGACGTAAGCTTGCGCTCGCCCGTACCGTCGGCGTTCGCGACATAGAGCTCCGTCGGCAGATCCACACTCGTGGAGACGTAGGCCACCGTCTTGTTCGCCGCGTCGTACGCGAATCCGTTGAGTCGACGACGGCCACCGAGCAATTCCTTGAGGTGTTTCGTGCGCGCGTCGAGGCGGAACAGTGCCGACCGGCCACCGACCGAGGCCGAGATGGCGATGTCGCCGGTGGGAAACCACTCGTACGACTCGGGCTCGTACTGCCAGGTGCCTAACAAGTTCACCGGCTCGCCGCCGGCGACGTCGACGGCGTAGATGCGGCTCGACGCGACGCGTGACGGCGCCGACACGAACGAGATCCGTTTCCCGTCCGGCGACCAGCGGAGGTCACTCTCGTTTCCCACGAACGTCGTAACGCGGCGCGGCTGCCCGCCCGTCATCGGCACGACGAAGATGTCCGCCTCGTTGCGCGGCGGCTCGTCGCGCTTGGCGTCGTACGGCAGTCGTGCGAGCGAATCCCGCTCCGCCTGGACGACCGAATCCGGACGCAAGGCGGGGTCGGCCACGAACGCGATCCACTTTCCGTCGGGCGACACCGTGGCCCCTCGGCGTGAGTACGACGTCGAATCGAGCAGTCGCTTCTTCGACCCGTCGAGCTTCTGCACCCAGATCTGGGCAGGGCGCCACACGCGCGCCTCACGCGCCCCCGGAACGAATCCCTGGCCGTTCGCCTTGTACCGGATGTCGTAGATGTGGCGGCCGTCGAATCGCTTCGGATCGAGCGGTTGGGTGACGGCGCCGTACGGCGGGCGGGCCATCGGCTGCATGGCCGCGTATGGATCGCGCCGTCGCGTGGAGTCCGCGCTCGAATCGGGAGTGACCGAGTCACTCCACACCGCGAAGCTCTTGTCGTGAGGCAGCGACCCGTTGGGATAGTCGTTCATCTCGGCCGCTTCACCGCCGGGCTGGTCCATGCGCAAGCCCCAGGTGCGCGCACGTGAACCGGGCCGAGTGGAATTGAAGAGCAGGTACTTCCCGTCAGGCGAAAAGCGGGGGTTTGAGCTCTCGGTGCTTGGCGACGTGTATCGCGTCGCCTCGCCGCCGGCAACCGGCACGACCCACACCTCGTTGTGGCGTTTGTTCTCGGCCTCGCGAACGGTCGTGACCGTGAATGCGACGAGCTTCCCATCGGGAGAGACGGCCGGCCCGCTCAACGTCGTGACCCTGTACCAGTCAGCCGGCGTGAACGCCCGCTTCGCACCACCGCCGGGCGCCGTGGGCGCGGGACCTGTCTGGGCTCCAACGGGAAACGCGAGCGCCACCCACAGGAGCGCGATTGCGGTCGAAACGGAACGGGTCGATGCTGGCTTCACGATTGCTCCACGCTCGGGTGAGTCATTGGCGGTGTCGGAATGTACAATTACGCATCGACGCCTGGATCCGCTCGCATGCCGTTTCTTCACTCGATCGTACCGAAGGCATCGCTTCGAGACGGGTCACGTGGGTTCCCGTTCTCGGTACCCGTGGTGCGCGCGCTCGAGTCTCTGGAATTTCCAACAGCGGTCACGTTTTTCGTCGGCGAGAACGGGTCCGGTAAGTCCACGCTGCTCGAGGCCATCGCCGCTGCGGTAGGGGTACCGACTGTGGGGAGCGAGGGTGTGCGCGATGACGCAACGCTCGCTGCGCAGCGCGCGCTCGCGAAGCACCTCCGACTCGCGTGGACTCATCGAACGCACAAGGGCTTCTTTCTTCGTGCTGAAGACTTCTTCGGCTTCACCAAGTACCTCGCTCGACTGCGCGCCGAGCTGCAAACGCGCTTGGCGGAGATCGAGGTGGAGTACGCAGACCGTTCGGGGTATGCGCGCGGTCTGGCGCGGGGGCCCATGGCGAGTTCGCTGGCCGACATGGAACGCCGTTACGGTGTTGACCTCGACGCCAACTCGCACGGTGAGAGCTTTCTCAAGCTGTTCCGATCCAGGTTCGTGCCCGGTGGCCTGTATCTCCTCGACGAGCCCGAAGCGCCGCTTTCACCACAGAGTCAGCTCGGGCTGATCGCGATGCTCAAGGAGATGCTGACCCAGGAGGCGCAGTTCATCATCGCGACGCACTCGCCGATCCTGCTCGCGTTCCCGAACGCGACGATCTACACGTTCGACGAACAGCCGCCGAAACGCGTTGACTACGAGGAACTCGAGCACGTGCGCCTGACGAGAGATTTCCTGAACGACCCGGAGGCGTTTCTTCGTCATCTCTAGCTTACGGCATCCAGACAGAGGTCAACGCGGCTGCAACAGAAACGACTGATGCAACGGATCTTCAACTTTCATCCGTCCGATCAGCAGTTTCTGCGTGATCCGTGAACACCTTTGTCTGGATGCCTGCCTTACGCCTACCCTAGATTTTGAAGCTATGTCAGACTCGCCCGGTGCCCGACTCCTCTCGCTATGGCGTAGGCTGAGCCCGTGGCCCGGCGGGCGCTGGCTGTTCAGCTTCATCCTCGGACGCCAGGTTCCCTACACCGGAACCATCGGCGCCCGCATCGTCGAGCTGCGCCCAGGGTACGTGCGCGCTGAGATGCGCGACCGACGCATCGTTCGCAATCACCTGAAGTCGATTCACGCCGTCGCGCTCGTGAATCTCGCCGAAGTGGCGAGCGGGCTCGCCATGCTGACGGGCCTTCCGCCAACCTTGCGGGCCATCGTGGTTGGGCTGTCGATCAACTATCTGAAGAAGGCGCGCGGCACGCTCGTCGCCGAGTCGACGGTGGACCTCCCGCCCATAACAGAGTCGCGCGAGGTCCAGATCCACGCGACTATCCGTGACAGCGCAGGAGACGAAGTCGCGCGAGCAACCGTGCGGTGGCTGGTCGGCCCAACGCGCTCATGAGCGCGACAGCGGTCGCGGATCGACACGAGGCGCTGGCCACACCATTTACCAGGCACGCCCACGTGGACGTGCCGCTCGTGTGCGGTGCGATGTACCCATGCAGCAACCCAGAGCTCGTTGCGGCCGTCTCGGAGGCGGGGGCCATCGGCATCGTGCAGCCGATCTCGCTGACCTACGTGCACGGCCACGAGTTCCGCGCGGGGCTTCGGTACATTCGTCGCCTAACGAGTCGGCCGATCGGCTTCAACGCGCTCATCGAGCGGTCGTCCCGCCGCTATCACGAGCGCATGGTCGCGTGGGTGGACGTAGCGCTGGAAGAAGGCATCCGCTTCTTTGTCACGTCGCTCGGGAACCCTCGGTGGGTCGTGGAGCGCGTGGCACAGGTCGGGGGCGTCGTGTACCACGATGTGACAGAACGCCGCTGGGCGCAGAAAGGACTCTCGGCGGGCGTCCACGGCCTGATCGCCGTGAACGATCGAGCTGGTGGCCACGCGGGCCCGCTCTCTGCCGCCAAGCTTCTCGACGACGTGGCTGACCTGGGGCTTCCGGTCGTGTGCGCCGGTGGCATTGGATCTCCCCACGACTACGTCGCCGCGCTGCGGATGGGGTATGCGGCAGCACAGCTGGGCACGCGCTTCATTGCGACGGCGGAGTGCCGCGCGCACCCTCGTTACAAGCAGGCGATCATCGACGCGGATGAGCGGGACATCGTCCTGACCGAGCGCCTGACTGGCATCCCCGTGTCGGTCATCGAGACCCCGTATATCCGTCGCATCGGTACGAGCGCGGGGTGGCTGGCGAAACGACTGCTGCGCGGGCCGCGCACGAAGCACCTCATGCGAACCGGCTATGCCCTGCGGTCGCTCTGGCAACTCAAGCGCGGTCTGTCGCGAGGGGACGAGACGGCGGACTACTGGCAGGCGGGCAAGAGCGTGGCCACGATCGAGGCGGAGGTAGCGACGGCCGACGTCGTGCGATCGTTCGCGGACGCGGCTCGCGCGAGCGTCGCGACCGCCGGTCGGCTTCCCGCGCCGAAAACGGTCAGGCGTTAGGCGTACGACCGCTGCCGGGGCCACGGCCCGGGCCGCGGCCTCTCCGCCGGCGGCGACGTCCGGCCGGTCCCTGCGACGCGTCTTGCGCGGCGGGAGTTGAACTGTGGCGCGCACGCTCGCCGTGCCCTGCGGCACCGGCGCGACCGCCGCGAGACGCGTCGTGGCTCCGCGGACGACTGTGCCCCTCGGTCGGACGCGGACGACTGTTCCCATCCGTCGACCGCGCAGGAGACCACGCCCCGCGCACGCGTTCACGGCCGCTACTGGTTGGTGTCGCGACCGGAGGCGACGAGCTTCGCTCACGCGCTGGTGGCGCCGCAACCTTCGGTGAATGGGTCTGGCGCGGCTCGCGGGCCGATGGGCCCTGCCCCGCTGCCCGCTCCGCCCGGCGTTCGGCCTTCTCTCGCGCGCGCTTCCGTTCCTCCGCGCGGCGCGCGCGAATGGCGGCTATGCGTTCGCCAATCGGCACCTCGAATCGATCGGCCGGCGCCTGCTCGTAGTTGAAGCCGGCCACGGTGATGCGTGGCAACGTACGCCCAACCGCGCGTTCGATGGCGCGGAGGTCGCCCTCTTCCTCCGGCGAGACGAAGGTGAACGCATCCCCGGTCGCGTCCGCCCGCGCCGTTCGTCCAACCCGGTGGATGTAGTCGTCGGGTACGTTAGGCACATCGAAGTTCACGACGTGGCTGAGCTCCTCCACGTCGATCCCGCGCGCGACGATGTCCGTCGCGACCAGGACCTGGAACTTGCCGTTCTTGAACCCGTCGAGCGCCATCGTGCGCTGCGCCTGCGAGCGATTGCCGTGGATGCGCGCCACCGACACGCCGCCCTGTTCCAGCACTTCGGTGAGCCGGTTCGCGCGATGCTTCGTTCGCGTGAAGACGATGACATCCTTGAGATCGCCGCGGCGGATCAGCTCGAGAAAGAGTGTTGGCTTGAGCGCCTCACGAACTGGATACACGGCCTGTGTAATGCCGACCGCCGGCGCAGACTTGCGTTCGAGATTGATGGTTGCCGGATGACGCTGGAGTTCGCGGGCGAGATCCAGGATCGGTGCGGGCATCGTCGCCGAGAACAGCATCGTCTGCCGCTTCGCAGGCAGATGTTTGAGCACCTTCTTGATGTCGGGCAGGAAGCCCATGTCGAGCATCCGATCCGCCTCGTCGAGCACGAGGATCTCGAGCGCGTCCATCCGCGCGTAGTCGTGTTTGAAGTGATCGAGGAGGCGACCAGGGGTGGCGATGATGACGTCCACGCCGGACCGCAACGCGTGCTCCTGCGGGCCCATGCCGACACCGCCGTAGATCGCGGCGCCGGAGAGTGGCGTGTGGACCGCGAGCTCCGAGAGGTGTTGCTCGATCTGCGCGGCCAGCTCGCGGGTCGGCGTGATGACGAGTGCGCGCGTTCGGCCCCGCGGCCGCGCGATGAGACGCTGGAGAATCGGGAGGATGAAGGCCGCGGTCTTCCCGCTTCCCGTCATCGCGCATGCGAGCACATCACGACCCTCGATCGCCGGCGGGATGGCGTCGGTCTGAATCGGCGTGGGCCGCGTGAATCCGAGCTCCTTCACACCGCGAAGGAGGTCGGGATGTAGCCCGAATGAGGAGAATGGCATGACGCGTGGGATCGTAGGGTCAGCCGCGCAAGCTAGTCGTGGCCGGTCCGCGGTCCAAGGCTCACGAGCGACGCGATCGGGCGAGTCGCGCAAGGTCGAGGGATGCCGAGCCGACCACGTGCGCCTTCAACACGCTCCGCATCTGAGCCAGTGCGGCGTGATGTGCCGCCGGCGTTAGGGCCGTCGTGCAGTCGCTCGGCACGATGACGCGAAGATCGCGCATGTACGCATCCGCGGCCGTGAATAGCACGCAGACATCTGTCGCCATACCCGTGAGTATGACGGTCCTGGTCTGGAGGTAATCGAGGAGCAGATCGAGCGTCGTGTTGTAGAAGCCCGAGTGCTTGGGCTTGAGAACGAAATAGTCCGTCTCGTCAGGCACCAACTGCTCGACCACCTGGCGTCCGCGGATGCCGTCCTCGAGGCAGTGTGCGACGATCCGGTGAAAGTCGGACCGCCACCGCCCGAAGTTGTCATTCACATAAATCGTGGGGATACGAAGTGCGGACGCCTTCGCTTTGAGCCGCGCGATGCGCCTGGCCATTCGGACGGCCCGCGCGAGCATGCGGGCCCCGCCGTCGAACTCCAGGTCGTTGATCGCGTCGATGATGAGCAGTGCGACCGGAGATGAATCCGGCGCATTGCCATGGAGATCGGTGTTGGCACGGGGCGGCATGACGACCCAAGGATCATCAAGCCCAATGCCGCCGGCCCCGCGCGACGTCAGGATGCGGCTGCGCTGCGCGCGGGCGGGACGAGAGTCTGGCGGAAGGCGTGAAGCACGCAGCGAAGGCCCCCGTTCTCACGCACTTCGCGCGGCGAAAGGCCCGTGTATCGCTTGAGCATGTTGCGCAACGACGCCGCCGACGAGAAGTCGAGCAGCAGCGCGATCTGCTCCACGGACCGCGCGGGGTCCTCCAGCATCTGCGCCGCGAGCGTGAGCCGGCACCACGCGATCATTGCGCTCGGCGTCGGCAGCTGCGCGGTCGCCAGTCGGTCGACGAGCGTCTTGCGATGCACGCCGAGGGCCGCGGCCGCGTCGGCAACCGTCACCGCCTGACGAGCGTGTTCAAGCGAATAGCGCACGAACGGGACGACGCTCGCTGGAACGAGTGGAGCGATCGCCTCGAGCACGTGCTTCGCGCCGCAGTGTTCCTGCGCCGTCGCGATGACGGAACGAAGCGCCACGCCCACGTCATCGACACCGCGGAGGATTAGATCGTTCACACCCGCGCGCGCGAGCGCGAGAATCTCGCGCGACGAATCCGGGGAGAGCGCGCAGTACGCGACGACCGGGACACTCGGAAATCCTTCGCGAATGGTCCGGACCATTCCGAGCGTCGTGGCTCCGGTGCGATCGCGCAGGTCGACGACGGCGACGCCAACGAGCCCTTCCGCCACGAGCGCGAGCAACTCGTCTTGCTGATCGCAGGTTCGTACAGCAGCATAACCGCGGAGCGCTTCCTGGATGCGCGCGCGTGCGGCCAGCTCGCGAACCAATACCGCGACGATCACCGCAGAAAATTCGGACTCGGGTTACATGGCGTATGGGCATTGCCCATACGATGTCGGTCTAAGGTCACACGACGTGGTAAATGTATCGCGCCAACCACCCCCTCCGGAGCGATACATGTCCCGCACGATCCGCTGCGCTGTTCTCTTCCTCGCGGTCACGACAACCGCCTGCTCGAGCTCGGTCACCGAACCGACCGCAGCTCCGAAGTGCACAGCAAAGTCACAGAACAGCTCGCAGTCGTGCGTGTCGCTAGACTATATCAACCCTAGGGTGTAAGCGCGAGCACTTCCGCGACGGGCTCGGTTTCGAGCGCTTCGAGCGAGTGGATTACCCGCATCGACTCGCTGCTCAACCGGGCCTTCGCCGCGCTCGGCTGCGCCACGGCAGGAGCCTTCGCCGGCTCCGTCGCCAAGACGATCTCGAAGAATCCGTTCTTTCGAGCCAGCGCGCGAGCGCGAACCCGATATCCCTCGGCCCGCTCGGCATCGCCGGCGATCGTGAAAGCGTGGTAGAGCGATTTCAGCACGCCGGCACTCTCATACGGATACGCCGTCGCCGCGAGCCACTCCTCCGCAACAGTCGCCATCTTCGCGAGCATCGCACGGTCGCCGACCGCGGCCGACGCCACAACGACGCCGCCGAGGCACGCGAGCCGGAAACGCGCAGAGTCGCTGCGCGAGAGTGAGGCAAGGAATCCGCTGCGCGCGGCTTGCGCGTGACCAGCGTCCAGACTCGCCTGTGACAGGTTGAGCAGGACGTCGGCCTGACGATTCGGATCCGCCACCAGCAGCTCGTGCGCGGCCCACCCATGCACGAGCGCCGTGTTGAGATCTCCGGCCGTTCCAGCGGCGATGAGCAACCCCTGGTGGCCAGCCGCGGCGAGATCGGACAACCCCGCATCCTCGGCCAGCGCGAGGCCGTCGCGCAGATACGCACGCGCCTTCGGATAGTTACCGCGCACGCGGGCCGTGACGCCCTTGCCGAGCATCGCCCGCGCTTGCAATTCGGGGATCGCATAGGACTCACCTGCGCTCGCGACGCCGTCGTAGAGTTCGTCGGCGCTGTCAAGATCTCCTAACGAGCGCGCGACCCACGCCTGGTCCGCCATCGCGAGACCGAGGTCGCGATGCGGCGCCGCAGTGGCGGCGAGCCGCACGTGCCCCAACGTGCTGAACGAAAGCCAAAGCGCTCCAGCATCCCCCATCTGCTCAGCCAGGATCCGCGCGGACGCCACCACTTCGCCGGCGGTGCGCTTCGTGTCGATTAGCGGCAAGCCACGCCGCAGTCTCGCCAGCTGGTCGAGCATCGCGGCTTCTTCCGGCGTATCGGGCGCGACGGTGCTCGCGAGGTCTCCGATAGCCGATGCGCAGTTCTCCGCAATCGACCGACGCGCATCGCCCTGCGCGCGCGAAAGCCTATGCAGGCAATGCGCGACCAGAAGCCACACCGTGTCGGAGCGCCCAAAATCCGTTCGGTTTGGGTGTCGGCTCAAATCAGCGCGATACGCCTCGAGCGGCGACTGGAGAGGAAGCATGCGGTCCCGGGTTGGATGAGAGCGAGGCTAAGATTGGATATCGCGCACTTTCGCACAAGGACGCCCGTCGGTCACGAGCAGACCGTGTGACGGCCCGAGTACTCCGCGTAACAGACCGCTGGTGATGGATATCGCAACCAACGCCGTTCGTCACGATCTTCAGGTCGAAAATTTCACCGCAGCCTGGCGGTAGCTCCTTCGATGCGTGCAGCCAGTCGGAGTTCACGCCGCGGGGCACTCACCATCACGGGTCGCACACGTAACGTTATTTGTCAATGTCCAACCCGATGAGACGAAGGAACATACGACGTCTCGCCCGTAAGGCTGTCGTTTGGATCCAAATCTATTAACACAATCTTATTTCACACCTGGAGCCGACCATGTCCACCAGCATCGACACCTTGGGCGCTGCCGTCCTCGAGGACACGCTTCTCACGTTCCAGCGCGCAAAGGAGCTTGCCGAACGCGCGCTCGCCCAGGTGTCGGATGATGACTTCTTTCGCACGATCGATGCCGAGTCGAACAGCATCGCGATCCTCGTGAAACACATCGGCGGAAACCTCGAGTCGCGATGGACCGATTTCCTCACGACCGATGGTGAGAAGCCAACACGGAATCGCGACGGCGAGTTCATTGTAGGTGCCAACGCGCAGCGCGCCGCGATCATGTCGCTGTGGGACGCCGGGTGGCTCGCGCTTACGAGCACGTTCGCCCAGCTCCGCCCCGCCGACCTCACAGCCAGCGTATTGATTCGCGGCGAGACGATGACTGCGCTGGCGGCGATGCACCGCGGCATGACGCACATCTCCCTTCACGTCGGACAGATCGTGCTGCTCGCCAAGCACTATCGCTCCGCGGACTGGAAAACCCTCAGCATCCCACGAGGGCAATCGGGTAACTGGCAGCCAGGGGCCCCTACGACGGCGCGCTAGCGAATCAGCCGTCTAGCATCCAGGTTGCCACCATGAAACGCGGAACTCTGATCGGGATCATCATCGCGGCGATCTTCGCCGGATTTCTCCTCTGGTCGACGATGTCAGCCCAGCGCGTCGACTGCCAGGCGTGCGTGGAGTTCAACGGTGGACGGAATTGCGCCAAGGTCTCGGGAAACACGCAGGCCGAGGCACTGCGCGCCGCGGTGTCGACCGCCTGCGGGCCGGTGGCCTCGGGGATGAACGAGTCCATCGCCTGCCAGAACCGGCCGCCCGTCTCGCAGCAGTGCAGTGCGCGTTAGGGTGACCCGCCGGGTGAGGCGGGCGACGGCGGCGAAGGCGGAAGTGAGTGGATGCGCGCCTGGAATTCGTGAAACGCTGCATCGTCCTTCACGAGGTTCCGCGAATCCGCCCCTGGGGTCGATCGAATGACCCGGGTCACCGCCGCGATTCGATCCTCCTCGAGCGGGTGCGACGCGAACCAACCGGCGACGAGGTCAGGGCGCTGCTCACGCGTCTCCAGCAGCTTCGCGAACATCGACACGATGCCCTGTGGGTCGTAGCCGGCTCGCGCCAGCACACTGACCGCGGCCGAATCGGCCCGGAGCTCGTCGTGCCGGCTGAAGCGCGCGAACAGCGCAGCACCACCCACATTGATCGCTACGCGCGCGGCGTTGCTCGAGCAGATGTTCGTGAGCCCACACACCACCGACAGGCCGAGGTTGGTCTTCTGTTCCTTCTCGATCTGTTGAGCTGAATGACGCAGGAGGACGTGAGCGATCTCGTGGCCGAGCACACCGGCGAGCTCGGAGGTCGAGCCGGCGTGCTCAATGAGGCCCCGGTTCACGTAGACGAATCCGCCGGGAAGCGCGAACGCGTTCACCACCTCGGCGTCCACGATTCGAAAATGCCAATCGCGATTGCGGTCATCGCTTTTTGACGCCAGCGCGGAGCCGAGGCGCGTCACGTACTCGCTGACCTGCGGCTCACTGATCATCGGCGCTTCTCGCTCCACCTGCGCCGCAGCATCCTGGCCGATCTGTTTTTCCTGATCCTCGCTGACCGAGCACCCGATGGCGATCATCGCCACCAACCCGGTCATAAAACGCATCCGCACGCGCACGCTCTCCTGGAGTTCGACGGTCGAAAAGGGCAAGAGGCGTTCCCTGCGCGAGCTCAGCGGCTCACGGATTGTAGATCGGACCTCCTTGCTCGACGTAGAGCTTCAGAACAGCCGCGCCCTCGCTGCGCAGGCGACCGCGTTCGATCGTGATTCCGCGATTCTCGAGGTAGCGATACGAGTCGGCGAAGACTGGCCCCTCGTCGAACCCCGACTGTGTCGCGTCTTCTCGCATCGCCGAAAACACCACGCGGGTCACGCCGCTCCACAGCGTGGCACCGAGGCACATCGCGCAGGGCTCACACGACGAGAAAAGCTCGTGGCAAGGTTGGCCGTCGTTCTGAAGCGTGAAGCTGCCCACCGCCGCCTGCGCCATCGCGAGCGCCACGATCTCAGCGTGTGCACTCGAATTCCTGAGCCGGACGACGCCGTTCGTGCCGACACCAACCAGGCGTCCGGTGTCGTCGAAAACCGCTGCACCGAATGGTCCGCCGGTTCTGCGGAGGACGTTCTCGCGCGCGAGCTGGATGGTGAGGCGAACTCTCGCTTCGTCATCGGTGTAGCGACTGGAGTAGTCCACCATGCTGTCTACCCAGTCGGGATTCGTGATCTGGATTTCGGTCGGGCGCATTGCAACGGTGTGTGCAGGAGGCTCAATTGAATCAGGGGCTCGTCGTACGAGCAACCCCAGCCGTGAGGATGACCAGGAAACTCTGGAACGACCACGCGGTGTCGATCGTCTCGCAATCATGATTCTCACGCTGCTTGCCGCCCTCGCGCTGGGCGACACGACCGTATTGCGCCACAAGCCTCCTTCGCAGGTAGGCATGGATAGCGCGCGTCTGGCGCTGATCGATCGTTCGGTGAAGCAGGGATTGATGGCGGGCGGCTACCCGGGCGCCGCGGTCGTGGTGGGACGTCGCGGGGCGATCGTGTGGGAAAAGGGGTACGGGTCCGCTGAGTGGGGATGGGGCATGCCGGCGGTCCAGGCGCAGTCCACGCTGTACGATCTCGCGTCGTTGACGAAGGTCGTCGCGACGAGTGCCGCGGCGATGGTGTTGTATGATCGTGGGAAGCTGAAGCTCGATGCGCCGGTGTCGCGGTACCTGCCTCAGTTCCGCGGCGGCGACAAGGGGCAGGTGACGGTTCGCGACCTGCTGATGCATCGCTCTGGTCTGCCGGCAGGCCGCAGTCTCGCGTCGGCGCATAACGCGCGTCAGGCACGCCGCCTGATCATCGAAACGCCACTCGAGGTATCGCCTGGAACCCGGACCGAGTACTCGGATGTGGGGGCGGATGTCCTCGGGTTCGTGATCGAGGCGATCGCGGGCGAGCGGCTCGATCGGTTCGTCTCCCGCACCATCTACAGCCGTCTCGGCCTGCAGAACACGATGTTCCTACCTGGCAGGGAGCGTCGCGCTCGGGTTGCGCCAACGGAGAACTATCCGCCGCGCGGATATCCGATTCGCGGCGAAGTTCACGATGAGATGGCCTACGCGCTGGGTGGCGTGGCCGGCCACGCGGGACTGTTCGCGACCGCGAGCGACCTCGCGGTATTTGCCCAGATGATGCTGAACGGGGGCAAGTACAACGGCGTCCGGATCGTGAGCGACACCACCGTCGCTCGCTTCACCAAGCGTGGAGCGGGCGCGCGCGCACTCGGGTGGGACATGTGCGTTGGCGGGGGTAGCTGCGGATTTTACATGGGACTGCGCTCCTACGGGCACACGGGCTATACGGGCACATCGCTGTGGATCGACCCGGACCAGCAGATGTTCGTAATCGTGCTGACGAACTGGGTGCATGCGGCACCGAGCGCACGTGTCGCCCCCATTGCCGTGCTCGCGGATGTGCGGAGCGACGTGGCGGATATCGCCACGCTGGCGATCAGCGATGGGCCGGAGGGTATGCTGCCGATGCCCGATCAGCTTCGGGCGGATCGACGCATTGGCTGGAGGCGGGACGCGTACGGCCAGCCGTAGGGGAAGCGGCGGCAGGCGGCAGGCGCCTAACGCGTATCCGTCGCCCCTCTGATTCGCACCGTTCGCGCGAGCTCATCTTCCGCCTGCAGAATCTTCTCTCGGAGATCCCGCGGCAGATCGCTGTGGGCGCTCAGGAATCGGTCCACCGCGTCGAGTGATTCGGCGCTCGTCTGCCCGTCGAGGAACGACGTGAGCCACGAGCCGAGGAAGAAGATCCGGCGGTTCGTCTGGATCCATCGCAGCGAGTCGAGCGCCGGAATCAGGTACGGCCGCGTCAGCTCGGACTGACGGACGGCGTTGAACCCATCGAGGCTCGCCGTGACCCAGTCCTCATTGAGCGACTCGTCGGCGAAATACCGCCGAAAGTAGTCCTTCTTGGCCTCTGCGTTGGGGCGTGCGGCGCCGGCGACGAACGCGCGGCGCTTCCCCTCCGACCCCGAATCCGCGCGCGACTCGCGTTCGAGACGGCGCTCGGCTGACGGCGCCTTTCGTTCGATCAGCGCCGTCACGATGGCCCATCGTGTCGGCGCTCGGAGCGGCGCGCCCGCGGCTTCGGTGCTGTCGAGGAGGGCGTCGAGCTGCGCGAGCGCCGACGGCGTCCCCGCCACTCGGATGTACGTATCGAGGTACGGCTTCCGAATCCCGTACGGCCGATCGGGATCCGCCAACCCACGGCGCAGCACCTTCTCCACGGTTGGCTGTGCGGAATCGCGTCGTTCCGCGGGCAGGTATGCCAGCGTCGCGCGACCGACGCGTCCGAGTACGCCAGCGACGATCTGTTCGTCTGGCTCGGTGGCCAGCTCGCGCAGCGCGAGCGCGGTGAATCGCGCGGGATCGAGCCGTGCCTCGCGCACCAGGTCCCACAGCGCGCCCCAGAGCATGGCCCGCAGGAACGAGTCTTTGACGCTCGAGATGTTCTCCTCGAGCCATTGGACCGTTCGCTCGTCCGGCAACACCAACGCATACGCGTAGTCGTCCGCATTCGCGTAGACGAACGTCGGTGGCGCGGTCCCGGCTGGAAGAGGGACGACGGCGCTGTCGGCATCCAGCGTTACCTGCCGCCTAACGATGCGGCCGTCGGGCTGACCGATGATCACGCTCGTCCGGATGGGCCAGGGCCCCTTCCCCGACAGCGTCTGGGCTGGCCTCTGGCGAAGCACGAGACGGGTCCGCCCATCGGCGGTCACGCCCGTGGCCTGCTCGATCACAGGCATGCCCGGTCGCAGGATGTACTCCTTGCCCCAGCGATCGAGCGATCGTCCACTCTCGGCACCGATGGCGGACAGCAGGTCGCGCCACGTCGCGTTCCCGTACGCGTGCGCGGCGAGGAAGCGGCGCAGCCCGCGCTGGAAAGCATCGGGCCCGACAAGGTAGTCCAGCTGCTTGAGCACCGACGGCGCCTTGTTGTACACGATGGCGCCGTAGTTACTCTTGGCCTGATCGAGATTCTCGAGCGTCTGCCACACAGGCGTCGTGCCGCGCGTCGCGTCCACGGCGTACGCCAGCGGCTTGTTGCGCAGATAGAACCGCTTCCAGGCGCCTGACGCCGTATCGAGCGAGGCCTGCATCTTCGCCGCCATGTACGTCGCGAATCCCTCCTTGAGCCAGAGGTCGTCGAACCACCGCATCGTCACCAGGTCGCCGAACCACTGATGCGCAACCTCGTGGTAAATCGTGGCCGTCCGATCGAGGCGCTGCGTGAGCGTCGGACGTTCACGGAAGATGAATCGCTCTTCGTTGTAGAAGATCGCCCCTGGGTGTTCCATCCCGCCAAACGGGAATGCGGGCGCGAGCAGCACGTCGAGCTTCTTGAACGGGAATGGCCGGGCGAAGTAGGCTTCGAGCCACCGCGCCGCTGCGTCGTTGGCGACGATGATCGAGTCACCTTCCGCTTCCGCGGCGCGCGACTTCCGCACGTACAGCGTGATCGGCCGCTTGCTCGATGCCGACGTCACCGTTGTCCACGGACCTGCGGCAAACGCGATCAGGTACGTGCTGATCGGCTCCGTCTCCGCGAACTCGTGGTCGGCGGCTTGTCCGGTGCCCGCAGCGCGCGATGAGGTCTCCCGCCCATTCGCGAGCACGCGCCAATTCGCAGGGGCGCGAAGACGAAGCGAGACTCTTGCCTTGAGATCCGGCTGATCGAAGCACGGGAAGAGCTGATTCGCATCGGCGGGAACGAGCAGCGTGTACAGGTATTCCGCTCCGTCAGTTGCATCGCGATAGCGGATGATGCTGGCGCCGGCCGCGGCGATCTTCGTAACGAACGACATGGTCACCACGTTCTCGCCGACCACAACGGACCGCGCCGGGATGCTCAGGTGCGCGCCGTT